>JAQYWI010000091.1 GCA_030145015.1 Desulfobacterales bacterium
GAGGAGCCCATTGCGGGAAAGCCGCACGGTGGGATCTGCGGGGGTGAAAGTCGGCAACGACTGATCTACCCAACAACCTGTCGTTTCGATGTTAAGGGAGAAACGCAAGTGGTGGCCCCACAAGCGTGAGAGTACCGATGCGAAGCACAGGGGCGGATCATCCAGTAGTAGTGTAGAAGGCTCTGTAATGGGGCTGGAGCGAAGGGGATGAGTCAGCTCGCAGCAAGCGCAGGTCAACCCCGCTAATGCGGGGGAGGAGCCGGGTTCTTTTTGTGTAGGCTTGAGACCGTGAGGTCTCAAGAGGAATGCTGGCAGGAGCGGTATGACGGGAGACTGTCACGTACCGATCTGTGGGGGCGTGGGGGTGAGATTCCCCTGCGCTACCCGACCATATCGGTACTTTTGGACCCCTGAAAAAGTTGTGATATATTCGCATATCTGCAACTCAATAAAATTACAGATGATTCTCCCAATCATGGGGGCCAATTCAATCCCGAACATTTTACCGCCTATCATCTCTGGAGACTATCGCTGAGAAAAGGGCAAAAAAGGTAGAATCGATCGGTGAAATCCGTCTTGCAGCCGACGAGAAAGTTATAATTTCATGGACGTCCCCTAAATTATTTAGCGGTGAATGCGGCGCAGGCTTAACAGGTTATCGGCCCGGTTGAGATGCCGGTAGGTATTATCCATGGCTGTCGGCAGCTCGCGTGTAAACAGCCGCAGCAGCAGCAGGATTTGTAGCAGCATCATGGCGGCAAAGACCCAAACATAATGGGTAACAGCGAAATGGACGATGGCCGGGTGCAGTCCAACGACCCAATCCAACAGCTGGTTGGAAGTATGGGCCACGAGAAATGCGGTGATAAACATGGCCAAAAACGAGTAACGGCCGATAAGCCGTTCAAACCCGCCCCATATTCCGCTGGCCCGGGCTTTCAATTTGCGGCCGATCCCGCGGCTGGCCTCAAAATGGACCGTCCCGTCGCTGTCTTCGATAATCATTTCATCCACAGAAACTCGCCGGGCGTTTGGCGAAAAGTCATGCATTTCCTTATCCAGGGTGGTTTCAACGCCCCACCAGACCACTTCCCCGACCTTCAAGCGTGCCTTTTGATTTGATATTTCACCGCTTACTTTGAAGATGGAGTTTATATTGCGGCGGTTGGGCTCAATTGCATCTTTCAGGGCAGCAAACAGCTGTTCTCCCTGGCGATACATACGGGCGTAGTGATGCTCGGCCAAGTTTCGGGGGCGTGTCGGCCGTTTTCCCTTTTCTAGAATTGAAAAAGCATAATCCAGGATGGTCAGCACTTCTTTGATGGGTTCCGGATATACCCTTTCAGGGGTGTCATGCCGGGTGTGTAGTTTGCCCCCGAAAATCAGGGGGCTGGCTTTACCCGGTGTCATGGTGATCATGGCGGCAGCCGGTATGCGGCCGCCTTTGTTTTTGCCGAATGGAACGCCGCGTTCCTCTAAAAATGCGACACTATCGGTAGTACCGCCGGCCAGGTAGCGATTATATTTGATGCCGTTCAAGTGGGCCCCTTCTTCCAGAAGGTCGTTTAACTGTTCCGAGCCTCCATATGGGACCAATGCGCGGATAAAATTAGCTCCCATTTCGTTCTCTGGAATGAACAAGCGTCCTTCGCCCACTGAATCCACGGCGATGGCTGCGACAATGGCGGATTTCTCCTCATCAGACAGACAGTCGACATAATGCCGGGTGCCGGTGATGCCCAGCCGGTAAAGAGCAAACGGGAAAAACAGCAGCGCCGGCAGGAAATAGAGCCAGTTGGCCGAAGAAATGGCATACCCCACCAGGTACAGGCCGATAATCAAGGCCAGCTGCGACATCAGACCGCGAGTTCCGCATTCTTCCGAGCCTGAAAACAAATAGACATGCGATAGGGCCGGCGGTTTTTCGGCGCATAAATCCCTCAGCAGGTAGTGCTTCAGCACCTCCTCGCCGGTGGTGTTGTCGTCTGCGCCCGGCGCTTTTGAGGAGAAACATGCCCAGGTGTCGTAATGCGCTATCAGGACAATCTGTTGCGAAGAGGATCCCGGTACAGTGGCGATATAATTGCGGTCGGTGGTTCTGATCCTCTTTTGGGGAATATGCTGAACTTCGGTCTGCAGTCGATCGCCTGGAAACGTTTCGGCTAAAAAGGAGAAAAAAGTCTCCATGTGGCGAACGTTGGCGACATTGGCGTCCTCGTCGGGTCGGCAGGTGACCGAACGCCGGATGCGCTCAAGTATCAGGTCGACCCTTTCGTCTAAATTCAAGGGGTTGTTTTTGAGATATTTTCGGTACGGATTCAATTCAAATCTCAATCATCAGTCGGTTCTTTTATTTTTGTTATGTCCTTCTGTGCCGCCAGGATTCTGTTACACGAACCGCCATGACCTCCGCTTCTGTAAATAGGATCTTTTATTTTGAAAATGTATTTTGAATATTGATGTATTTTCAAATCTAAAAATCTGATTATTCTTTTTACTTTTTGCCGCTTGAGCGACTTGCTTGGCGCGGCGAAGCTCGCCAGAGCGAAGACGGGTCGTTCTGGAGCCCTGAAGTGCTTGCCCGGCGAAGCTCGTAAGAGCGAAGAGGGGTTGTTTTCCGGCTTAATCTGTCAAGAGTGTAGCCGCCCCCTTTTTTCGGTAATCAACAATCAAGGTTTGACCCTGTTTTCTTCTTTCATCCTTATTGCCCCCTTTGGGGTACATGTGTCTAAGGAACCAATTTCTTAATTTCCCAACAAGACATAGTATATCCTGTTAGGAGATAGCAGGCAAATTTTGATAGACTTTTCCATTGAATTTTTACCTGATTTTTAGGCAATGGATACCTAAAAGAATAAAAACCACACCTCTCCCTTCAAGAAAGGGTGTTTCTGTACTTCAATCTTTTGTTTAATCGTGAACATTTTTTTTATGCCGATCTCTGATTTGGGGTTTGCGCGGAGAAATTTATAATTTCATGGACGTCCCCTAAATCCCTAAATCCCAGGCGCGACTGCGATACCACGATTAGCGTGCCGCAAGGACATCCCGCGCTGTTATCCATCGCATGCCTGGATAACGGTCATTGTCAAGTGGCTCCAGTTTCGCGCGTCCGCTGAACATGTTGTGCATGTACTGCATGCCTTGCCAGGGTGGATAGAGTGCACTGCTCTTGGGAAGGATAGTTCGCGTGATCTTGATCAGTGTCGCAAGCCTTTTCAGACCTCCCGGGCGGAACAGGCGGAAATTTTCTCCGGTCACTTCACTGACGACTTCCACCAACCCGCGGGCGCTGAGTTGATCCCCGGCGATGCGCAAGAATCTTGGAGTTGAAGAGTCGAGAGCCGCGGCTGCGGTGAATTCAGCGGTATCGTCCATGGTCGTAAGGTCCAGTCGCTGATCGGCGTCCTCCCAGCAAACAACGCGTTTCAATTTGAAGAGGATGAACGGCGCCTCGCCGGTGAGCAGATCCGTGAACATGCCGTTGAGGATCGAGGTGGCCGCAATCGGGGCTTTGTCGAGGCGTTCGTGGAATTCTCGACGCAGATCGAGATTGCGGTTTGTTCCAGGAGGCAACTTCGTGAAATCAATGGAGTAGTCGGACGGGATGAAGCGTGGCACCCCGGCCTTGACCGCTGCATCGAGCAGCAACGACTGCGCCTCAACGATTACGTCCCGCAGTCCGGACAGCGCAGAGATGACGCACGACCCACCCTGGCACGCCCCGGTCACCTCGGAAACGCTGTTGAAGTCCACCGCGGCGATCGCCGCACCCCGCTTCCGCAACTCCTCGACCTTGTCAGGGTCGCTGTTGTGGCGGACGACCGCCCTCACATTGGCGCCCCGTTCGAGAATCGCTCTGGCGATCCGCCCGCCGAGATTACCGGTAGCTCCTGCTAAAACGGTGATTGCGTCATCCATCGACAACCTCCCTTCTAAAGCGGAGAGTGAATGCAGAGCCCTCATCTCCCTCTGAGAAAGTTATAATTTCATGGAATGTCCCCTTTTTATATAAATCGCACAAGCTAAATAAATCAGCAGGCTTCACCTTTTTTCAACAGAAACTTATAAACTTAGGAACGTCCCCAATCCCCCTCCTGTTAATAAATATCATAGTGTTGCTTTAAAATCAAAAATTTAGGATTTTGCTAAGGGGATTAAAATCTGAAAATATCGGTCACTGATGAAGATTTGACACCATGCTCTTAAAAACCGGATTTGTGCGGGGAATCCGTCCTGCAGCCAAAGAGAAAGTTATAATCTTATGAACATCCCCCAAAACACAATTACGAATTATTTAAAAACCGGAACACCATTTTTTTTCAACAGCTCAACCACATTTTTTAACTGTACAGCCGTACAGTCGTCAACATGGTAGAGCTTTTGTCCGCCATCCACAAACATCAATGTGAAATTCCCTTTATCATCGAAGCGCGCTTGTTTTATATAGTCGCTGTTGAGCCAGGGCTTGAGTGCCTGCATAAAGTCTATGAAAGTACATGTGTTCATTTGAATAAGTCCTCCTGTCAGCTAACATTAACAAACAGATAATACCGATAAGGTAAGCGCAAAACGAAAAATTTAAAGTTTTTTTTTGCCGCTTTGCGCAGCAAAGGGATGTTGTCGACCATGGGGATTCAATTACGGTGTGAATTTCTGTGCCCCAGGCGATTGAATTTGTTAATCAATCACTGGCGTCGATACAATTAACAAATAACAGATAACGACTAACTACCCAATTGAGCTGTATTGCTCAATTGAGGTTTTTATTGATACCTGGAGTATAGAAAATACAGCAAATTAGCCTTCTGTCGTTTTCCGGCCCGAGTCGTCCTTCTGGGGCTCTGAGCTGTCGTTTTCCAGCTTAATCTGGCATAAGTATTTTTACAAGCTAGAAAACTAAAACGGTTCCCATTTTCATGCAAAAAAATTTGCTAAGGTTCTTATAAATTCGTTGATTAGATCTCTAATTTTAAAAAAGCCGCTATTCTTTTCTCCAGATTTTTCATCCATATAAAGTGAGCGGTTGATTTCGAGCAGAATAGATTTTACGCGCTTATCATTTTGATAAAACTGCGAAGGGACGAAGGTACCGGCAAAAGGTTCATTTATTTTAGTGGAAAAGCCGGCTTCCTGGAAAAATTTTTCAGCAAAGCGCACTAATTTTATAGGTGTATGATAATCATCCGTGCCGATACAGAAGTCCGGCCTTAAGGTTTTTTTAATAAGCTCGTACGGTAAGGGTTTCGATGGAAATGAATGAAGATCGATTATAAGACATTTATCAACTTCATTTATAATTTCTGTTGTTTTATTCTCAAATTCCTGGTGGTAAGGATCATAGTAAGTTTTGAGTAAAAGCTCTTTGTCGTCTTCTTTAAAAGGTCTCAGAGGTTTTCCTTCTGATGTTGATGAATAGACTGCGGCCATTACAACAGTTGCCATTATTTCCTTCCTTTCATCTCGAAACCTCTCAGGATCCACAACCAATCGGCTATACTGGAATTTGATCAAAGAAACACAGTCTCCCAAATCTTCAGCCAATTCATCAACATAACGATCGGTCATTTTTTGTAATTCAGATTCGAGTTCGTTGTCGTCCAGGAGTATTTCCCGGCGGATGTGCATAGGAAGGTAAGTTGAGCTGTGCGGCACCGGGCCCTCCGCTATCCCAATATAACCTGAATACAACTTCGCCCCTTTCGTGAATTATTTCGGTGAGTATTTCAATACACTCACGGACATCTATTTCTCCCATGTTGATTTAACCTACCTTCTCAAATGAGTTTATTTTAGAGCTTTAATTGGTGTTTAAAAGTAAATAAATTTTTCAAAAATGACATTTGTACTTCGTATTGAATTTATCTAAAATCTCAAGTAGATCCCCTGGCAGTTTGTTTCTGGCATCTTTAGCAATATTATCGGGAATTTTTTTGTAGAATGCCTGGGCGATGCCGCCGGTGATGCAGGCCATGGTGTCGGCATCGCCGCCCAGGGAAATGGATTTCTTTACGGCATCCTCCCAGCTGTTGGAGTCAAGAAAAGCAATAATAGATTCAGGAACGGAGCCCTGGCAGGTGACATCAAAACTGTAATTCGGTCGTATTTCATCAACCGTTCTATTTAGATCGTAGGAAAACCTGTCTGCGATTTCCTGGCGAATGGCTTTTCTGCTTTCGCCTATCCTTGCCATATAAATAGCCAGGGCAGTCGCCTGGGCACCCTTGATTCCTTCCGGATGATTGTGGGTGACCCCGGCGGTTCTTTCAGCCTGGTGCAAGACGTCCTCAACTGAATCATATGCAAAACCAACCGGCGAGACTCTCATGGCAGAGCCGTTACCGAAGCTGTTGTAAGGTTTATTATCCCATGACCAGATCCATCTTCTAAATCCACTTCCATAAGGCAAATTGTGATACTTTTCCGCAAACTTTTTCAGAGATGAGGCGATGTCGGCATCATTCAAAATGGCATAGGCGATAGCAATTGTTAAAACAGTGTCGTCGGTAAAGGCTGACACGACCGAATCGAAATTTGTGTGTTTAATGGGGTATCTTTCATAGGGGGAACCAATCATGTCCCCTGCGATGGCACCGATCATCTGAACTCCCTAAGCTTTATTTCCAGAAATAACAACCATGGACTCGCGTCCTGTTAGTTAACAGATTTAGTCAATTTACAAACGCCAAAATTTTCCCGATGAATAAATATTTCCATTTGGGTGTTTATCCCTAAAATATGGCGGTCTTGGTGGAAAGATGAAGCCCTGGGCTTCAGGATCTTTATCATATTGCTCAAAACCGTTTCTGCGGAGTGCCTTTTCGGCCTTTTCAATGGACGGATATTGTATCTGATCGAAGACTCCGGAGCCGTCGCTGATAAAGTAAATTATGCAAGCTTCTGATTCGGTATCTTCTTCGATGAGCGCCCAATTCTGTTGCAGGAACTCGACGATTTTGAACCAAAAATCCTTGCTGGAAATGTTAACATTTTCCGAGTCCATAATAACTCCGGCAGATAGATGTGAACTTAACGTTGTTGCTGCGCACCTAATAATTTACGATAAAGCACGAAGGCTCAATTCCTGTAACGGCAAATTCGTTTGATTTCTTACATAGAATCATCAGGTTATGAAAAGGTGCTTCCTTAAGTAAAAGTATACCGTAGAGATGTGACAAATCCGGTCACAAAAGAAAATGTGGCTGCTAAATTGATGGATTAGAGTTATAATGCGGATAGTGGTGGGGTTTCAAATATTAAAATGTCAATATATCATGGGCCTCCCTGCGATACACAAAAATGAATATAAAAACGCAACAAATCAATCCCGTCCCCAATTACATAGAAAATACAACATATTAGCGACATGTCGTTTTCCGGCCTGAATTGCCTGCCGAGGCGTAGCTCGTCTGAGCGAAAACTGATCTCCCTGGGGTTCTGAATCGTCTTTTTTCGGCTTAAGCTGGCAGGGATTCTTTTATTCAAATGTCAATATTTCACCAACGTCCCCATCTCCGGAATGTCACGAAATAGCCCGTTACAACGATAGATAGAATAGAAAGCGAAAAAAACCCTTCAGAAGGGAGGTTTTTGTGATGAACCAGCGATATGATGACCAGGAGCTGTTGAGTACGGAGACCTCGGAACGTAGCATGGTAAACCAGGCGCGCGAAGCGTTTAATATGGAAGCCCTCGCAGACAAGATATCGCACATCGCGCGATCGTATGTGCAGAGAGCACTCGTCCGGGAGACCCGGAATGTTGCTGCAGAAGCCTGGAAAGAGGAGGCTATTCAAGCGCTCAGCATGTTACTTCCGGAAAATCAGGCAGATATCCCTGATGACGGTGTCATAGAGGAACTGGAGGCTGCCTTGAGAGACCCAAATGAACCGGATGACGAGGAGATCCGCGAACACGCGGACGAGGTCGGCGATATCATGGCACCGGCATGGCTGCAATACCTTTCGTTTGCATTGGAAGACAGGGAAAACCTCATCCTCGATACGCACCTGCTTCCCGGCGATGATCAGCGTGTCGAACCTGTTCTTTCGGAGGCGTTTCGGGACTCGCTGAACTCTTTTGCTATTGGATGGGAGACAGTACCACCTATCATGGCGCGGCTTTGCGAGGACTTGTTTGCGGGGAGGGTTGGGATCGATCTCCCGCTGGGTATCTTAATTGATAAGGAAGCCGATGGTGTCGCTTACATCGCGCGACTGGCTTGAGGCGCTTATAAATTAATCGTCATTTCCTCTGTACACGATTCCTGCCCTGGTAACTTAATGAGCTTATATTCACCGGTTCCTCCGGTTGTCCTCCGACGAGATGCTGTACCTGGTGCTCTACTTGGGTCTCGCGCCGCGAGAAGCCGTTCGAGTATGACTATCTGAGGTTCGCCTGGATCCTGGTAAAACCGCAGCACCTGGCACTGGTGCGCGTGAGGCCACCGTTTTCCGGAACGATCAAACTGCATCAGACTTCCGACCACCAGCTGGCACCGGTCATTGCCGGGAGGATCATGATCACAGGCACGATGAGATGTAGGTAACTTCCCATGCTCCGGATATAGGGCGTGGGTATGACCACTCAACATCAGATGCATACAATTTTGTGGATCACTGAGGTGCATTCCAATAGACGCGCTATCGGCAACCACCTTTTCGTACCTGGGACGTGGAGGGGGGTAGTGGATAGGATGGTGTGTCGCCAGGATCCGCAGGTGAAGTGCTTCCGATGCTCCTTGTTGCTTTTGTATCAAAGTATATAGACCGGCCAATTGTGATTTATTCACGATTCCTCTCGCCCAGGAATTTTGCCAGAAACCATCATTCACTGTATCTAGAGTGTATAGCTGAATCTCCGCTCCTATAGCCGGAAGTGGAGTTCGAATTGGCGCCTGTGCCGTCTGCACGGCGTATGATGAGGGTGGTCGTTTAATCATATTTGTGTGTGCAGAGATTTTTGAGGGTGCTAATAGTGGGAAGTCGTCCGGCCATGCGTCATGGTTTCCATGGACATTGTTTACAGAGTTACCGGGGCCGCCTGGATTACCCGCCGCCGCGAATCCGGCTAAATATTGCTGAGCGCGGGAAAGGGAGGCTCGGTCGCCGAAAGTCGAATGATCACCGGTGTCGATGATCCAGGTCGGGACTCCTGACCAATCTGAATCCTTAATAGCGACCTGCTCGATGAACCGCGGAAACACAATAGGGGCGTATGGATCGCTCGGCGCAGTTCCATCTATCAAAATTTTATAAAGAGTATTGCTAATTGTTTTTAAAATTCGTCCTAAAATGCGGATGCCCGGCGCTGTTGGGTGTCTTGCCGCTAAGACATGCATGTCAGATACATGAATGATCTGAAGCACGCGCTTTAAATTTGGGTTGGAGTTTGAGTTACACATGGCATATTTCCTCACTCGCTGGAAAGTAGTTCGGAAACAGAATCCCCGAGCTCAGAAATGATCGCACGGGCGATTTTCTTGCGAGCTCGCCTCAGTCGCTGCCTTTCGCGAGCCCCTAAAGCATGGGCACCGGAGCTGCCAATCGAAGAGATCGCGATTAGATCTCGGTCTTCCGGCTTGAGTGTCGCTAAAACGCCGGCGGTAATTTTAAGCATTCGACGCAAGAGTATTCTGTGTTCGGCTGATGCCCCTTTTGATGGCAGGTCATCCATCTGTAGTTTCTCTACACGCATGAGTTGTCCCCAATCGCGTGTGTCGAGCCGGTAAAGGTCAGCGATACGGCGTCTTAATATAACTCTCGCAAGTCGGTAAAAAGAATTACGTTCTTTTTTGCTTACCTGGCCGGTGAACCAGCCTTCTGGAACATTACGATGATTAGTTATCCATTGGGAAACACAAAGTAGCGTCTCATTAACTAAATCATCATGATCTGCCATCCGTTGAGGCAGGCGTTTTAAGAGCCAGGTTTTCAATTCGCGTTCGACGGCTGGAAGTTCGTGCTGCCACCAATCCTGCTTGTCGCCGTCAGTGCTCATATATGTGGCTCCCTTTAAAGTGCATGGCATTCAGTTCGGTGTGCTGTTTCCTTCGCACGCCATCGCACTCTAATCGCTTCTCGATTTCACTAATTTCTAAAAATTAAACCTAAACTCAACCTCAAAATCAGAAAAATTAGGGCACGTCCGTTACATATTTACATTTTGATAGAATTAATTAAAAACCTCACCTCTCATTTCAAGAAGTGGGGTTTCTATATTTCAATCTTTTGTTTAACCCTGCTTGCCCGCCGTCATGTTCTCCGAAGCTTCAGCGAAGGAGGAAGCTCAAAAGGCGAAAGATGGAACCTTAAACCCTGAGCTGTGAACCTTTCTTTTATCATGGCTACCTCTGGGTTTGGGTTAGCGCATTCAACTTATCGTTGGTTTTTAGCATGTTGTATTTTTCAAAGTCAATACGCTGGAGTTCAAATGTGAATGTATGACGGGCACCCCCCTTTTTCCTTCTGCAGGACTTGTCGTTTTCCGGCTTACTTGCCCTGTTAAATTTTTCTGGAAGAAAACGAGCATAGCGGATTTAACTGGGGAGCTAGCAGGAATTCTTTATTCAAATGTCAATATTTCACCAAGGTCCCCATCTCCATGCGATTGAATTTGATTTTGGAAATAAATGGGCAGAGGCTATCGGGCAAAGCGCGTATTATTCATTGTTGACCGATAAGAAAGCGGGGATTGTTATTATATTGGAAGCATTGAAGGACAGAAAATATTGGATTCGGCTGAACACCACCGTTGAACACTTTAATTTACCAATTGATACCTGGAGTATCGGAAATACTTCCTATTAGCGATAAGATAAGTTTACTGTAATTCACTATTCAAGGTTTGACCCCATTTCCTTTCGTCTTGATCTTATTGCTCAAAACCTCCAATACCCACCTGTAAGTTTTGAAAAAGACTAAAACCGTTACTGTAGGTTTGGTAACTTTGTTTTTTATCCAAAAAAGCGACGATAATTGGCATGGACGTGATCGCCGATTCGTTGCACCCGTTTAAGGTCATCGCCCGACATTGGGCCAAGCTGCAACGCTTTGAGAGCTTGACGCATTTCTTCTACGTTCTTGGGCCCAGACATACAGACATCCACTGCTGGATGCGACATGACAAAACGGTAGCAATCCGTTCCGCTGAGCGGTTTTTCTCCGGCCGGCATTTTGCGAGGATCGAGCAGATCGCTCCAACGGGTTGCCGTGTAGGTGACGATGCCGGGACGATCATTGGCGGGCAGGCGGTTGAAAACCTCAGTTTCGGCACCCCGGTGAGCAGCGTTGTAACGTATGTGAAACAAACCAAACCGTAAATCGTCTCCCAGCTGTGAGAACATGGCGCGCTGGTGACCCGATATGGCTAGAAACCGAAACATGCCTTTGTCGCGCATGGCAAGTGCACGGTCCAAAATGCGGTCCGATGGCGGCCGATTGTGCCAGCCCAGCAACAGGATATCTGCACTGTCGATTTTCAACCTCTTGAGCGCCTGTTTATAAAACTGATCCATCAGTATCGCCGAACGGGAGTAGCTCTGAATAACAATCACCAGCTCATCTCGTTTACCGTTAGCGATAATATTGCGTATGGCACGTGCCATGTACACCTTGCGCACTGAGCCCCAGTAAAAATAGTTTACCCCCTGTTCGAATGCCTCTTCAAATGCAGCCGTCGTTGCCCCGTAGCTGCAGGCCACCCCCAGCCGCCCCACCTTTAGACCGGTGCGACCCAGAAATCGGAACCTATTCTCATCCATCTACTCACCTCCTAAATGGCTTAATCTATCTTATTAACCTTTTCTATTTTAAGTGTAAAGTGCCGATTTCCCGCAGCCTCCACTGCTATTCGATTGCAAGAAAAATGAGTGTCACGAGAAATAAATGCCAAGAATTTAGAATCTTCAGTGAATAATCAAAAAAATCGAACGTTTTATTCTCACCTCCGCCTCCTTTTAAGTCCCCTTGAGTATAACAAAATAGTAATCATGCCCTTCTTATTCCTATATGTAAACATGTAACGGACCATTTCTACTAAGCGATTAAGGGACGGGTCGAAGTGGTGTTGCCGGATGGTACCCGTTGCGATTGTGTGACGGAGACCCACGCGATTGAATTTGATTTTGGAAATAAATGGGCAGAGGCTATCGGGCAAAGCGCGTATTATTCATTGCTGACCGATAAGAAAGCAGGGATTGTTCTTATATTGGAAACAATGAAAGACAGAAAATACTGGATTCGGTTGAACACCACCATTGAATACTTTTATTTTACCAATCGATAGCTGGAGTGTCGGAAGTGTTGCCTATAGTAAGTACAAATAGTCAACAACGTCCCCTTTTTCCCCACATTGAGCACTTTAATCTAACAATCGATACCTGGAGTGTTGGAAGTGCTGCCTGTAGTAAGTACAAATAGTCAACAACGTCCCCTATAATCCTATAATCCTGAGTTGGCCTTTTGAGTCATGGGTTGGTATGGGCTTGTATTCAGTAATCAATCTCTTGCGCGCAATTTGGTTAGTTCTCCTTCGACCTCTTGCGTTTCAATAGCTCCCAAAAGGGTACCGCTGTCAGACCTCCGATGACACCGCCAACATAGCTGGGCAAACCGAAGCCGAATAGTCTGTGCCAGATCAGACCCGCAACAAAACTGGCCACTACAATTACGATTATCGTGAATAACAAGCGCTGCCAGAATGGCATCTGAAACCTCCTTATAATTTAATATAGAACCCATCTCAAAAATAGGATTTTGGTTCAAGATCGCGGCGGGGCTTAGTTTAAAGCCGGAGGCATACTGTTGTATGTTGAGGATTTTAAACTAGGCACCAACAAAGATATTGGGCCAAAAGACATTTTTGAGATGGGTTCTAGTATCCTGTAATACATTTTTTGAAAATAATCTGCAAGCCCACGACGTATTACCTGAATTTTGTACGAGTTGGAGGTTTCCATATGCAAGGAGGCGCACCTTAATGTTAAAAAATCAGATGCGTCATCCAACGGAACGGGACACTTCAGGGCGAGGCGCATTAGGAGCTTGTTGAAGTGGTATTGCCGGATGACAGTTCATTCAACCAATCAACTATTTAACCAATTAACTATTTAACTTTTATAAAAAGCGGGGATTGTTCTTATATTGGAAACAATGAAAGACAGAAAATACTGGATTCGGTTGAACACCACGATTGTACACTTTAATTTACCAATTGATACCTGGAGCATAGGAAGTACAGCATATTAGCGATAAGTCTACTGTAATTCACTATTCAAGGTTTGACCCGATTCTTCATGACCCGATTCTTCACGTTAAAACCGCTTTAACAACTCATCTCTTATTTTAACCATTGCCAGGGTATCCTGGCCGCAATAAGTCAGCAGATCATCTCTTATGGTGGTTTTTTCTTCTTCAGGTGTTTCCGGATCAATCACTTGCAGGTATTCAAGAGATGCTTCCATACCGTCCTGAATGGAAAGTTTGTCGTAACTCATTTCAGGTACAAGGGCGGGGAGGACGTATTTGAGGGAAAAAGAGCCGTAAAATTTGGGGTGGTAATAATTGTTTCTGATGATTGCATGTAAATCTTTGAAGCGATCTATGATTGCCCAGAGTTCATCGGTATACTGCGGGAAATGCTCGATAATTGAATTCAGTACCCTGGTTTCATAGCCTGTATAAATAACAATGCTGCCTTCAGTTCCAAGCGCATCTAAGAGGGTTTGGGTAAATTCTTCCCTGGGATCTTTGTCTTCGTTGCACAGATATTCGCGATGGTCCAGCTTCACAGTTTCGTTAAGGATGTGATCCGACCACTGAAAGGGGATAGTTTGATAGGGCCATGTACCGGCATAGCGGGGGAGCGCCAGGCCGATGGTTTCGAAATCGAGAAAGTGGATAGGATATTTCATATCATTTAATTCGGCTTCAAGCTGATTTGAGATATACTCCTGCCGGCTGGATACGGATGCTCGAATCCGATCCTGAATCTGGCTCAAAGAGAAGGTAGCCGGTATATCCCCAATATCCTGAATGCCCATATCAGCCAGTTCAGCGAGTTTGTTCTGCCCGATGCCGTTGATGTTATAAACCCAGAATTCCGGCATGTCTTTAGTACAGTGCTCCCAGAACTCACAATCGTACGGTATGTGGCAGTGTCTGGATGGCTGAATTTCAGGAGCGTCTGAAATGGCAAGCATAGCTTTTAACTCTGCAAGACTTGATGGTATTTCCGGCTGCATTGATCTGACGTCATCCGTGAGATCTTCAAACGAAAACAAGGAATCTAAATCCAAATTCTGGCCGTCATAGACATACTGGTTATCAATGTGCAGAATACCGGCGCCGCTGATCTTTAATCCGCAGCCTTCGAGAACGTAGTATTGAACAGCAACATCCGGATAATAAACATCTTTAACCGAAGTCGATGATTTGACTTCCACCATGTTCCAGGAGCCGTCTTCCAGCCTTTCCAGAACATCAACTCGAATGCGTACACCATCATGAAGAAAGGCGGCCTCGTAAATGGCCTTTACCTCCGGGTCTTGCATGGCTTTAAGCGTGGATTCGAGTGCTTGTTTGTGCTGATAGTAAGGCTCATCTATTAAAACGCCATCAGCATAAAGCTGAGTAGCCAGCCGTCCAACCTCGTGACCGGCATCAAATATTGCCTGCTGGGAAGGGGGTGGTTTCGAAGCAAGATCTCGATCATAGCACTGATACCAGAGTCTTAGATGGCATTGCAGCCCGGCAAGAAATCTTGATTTGGACAGCATGGGAAAGTTTTTCATATTTATATTTTAACCCGAATCACTTCTTCTATGCAAATCCTTCCATCGTTAATATTTAAGGTGTACCCTATCCCCTCCATATGATTGGCAAAATTTTCAGAATAGTGATTTAAGATGAAACGAAGTTTGGTTAAATGAAAATTTACAATTCATTGGAAGGAGATCTATGATGGTTTATTCTGGAGAAATTGAAAAAGTGGGTCGCATCTTGATTTGTGCTAAAAATATTGAATAAATCATCGATCAAAATTTGGCTCCATTCCCTCAAAAATCAGGGTCTGTGACTGGAATCTGTCTTGCAGCCGTCGAGAAAGTTATAATTTCATGGACGTCCCCTAAATTCTTCATCTGTTTCTTGATTGTAATCCTTCCTAACATAGCCTTGTTCATCATACTTTTCTGAATGTTTCGATGCCCGATGCATTTGTAATTCATGATAATCTTCAGCCACGAAACCATCCACTGACTCTTCTTGGCAGCGCCAAGCTTGTTTGCTTGATCCTGGATCTTCAGGTGCTAAGTCGATATAATTTACTAAGAACATAAGAATATCGAATCCTATCATAAGACCGGTAACAGTAAGATTGTCACCATACTGATTGCCCGACATAATGGCAGCTCCTATCTTGTGGTTTGCTGTAGCACAGCTAAAAAGGAGGGTCGAGCAGACAAATATCATGATTAAATTCTTCATAGTACGTCACCTTATTTTTCGTTTTGCACCATATCACTTAATTCACGATAAAAATTTAATGCCCAGCGATGAAAGACCGCCTCTTTATCCGGCTCCACTTTTATGATTTTCAGCAGGCACTCTTTGGCTGCGCAACGGTCTTCAAACCCTTCCCACAGAATTTGTGCTTTTAAAAACAGCGCTTCCGGAAAATCAGGGTCCCTGGCCAAAACCCCTTCAATTGTTAAAAGGGCATCGTCGAATCGATTACATAATTTGTGATATCTCACCACATTCAGGTCTCCGGCCATCTGTTCTCGAATGCCAATGGTTCTCCTGCCCAGACCGTAAAATACATTGACAGCCCCACCGCCCAGGACATCAGTGAGAATTGAGGCTGCCGAACCGATTGTGGCACTGACCAGAAAGGCAACCACCAAACCAACGACCGCACCCGAAGACCCGCCTGCAAGGTAACCCCAGATTAGCCCCATCACGGCAAGATAGGGGAATGCCCAGACGGCATTTCTGAGGGTCAAGGCTAAGTCTGCCGAATCTACATTTTTAAGATGCTTCATATTTTTCTCCTCTGTCTTCAACCTACCTGCAATAAAAAGGAAAACAGCAGGTTAAGAATACTTATCAGAATTAATGAGATGACCCCGGTAACAGCAAATGTAACGGCGGCGACCGCCATAATATCTTTCGGCGTTGCCGGTACCCGGTTTATGGGTCCCCAATCCTCTACTAAATTTATTTTCAGCATTTTAAATTTCTTTCTTTAATCATCTTTTCTCAGGCCTGTTTAAAGTATAACACCCGGATTTGTCAGATCCGGTCAAACCCCTGATTTTTTTTAATCACTAAAGTTTTAAGCTACTTAGACCGATAAATAATTTTGAGCAGTTGCATTTAGTCGCTGACCCGCACAGACATTTAAAATCTGTCGAAACCAAATAAAAAGGAATATAAAATGGCACGGGGTGACCAGTTAGCAAGGCAATGGAAGATTTTTCAAACACTCGTAACATCCAGGTACGGCAAATCTGTCACAGCTCTGGCAAGAGGTCTTGACTGCCATCAGCGAACCGTTTACAGGGATCTGAATGCTCTTGAGGCCGCCGGGTTTCCGATTTATACCGAAAATTCAAACGGCAAAAACCACTGGTACCTGCTGGATTCGGCCCGGAATCCCATGCCGGTGCCGTTCAGCATGCCGGAACTGATGGCCCTGTATTTCGGCAGTGACGTCCTCAAGGTCCTGAAAGGCACTGTGTTTCATGATGCTCTCGAATCTGTTCTGAAAAAGGTCAAATCCTCCATTCCCCCCGAATCTGAAAAATACTTGAGCCGGGTCGAAAAAAGCCTGCACACCCGGCCGGGGCCGTACAAAAATTACAGCAAATACAAAAAAAATATCGAACTGATCAACGAGGCGGTATTCAGCGGGCGGGTGATCGAAATCGTTTATTACACCATGAGTCGCAAAAAATCGCGGCAGCGCAAAGTCGCCCCCTATAGAATGTGGTTTCACGACGGCGGGTTCTACCTGATCGGGCATTGCAAGTGGCGGGACGGAATTCGAATATTCGCGGTCGATCGCATTAAAAAGATCCATCTGACCGAAGAAACCTTTGAAGTGCCGGAGGAATTCGATGTTGACGCCTTTATGCGCAGCAGCTTTGGCGTCTACCACGGCAGGCCGGAGAAGGTCAAAGTTCTGTTTTCCGCCGGCATCGCCGAATACATCAAAGAAAAGATCTGGCATGAAACCCAGAAATTTTACGACAATCCTGACGGATCCGTTCTCTTCGAGGCTGATGTTGCCTGCACCAAAGAGATCAAAGCCTGGGTCATGCGCTGGGGCGCCAATGCAATCGTTCTGGAACCCGAGAAGTTAAGAAACGAAATCCAGTCGGAGGCCATCGAAATGATGGCCGGTTACGCCAACGGGATGGATCCGGTCAAAAAGACCCTCACCGCCTGAACGGATTTCACGTAGAGAATTTAATGCCTGCCGGCTGTTTTCTTCGCTTTTTGGAAATAGGCTGTCATCAGCTATCCGGCGGATTCCGCCACCTCAACCGTATATTCATCCAGGTTTTCCGGCAATTGATTAAAGACGATCATAAACGGGAGCGCCTTTCCTGATCTGACTTTTAAATTCGTGCGCCTGTCGCCGAACCTGTTCTGCAGGCGCCTGCTGATTGCCGAAAACTCCATACCGGCAAGATCCTGCTCGGCGATCACATTCCCGCAATACACCTCGGCGGTTTTGATCAGCTTGTTGCCCTTTTGATAAAGCTTTGCGGTTATCTTGATAAAGCTGCGCGGATGATCGTATTCATTCAGCACCTGTCCTCTGACCACAAAAAGCTTGCCGGCTCCGTCATTTTCAACAAATTTAGCGGTAACGGTCTTCTCCAGGGGCGTTATCGCGAGGTTGCCGGCCGTATCGCCGTTTTCAGATGAAAAAAGAACGCCTGCAATCGGAATATTTTTGACCGCGTCGTCAAGATAAGGGATTTTGAACCCGGCGGTCTTTGCTATGACGAGTATCCCCGCAGCCACGATCAGAAACGAAAAAAGGGCGAGGGCCGCCATTCGGGTACGTGATTTTGTGATCCACGGCAGCGGTTTGACGAAAATTTGGTCGATCTCGCGGGTTTTCCCATTCAAATCGGTATCCTCTTCAGATTTTTCGATGGTGACATCAACGGTTGTGCTGCCGAAGTCCCGGGCTTCGGTAAAATCTTTATCACCGGAAGTGGAAATTTGACCTTTAGAATCATTCCGGGAGTCAGCCGGTTCCGGTTCCGGGAAAAAAAGATCCGGATCGCCGCCTTCCGGCATGTCCGCACCGTCAATGCGGCCATTTTCTAAAATTTGTCCTTCCGGGTCAAACAGAATCTCCAGCTCAGTATCACTTCCGGTAGCAGTCAATTCGGCGGCTTTTTCTGTTGGGTCGTCATTGCCGATTGTTATTCCGGCTTCCTCGACCAGTGTATCAATATTAAAAATCTCTTCTTCACTGTCTTCGCCATCAATACCGGACAATTCGATTTCTTCGTAACGATCATCGGCTTCAGAGATGCCTTCCGGCACCGGATCCTCATCCCGGCCAAGCATTTCCTCTAAATCGCTAATATCAAGCACGTCGGATCCGGCCGTTGGGTCGGCATTGTTTGCACTCCCTGCGAGATCTACATCTTCAATCTCCAAAACATTCCCCGGCTTCCCTGAAGTGCTTTCTTCCAGCTCCCCGGCATCAGGAAAGTCATCCAGATTAATCAGTTCTTCGAGATCCAAAAGATCTATCTCGTCTGTTTCCGGTATTCCGGTGTCCGGATTTGCCGTTGCGAGGGTTTCTCCATCTTCTTCGAGTATCCCTTCCGGGTCCGAAGCGGCTGATTCATCGTCTGAAATTAAATCGTCTTCTGACAGAAAGTCTTCATCAAACCCCTCGAGATCCGGTAAATCAGATTCAACGGTTTCCTCAACATCATCACCGGATGCCGAAAACTCAAACTCGCCGGCGTCTTCAAGCCCCGGATCCGGCTCGGGATCCGCATCCTCGATAGTAATTGCGGTGGTGTCTTCTTCATCGAAATCGAAAGGGATGGGGTCCGTATCCAGCAGGCCCAGATCGTCTTCGAGGGTATCCGGCGGTTCGTCCGATACCGAATCCGGCTCCGCAACCGCAGATTCAGCTTCCGGTTCGAACCCGACCGCCGGAGAATAGACCACAAATTCATAATTGCATTTTGAGCAGCGGGCCCTTGAGCCCGACTCGTTTATGAGGCTTTCTTCGATGTTGAAAGCTGTTTCGCACTCTTTGCAGATGGTAATCATTTTTATGCCCCTTTTTTCCGCCTCATCCGGAACCGGCAGCTTATCAGTCCATCACAACTGATGCGGCCTCTTCCAGGGTGGTGATTCCCTGAAGCACCTTTTCGACGGCGTTTTCTTTAAGAGTTGTAAAGTTGCCGGATGCGACGGCGGCTTTTCTGATCTCCTGGGCCGGACGCCTTTTTAAAATCAGATCCTGAATTTTCTCATCAATAATCAGTACTTCATAAACCCCCGTGCGGCCCCTGTAACCGGTGTTCATGCAGCTGATACACCCTTTGCCGTGCACCAGATTGCCGTTGGCGTTCGAACCCAGGTCCCAGTGTTTCAGCGCCTCCCTGGATGGATGGTAAGGCGCTTTGCATGCGGGGCAGACCTTGCGCACCAGGCGCTGGGAAAACGATATGCCCATCACCGAGGAGACCAGAAAAGGTTCGATGCCCATATCGAGCAGCCGGGTGACAGCGCCGGAAGCATCGTTGGTGTGCAGGGTGCTCAATACCCGATGACCGGTCAGAGCGGCCTGAACAGCTACCCTGGCGGTTTCCAGATCCCGGATCTCGCCGACCATAACCACGTCCGGATCCTGGCGCAGGATGGATCTCAGCCCACCCGCAAAGGTCATGCCGGCCCTGGTGTTCAGCTGGACCTGGTTGATGTTGTTGATGCGGTATTCCACCGGATCCTCCACGGTGATGATGTTGATGTCCGGTTTATTCAATTCTTTCAGGATGGCATATAGACTGGTGCTTTTGCCGCTGCCCGTGGGGCCGGTGCTGAGAATCATTCCATGCGGCCGGCCGATAACCGCTTCCAGTTTTTTGCGGTCGGCCTCCGTCATGCCAAGCCGGTTCAGGGAGCATATCCCGTTGCCGGTGTCAAGCAACCGCAGAACCACATTCTCTCCGTAAATGGAAGGTATGGTGGACGCTCTTACGTTGATTTCCCTGTTTTTCATCCTGACATTAAAGCGCCCGTCCTGGGCTTTTCGTGAAACGGCGATGTCCATACCGGCCAGAATTTTCAAACGGGAAACCAGCGACAAAAACCAGCGTTTCGGAGGGGAGGGCACCTCGTAGAATAAATGGGGTCAGGGCTTGATTTGTGATCAATTAATCACTGATCAAGCCCTGACCCCATCTATTGATGTGTTGGAGGTATCACCGGAGCGTACGATTGGTGTCAGTTTACGTTGATTAAGGGCCGCTATGAATGGAAAGCGGTCGATTTGACAGCGTTCATTCGGCGCCCTATTTTATTGCTGATAATTCCTTTGGTCTTTAATACGGTTCCGATCACCCGCCGGTAAGTACTGCGCTTTATCCTCGTCGCCTTGTCAGGCTGTTGGTCGGATTAGCCTGATGACGCCAGGCACCTACAAGTGTATTCAGCGATCGCTTATAGTCAAAGTCATAAAGGTGCGTAATCGGTGATGATAAAAAAAACTTCGAAAGATTCAATGGTGGCATAAACCGTCTTGACGGCACCTTTCGTCTACAAATCGGTAAAAACAGAAAAAGGATTCACACCTATGCGCTTGATTATCCTCTTGCTGATTATCATTACAATTGCTGTACCGGTTGCAGCCGGAGACTTTCCAATTGAGGGCACGAAGGGCACCGAACTTGCGGCCACGCGGGTCGCTACTTTCGATGAGCCCTGGGCCATGACTTTCCTGCCCGATGGCACTCTTTTGGTGACCGAGAAGAGAGGGGTCCTGTGGCATGTTACCAACGACGGATCGAAAACAGAAGTGCAGGGCTTGTGGAAAGTCGCCTATGGCGGTCAAGGCGGCTTGGGCGATGTGGTGCTGCATCCTGATTTTGAACGCAATTTCTGGGTCTATTTGTCTTATGCCGAACGCGCGGATCATAACACCACAATCGGTGCGGTGGTGGTCCGCGCAAAGCTCGATCTAAAAAACAGCCCGCTCAAGCTCGCGTCAGTGGAAAAACTGTGGGTTCAGGAGCCAAAAGTTACTGGAAAAGGACATTACAGCCATCGCATCGCGTTCGGCCCCGACGGTAAAATGTTCATCACCTCCGGAGACCGCCAGAAACTTACACCGGCCCAAAATTTTGACGGTCATCTTGGCAAGGTGCTACGCTTAAATGACGACGGAACGGTGCCCAATGACAATCCGTGGCAGAATCGTGGTGAGATTGCCAAGCAATTCTGGACCGTCGGTCACCGCAACATGCTGGGCATCGATTTTGATGCCGACGGACGTTTGTGGGTCCATGAGATGGGTCCGCGTCACGGCGATGAGTTGAATCTGATCATTGCTGGTAAAAATTATGGCTGGCCCATCGTATCTAACGGCG
>JAQYWI010000255.1 GCA_030145015.1 Desulfobacterales bacterium
TCTAACTTTAGAGCACCGTTAGAACTTTTTTTCTCTGTCTTTGGAGATAAACCTCTATTTTTGGCGGTCCGTTCTAATATCCCGTACCTGCGTCTCGTAAATGCCGGGGGATGAATCCGGGATTTCTCGGGCGCCAACGGTTTTTTTATAGTATTCAGTATCTTCCACTGCGCCGACAATCGCGTACCCATAGCCTTTCAGTTTCATGTCAAGCAGACAGGCGGTCATTAAGGCCTTACCCGTGCCCTGTTTTCGATGCGATTTTTCAACTCCAATCGGGCCGAAAAATCCTAATGCCGTGGCATCGTAGCAGGCAAAACCGATTATGGTTGCTTCTTTAACGGCCACAAAGCAGGTCCGGGGATTATTGGAGATGGCCGTGTCGGTTTCACTGGCCCAGCCGGCGCCGAAATGATCCGATACCCAATTAATGATGATGTGTTTCTCGGGCCCGATGGGTTTGCGTATGGTAATGGCGCGTTTTTTCTGCTCCGCCAAAAAGCGGCAGTCATCTGCAATTTCAAATAATTTTATTAACATATCCGGCATCGTGCATCCTCCCATCCTGCAATCAAACATTGAGGAAAACTAGATACGGTCTATCATCCATATATTTCTACATTTCAACATCTTTGTCAAAATAATCATAATATTCAGAGGTGGCTTTAGTACTCGATCCAAAGCTGTATTCGCACAAGATTCTGAGGAAACATTAGATCATAAGGTTTCCATCCGGGAGCGAATTGATAAAAATGGCGTTTGCGCTATGCTTAATTTGACAGAATCGAAAGATGAGTAAAAACATCGATTGGAGGTATGATTTCACAACTTTTCAGGAGTCTTCCCAGGCTGGTATATTGGAGGAATCTTAAATTTTGAGGTCTGAAAATATTTAAGATTGCTACAAGAATTATACAATATTTTGCGGTTGTCCCTTCATAGCCGACCCACAAAATTAGAAAATTGTGAGTTTCATTTACGAATTCAATATTAAATTAAAATTTCCAGATCAGATTGACACCGAGAAAATGGATTTCATTCTTTTTATATTTACCTTTCAAATCGCCCCTTAGAAGCCCACTCGTCCGATCGATGTTGGCATCGCCTAAATCCAGATATTCGTAAGCCGCACCCAGGGTGACATCTGGGTTTATTTCGTATTGCAAGCCTGCTGCTAATCGGTACTGGCGGTCAAACGGAAGAGCCGGTGTGCGTTTTCTGGCGCTGTCTGCCGGAGAGGTGTCATAGGCAGCACAGAGAGAAAGCATTAAGGGCTCGGCAATTCGATACTGGCCTCCTAATGCAAAATGCCACGCGTCGTCATAACCCAGATCCTGGGTGGCGCTCCTCGACGTATCACTGTCGATGGACACATCGATATTGCCGAAACTGCTCCATTCCTGCCAGCCAATATTGCCCATGATGGCCAGTTTGTCTGTGAACTCATGATAGGCGCTTGCCATGACCGCTTGGGGTAGCTCCATATCGAGCTTGACAGTAGAGCCTGCCAGACCCGTGAGGTTCAGCGCCGCTTGGAGAAGAGGCCCGACACCGCTCAGGTCCGGCTTGTCTTCGTATTCCAGATCCACCTTGGAGCGGTAAGTGATGCCGAAACGGGTGCCTTCTCTGGGTGAAATCAGCACACCAGCGTTGCCGCCATAGCCCGCTGGCCTGGACCGATGCGGTTGTCAGAATGAAATAGCTTAATGCACAAATTAGGGGAAGATAGATATTTTTCGTAACGGCTTTCATTATATAAAAACCCTATAGATCTTTGTTAACACATCATGTTGATGACAAAAAAGCGGATTGGATTAGGATGAAGGGACCCGGTAAAGGGTCCCCTTTGTGGTCAATCTCTGCGCAGCAGTATCAACCCCCGTCGGTAAAACCTAACTCCTCCTGCTTAAAGGGGTTTTCCTCCGGTGTCAGATCTTTGGCGCCGGTCCCAGGCATAATCTCGAAGCCGAGATCGAAATGCACCAGCATGGTCTTCAACTGCTCAAAGACGTCGCGGTTGCCTTTGATTTTCGCCTTGCCGGAGGCGATTTGTTTGTCAAAGCTGACCGCTCCCATCATGGTTTGAACAAGGTCGGATCGGTTGATGGTGATGCTCAGATCGGCGTCATCCGCCTGAAAGCCTTCGATGTTGGTTAAGGTGGCGTTGCTCAGTTCGACGACAAACTTCTCGCCGTTGTCGGGGGTCGAGAGGTTGATCTTGAACTGTTTGCCTGAGGCCTTTTTGCTGTTTAAGCGGACACCCAAAAAGTCGAGCCACAGCTCGGTGGTCATGGCCCGGACAACATCTGGTCCCGACGTCTTGGGTGATGCTCCCTCGGGAATGCCCGATCTCAGTTCCAACGCAGCGGCCAGAAAGCTGTTACGCACACTGGGACTCTCTTGCTGGTAGCCGATCTGCTCGAAAACGTCGGCCAGCAGGTCCTTGGCCTCCTGGTTTTGTGGCTCTGCATACACTAATTTGTTGAGAATTTCTTGGGCGTGGCGATACTTGCCCTGCGCATAGAGCTCCCTGCCCTTGGCGATGATCTTGCCTGCGCCACCCATCATCTCCACGTACAACTGCGCTGAGTCCTCGGGCGAAAGTGGAATCAGTGTAGTCGGGTTGCCGTCCCAGTACCCCAGGTAGCGGTTGATCACCGCCCGACTGTTGTGCTCAACCGAGCCGTGGTAGCTGCGCGTCGCCCATTGCTTTTGAAGACTTTCAGGCACTTCGTATACATTATGGACCTGATTGATGGTCACACCCTGGTTGGCAAGATGCAGCACCCCATTATTGAGATTGGCGTAAGTATCCCGCTGCGCGCGCATGATCTCCTGGACTCGCGCGTTGCCCCAACGTGGCCAACTGTGGGAGGCAAACATGACTTCGACCTCCTGGCCGAACTCGTAGAGTGCCACATTGATCTGTTTGGACCACTCCAGGGCATCGCGCACCAGCGCCCCGCGCAGCGTGTAGATGTTGTGGATGGTGGCGACGATATTCTCTGCAGCCCAAAATGCCTTCAGATCAGGAAAATAGGTGTTCATCTCCGCCGGCGCTTCTGTGCCGGGCGTGTTCTGGAAAATCATCCGAACCCCATCGACGGTCAGCTCTTCGAAGTCATTTTTAATGATGAGCGTGGGAGGAATCAGGCCGGTATTGCCCGCCGCCACGTTCTTGCCGATGGACTGATCGACGTGCCCAAAGGGACTTCGTGGCAGCAGAACCCCGTACTGGTAAAACAAGCGCCGGTTCATGGCATTGCCGGCGTAAACATTTTCCGCCACTGCGTGATCCATGAAGCCGACCGGCGCAATGATCTTTACTTTGCCGTTTTTGACATCCGCCTCGTCAACCACGCCGCGCACCCCGCCCCAATGGTCGGCGTGGGAGTGGGAGTAGACTACTGCCACCACCGGTCGCTTGCCGAGCTTGTCATTGATGAGGTCAAGGGCCGCCTTAGCAGTTTCCTTGGCGGTCAGCGGGTCAAAGACAATCCAGCCGGTCCTGCTCTTAATAAAGCTGATGTTTGCCAGATCAAAGCCGCGCACTTGGTAGATCCCAGGAATCACCTCGTATAGACCATAGTTCATATTGAGGATGGCCTGTCGCTGCAGCGATGGATGGATGCTGTCGAAATCCTTGCCCTGCAGCAGCCATTCGTAGCTGCCCATGTCCCAGGCGACATGCCCGGCCTCAGCCTTGATCTGTTTAAAATTCGGAGCGGCGATAAACCCCTTTGTTTGCTCCTCAAAGTCTTTCTTGTCGCCGAAAGGCATTTGATGCCTGAGCTTGTTTTGCTTTTCCACTGTAAATTTGGAGGGCATCTTACCCTTGGGGTGGAAATGCTTACCTTCCATTGCGCCGGGGTCGGTCAGGACACCTCCACCACCTGCGGCAAAAGCCATACAGCCGAATCCGCTAAAAATTGCAATTGCCACCGTCACTGTGAGCATTTTTGTAATAGTCATTTTTTCCTCCTCTTATTCTTTTCGAATTGCTAAAAAGTAGGGATTTTTTATTATTTTTCAAGGATAGAAAGAAACTAATATTGAAGACTAGGGCGGGTGGGTTCTCTTGCTAATGTACTTGCTTTAGTGTTCGAGTCCTCTGATTGTATAAAGGATGCACAAATCTTAAATTTTTTACAAGGACCGAAATTGCAGATTTGCGTGCCTTAAGGTGAAATTTGGAAGGCATGAAAATTTGTTAGATATGCTGACGCAATATAAGATTTTAGGATTTTGTAGAGTAGGTTTGAAGCAGAAGAATCTAAAGCTGGTTTTCCAGTATATCGAACCTGCTGGCACCGAAGTCAGCCGCCGCGAGGTCCAGAACATCATCGCCATCCCAATCATTTGATAAGGCTTACGATAAAAGTTGACCTGTTACCGGGCTTATTGAATTGAATTGGATAGCGTGCCGGGCAACGGGCCTTGCCAGATGTGGAAGCTTTCGGTTTTCCGGACCATTTCGGGGACGGAAGGGGCACCGGAATTGCGTAGAAACATGGCATGCTGGGTTCTGTGGCAGAGGGCCGCTTCAACTTTTATATCGAGCCAGGGGCTGATGTCGCTTATGATATCGGCGCGATCATCTTTATTTAATATGCGCTCGTGCTCAGAGGGGTCGTACCAGGCACACCAGCTCAGAAGGGCTATGTGCGGATGGCCGTTAGATAAAGCCAGGCGGGTGGCCTGGTGGGTGTAAATATGCTGGGGATGGCCATATTCGCCGTTGGAGCCGTGAGTGACAACTAGATCCGGCTGAATTGTTTTGATATAACTGCCGATCGCCCCGGCAAAATCCTTCAGGGATACATCGATCCGGCGGGCGATGCCGTTGATTTCCATGTAAGGGTCAATGTAGGGCAGAAAGAAGATATCGTCGACACCAAGAGCCTGTGCAGCCTGCCGGACCTCTTGCTCACGGAAGGCAGCCAGGTTCTCGCGGGTGGTTAAGGGCGGCTCACCAACTTCACCTCCCTGACCGCGGGTCGTCTCCAGGATAAAGACGTTGTGTCCCTTTTGCGCATGCATCGCCAGCGTCCCGCCGGCAAAGAGGGTTTCATCATCCGGATGCGCTGAAATTGCTAAAATAGATGCCATAAACGGATTTAAAGGCCGGTAGGGAGATAGCGTCTATGTAACGATGCCTATCAGGATTAAAAGTGCAAATAACCCCAGGAGGGCAAACAATAATATTTTAATTTTCTTCTTATAGTCAATCACAGATTTATCTTGCAGGTTATCCGCGGAAAAAAGAAAACCGATAAACTCCAAAGGTTTTATGAAGTGAAAAGGGAAGCTTTCAAAAGAAATTCCAAACAAGCTCTCAAAAGACATTTGCTTGTATTTTGAAGGGTGATTTGCTTTCAAATATTCAAAAAAATCAATTGCCAGATATATTCCGACAAGCCCGATTGCAAGCGGAAGTAGCACAGAAAAAACAAATGAAAAAAAGCCTGCCATGTTGCCTCGTCGATTTGTTAGTGTTTAGCAAACTCCTGCCTTGAGATCTATGTGTAACCAGATAATTTTATTATTCTATACCGAATCGATACAATTCACAAGTAAAGTTTAAGCTCTGGCGCTGGGTAATTGGGGCGGTTGGTTAAAGACGCAGGTCTGTTTCATGGGCTGTATGCGCTTAATTTGTTGAGCTTATTGAGCCGGGAGCATAACCAATGCTTCGCCGGTGATGACAGCCTCACCTTCCTGATTGGTGAATGCGGTTTCCAGTCGAACACGGTTTTTTTCATCGATGATTTCTAAAACCTCCAGGCGTAGCGTAATCTCGTCCTCAACAAAGACGGGTTTGAGAAACTTTAAAGTCTGAGAGAGGTAAATGGTTCCCGTGCCCGGAAATTCACACCCCATAACTCCGGACAGCAGTCCGGCCCCAAGCATACCTTGTGCCACGCGCTTTTCAAAAACCGTCTGCCTGGCATAGTCTTCATCCAGGTGAATGGGATTGTAGTCGCCGGTCACCCTGGCAAAACCCTCAATTAATTCGGCCGTAATGGCCCAACTCTTTTTGTAGGTTTGGCCGACCCTCAATTGTGCCAGCGTGTATGGTTTTGCATGAACTGTCTCATTTTCGTCTTTCATGACAGAATCTTTCCTTTCTGTGGGGAATTTTAAAGGTGTTTGTCCTATCCGTCGGCATTGATGGAATCTAAGTTACCGTCATCCATTAAAAACAACAAGAAAAAAAAGAAGGACATATGGGTGAAAAAACCTGACAATTCCCTGCATTTTTCTTGACATTGGCTGGAATATTCAATTTAAATCAAATTTCATTAGAGGTCATCCAATGGAAATTCTCCTGGAAAATGAAAACGGTATTACTCAAATAATTATCAAAGGCCGCCTGGATGCGGAGACGGCCCCTGAGGCGGACAGTTTAATCGAAGACACAGTTGGACAGAAAAAAATCCGACTGCTTGTTGACTTATGCGACCTT
>JAQYWI010000092.1 GCA_030145015.1 Desulfobacterales bacterium
TCTACCCGTCGAGAGCCTCCCTTCGAGAGCCTCCCTTCGAGAGCCTCAGGGTCTAACGACTGGGTCGAACGATCCTATTCATAATAAAAGATGGAGCGCAGCGACAGCATAATTTTAGGCATTTTGATCAGTTTTAATTTTAGCTCATTTGTTGCTATCATTTTTTTGGGTTTAAAACTTTATCATCGGGTGTTAAATGTATTTTTGAGATAGCTTCCAGTATTAAAGGAACTATGATTATGAGCAAATTTGTGGATCCTAATAATTCAAACCTTCACCCGGGTGACAATGTTCGTAATTATTTGGCTAAGCGGGTTGTGCCGCTCGAGGGGATTCGTTCTTATTTTTATGATTTCGAGCATTTAAAAACCGGTGCGCGCCATATTCATGTCAGCAACAAAGATGCGGAAAATACGTTCAGTGTTGCTTTTAAAACCGTACCGCTGAATTCGACCGGCGTTGCTCATATTCTTGAGCATACCGTCCTGTGCGGTTCCAATCAGTATCCAGTGCGCGATCCTTTCTTTTCGATGCTCAAAAGAAGCCTGAGCACCTTCATGAATGCCTTCACTGCCTCAGATTGGACCATGTATCCCTTCTCCACACAGAATCAAAAAGACTATTACAACCTCATGGGCGTTTATTTGGATGCTGCTTTTTTCCCCACATTAGACGAGCTGAGTTTTAAGCAAGAGGGTCATCGTCTGGAAATTGAGGGCGATTTTAATGCAAATGATTCCGACCGGTTCCGGTTGGCCTATAAGGGTGTTGTCTACAATGAAATGAAAGGGGCCATGTCTTCACCGGATCAGGTTATGGTTCGCTCGATTCAAAAAGAATTGTATCCTTCTACAACCTATCATTACAATTCCGGTGGTGATCCGGCGGAAATTCCATCATTGACCTACGCGCAACTCAAAGAATTCCATCGGCGCTATTATCACCCCAGCAACGCGTTTTTCTATACTTACGGTAATTTGCCCATAGCGGAAAGTCTGGCCGTTATCGAAGATACGGTTTTAAATAAATTTAAGCGCATCACTCCCGATACCGATGTGCCCTCACAATCGCGTTGGCGCAAGCCGCGGCGGGGCACATTTCCATATCCGTTCCAGACAAATGAGGATCCATCCAAAAAATGTCAGGTTTGCGTGGCATGGCTTACCGCGGATATTAAAGATGCCTTTGCTGTCCTGACGCTATCGTTGCTTGAACAGATTCTGCTGGGAAATTCCGCAGCGCCGCTTCGCAAAGCCCTCATAGACTCCGAGCTTGGATCCGCCATGTCTGATGGCAGCGGTTTTGACGCTGACAACCGGGATACGGCCTTTGTCAGCGGGTTAAAGGATGTTGAAAAGGATTCCGCCGAAAAAATCGAAGCCATCATCTTTGAGACGCTGACCGATCTTGTCAATAATGGTATCGACAAACAATTGATTGATTCCGCCATTCACCAGATCGAGTTCCATCGCAAGGAGATAACCAACACACCGTATCCTTATGGGATTAAACTTCTACTGGCATTTGCCGGCTCCTGGTTGCATGGCGGAGACCCCGTAAAGATTTTAAAATTTGATGATGATCTAAAAAAGCTGCGTGACGTCATGAAACAGGAGCCTTTTTTCGAAAATCTGATTGAAAAATACTTGCTGACCAACTCCCATCGGATCCGGCTCACCATGGTACCGGATCAACAAATGGAGCAAAATGAAACGCTTCGCGTGCAGCGCCAATTGGAGAAAACCCAAAAAAGCCTGTCCCGTTCCAGAATTGAAAAAATCCGGCAGGATGCCAAAGCCTTGCAGCTTCGGCAGGAAACCGAAGATGATATATCCTGTCTGCCTACGTTACAAAGAGAAGATATTCCGCCTTTGGTTCCGATTGTTAAAGAAACAGCCTATGACAGCGAGTCGGCGGTCACCATTTACAACCAGCCGACTTCCGGAATTTTTTATTTCGCCGCTTCGGCCGGAACCGGCGTCCTTTCCCGGGTGCTGGTTCCGTGGGTTCCGTTTTTTTGCTATGCCCTGACCCGGGCAGGTACTTCGTTACATGACTACGCCGAGGTGGCACGGCGGATCGATGCTTATACCGGCGGTATCGGTGTAGCGACACATGCGCGGACAAGTTATGAACCGGACGGGAGCTGCTTGCCGTTTATTTCCTTTAACGGCAAATGTCTCGTCCGGAACCAGGAGAAGATGTTTGAACTCATCCAGGAGTTGATCGCTCACTTTGAGTTCCGCGACCATGCGCGCTTAAAAAGCCTGTTGAACGAATATCGTGCGGGTCTTCAATCCATGATTGTGCACAACGGCCATCGGTTGGCCATCTCGGCCGCATCCAGAAACTTTTCACGCACACGTGCCCTGAGCGAATCCTGGAGCGGTATCCATCAGCTGAAAGTCATCAAGCGCCTAGCCGATAACCTCACCAACAAGAAAATGTCCGCATTGTGCCGGGATTTGACGGCTATCGGAAGCCAGCTCTTTGTCCGCAACAATTTTCAGATGGCACTCATCGGAGAGGAAGGTAGCCTGCCGGCTGCCGGCGCTTCGGCTGCAGCTATTTTCGAACAGCTTGGAGGTGGTCAGACCGCCGGATTCGGCCCACCCGATATCAGCATGGATAATGAAATCCTGCGAGAAGGCTGGAGCACGTCAACAGCCGTATCGTTTGTGGCCCAGACCTTTGAGACGGTCCGCATGACCCATGCGGAAGCTCCGGCCCTGGCAGTTATCAGCAAGATCCTCCGATCCATGTATTTGCATCGTGAAATTCGGGAAAAAGGAGGGGCCTATGGCGGATTTGCCATATACAGCCCGGAAGACGGACTGTTTGGTTTCGCCTCTTACCGGGACCCCCACCTTGTTGCGACCTTGAAGGTTTATGAGGGTGCCGCCGAGTTTGCCCGTGGCGGCAATTATTCCGATGAGGATGTTAAGGAGGCTGTTTTGCAGGTGTGCTCCGAAATTGATAAGCCGGATCCGCCGGGGCCGGCCGCCAGAAAAGCATTTTATCGCAAGATTGTTTGTTTGTCTGATGAAATTCGCAGTCAGTTTAAAACAAGATTGCTGTCTTTGACGCGTCGGGATGTCAGGCAGGCTGCCGAAAAATATTTTATCATCCCGCCCGAACAACAGGCAGTCGCCGTCGTTTCGAATGAAGAAAAACTAAAAGAAGCCAACCAGCAGTTGGCGGACCAGCCGCTCAAGCTTTATCAAATATGATCAATCAAGGTTCAAGGTACAAAGATTTGTTAAATTAGTTTTATTTGTTTCATTGGTTGAATTAGTTGGCCGAAACAAATTCTAAATCCGAATGTTTCAATGACCAAAACAATACCATTAATATCATTGTTCAAGGCACGAACCTGTTTCGGTCATTTGAATTTTTGAAATTCGGGATTGTTTCGACCCATTTTATTAAATCAGGCGGTTTTCGATATTCGATTTTGATTCTACTAAAAAGCACATAATTTCAAAGAAAATATTTAGCCATAGAAGTCACATAATTATTTAAAGAAACTTAGAGGCCCTTGCCTTCATCGAGCCAGCAGGCGACAAAATGTTGTGATGTTGCTTCTATAAGGGGAGGCCGTTCAGCCCGGCAGCGGTCAAATGCATGTGAACAGCGGGGATGGAATGCACAGCCGGAGGGCGGATCGATGGGGCTGGGCACATCTCCCGCTATCGGAAACGGTTCGGTTTTGCAATGGGGATCCGGCATGGGTACGGCCTGCAATAAAGCCGCAGTGTAAGGGTGACGCGGTGAGACACTGAACTTCTCTGCCGGTGCCAGTTCCACGATAGTTCCAAGATACATAACTGCGATTCGGTCACTGACGTGTTCGACCACACTCAGGTCATGGGAAATAAAAACATAGGATAGATTGAATTCGTGTTTAAGGTCCTGCATTAAATTGATGATCTGGGCTTGAATGGATACATCCAGGGCGCTGACCGGCTCATCAGCGACAATGAGCTCCGGCTGTACGCATAAGGCACGTGCAATTCCGATGCGTTGGCGCTGTCCCCCTGAAAATTCGTGGGGATATTTGTCCAGATCTTCGGGCTGCATGCCCACCTTTTCTAAAAGCTCGGCGGCAACTTTCCGTCGCTGGTTTTTTGGCAGACGTTTAATTGCATACAGCGGCTCGGTGATGATGGTGTCCACTTTCATTCGTGGATCCAGACTGGAGTACGGATCCTGGAATATGATCTGCATGCGGCGTCGCAGTCGCCGCATTTGATTGGCGCTCAGTGACTGGAAATTTTGGCCATCAAATTCGATATCACCGCCACCGGGTTCGATTAATCCAAGAATCAACCGACCCAGGGTGGTTTTGCCGCAGCCGGATTCACCGACAAGCGCAAATGTTTCACCCCGCGAGATCGCAAAAGACACGCCGTCCACGGCCCGGACACGGGCGTGCCGTCTGGCCAACAAACCACCGGCGAGCGGGAATTCCTTTACCAAATCGCTGACCTTTAACAGCGGAACTTCAGCCACTTTGTCTCCTCCGCTCGGGGTGATGTTTAAGCCAGCAGCGTGCGCGTTGGCCTGGACGAATTTGGAAAAGCTGCGGTTGCTGTTCTTGACAGATTTCAAAAACGTAAGAACAGCGATCGGCAAATTTACATCCGATGATCTTCTCAGTCGTTGATGGGACGGTGCCGGGGATTTCATTCAGCCGGGCCGCACCGCCCCTGAGACGATCGCCCAAGCGAGGCATGGATTTGAGAAGCCCCTGGGTATATGGATGAAACGGTTGATCAAAGATGTCAATTATACGGCCTTCTTCGACGATCTGGCCGGCATACATCACCAGGACCCGTGTCGCTATCTGGGCCACAACACCGAGATCATGAGTGATCAGCAGCAAAGACGAATTCAGTTCCGCTTTGAGCTCTAACATGAGCGCAAGAATCTGAGCCTGAATAGTGACATCTAAAGCGGTTGTCGGTTCATCGGCAATAAGCATTTTAGGCCGGCATATCATGGCCATGGCGATCATTACCCGCTGACGCATGCCCCCGGAGAGCTGATGCGGATAATCACCAAGTCGATCGCGGGCAGCCGGGATTTTGACATGTTCAAGCCAGGCGGCGGCCTCGGCCAATGCTTCTGATTTGGAGAGCCCCTTATGGACGATCAGCGGCTCGGCTACCTGACGGCCGATGGACAGAACCGGGTTTAGGGATGTCATGGGCTCCTGGAAGATCATTGAGATGTCACGGCCACGAATCCGGCGTAACTTTTCAGGGTTCAAACCGAGCAGATCCTGATTTTCAAACTGAATGCGGCCGCACTCGATTTGACCCGGCGGAGAAGGGATTAAACTTAAAATGCTCAAGGCGGTCACGCTTTTGCCGCACCCGGATTCACCCACCAGTCCCAGCGTCTCACCGGCAGCCAGATCAAAACTGACACCATCCACCGCCCGGGTAATCCCCGCGGGAATTTGAAATTGGACGGATAAATTGTTTACCTTCAGAATGTTATGGTTCATGTCGCCTTATCCGGCAAAGAGATAATGCAGCGCCGTCAGTGCATACACTTTGGCTATTTCAACAAGCTGATCCAGATCGATCCATTCATCTATCTGATGCGGGACCTGACGGTCTCCGGCACCCATGGTGACAATGGGTATGTTTTTAAAGGCCCATAGAAAGGTTCCATCGGTGGCGCCCGGCACACCGGCATAAACAGGACTTTTCCCGGTAAGCCATCGGGTGGCCGAATCGGCCGCTTTAACCACAGGCTCAGATCGGTCGGTAAATGTACAGGGCCTATCCGTTAAAATTTCGACCTGAACTGCAAGATTATAGTCACGCTGCAACTTGAGGAGGCCATCATATTCTTTGTAACACTCCCTGACTCGGCGCTCTATTCTTAATGCCAGCGCCTTGAGATCAGCGATAATCTTTTCGTGAGACTGCCGGGGTGTTGTGCGGATATCTACCAGCACCTTGGCCTCACGGGGCATGACGTTGAGCTGGGGGGTACCCGTCACAGGCGCCTGGATTACGGTTGGTGTAACACTGGGCCAGCCTAAATCGTCATCCCGTCCGACAGTGGTTGCCGCCGTTTTTTCCAGCTCGTGTAAACCGTCAATGAGCTGCGCGATCGCCGGCGCGCAGCTCAGACCGGAAAGCGGCATGGCGCCATGGCTCATTCGGCCGGTAATCAGGTAGCAGGCGCGAATGGCACCTTTTTGGGCAGTACAGATCATACCGTCTTGGGGCTCGCAGATCACAGCGGCTGTTATCTTATCGGCATGACCCCTTTTGATAAAATCCCTGACACCCAGCATCCGGTCTTCTTCGTCACACAGAACACCCCCGATGACCGCGCCAGCGAGTTCAACCGCACAGGCCTTTAAGGCTTTCATCGCAATCAGCATGGCGGCCAGGTTGCCTTTGGTATCATTGGCCCCGCGGCCATACATCCGGCGGCCGACAATTTCAGCCCCAAATGGATCATATTTCCAGGCCGACAGATCTCCCGGGGTCACGACATCGGTATGGCCTTCAAACATCAGGGTGCGTTTTCCTGATCCGGCCGGCCCGCCGATGATGATGTTCGGTCGGTTCGGGGCGACTTGATCGACTTGAATATCGAAACCCTGCGTTTGGGCCCAATCTGCAACCTTTTCAGCGACAGCCTGTTCACTGGTGCCGGCCTGCGGGTCCCACACTGAATTGATTCGCACCAGATCAGCCGTCAGTTGAATCAATTCGTCCGGATCGATTTTGTTTAATACCATGTTGATGATTTCTGTGGGTATCATAGCCGCTACTCATAATTAAGCCGTGAAATTATACTTTTTGAAAACAAGGTTTGTTAAAAATCCGAAATCCGAATGTCGCCTGATTTAATAAAATTGGCCGAAACAAATTCAAAATTCGAATGTTCAAATGTTCAAAACCGACTCAGTTATTTTAGCCATTAATGAGAATACGTGAATTCTTTTGTTTTGGATTTTGAATTTTTGGTCATTCGAGATTGTTTCGAGTTTCGGATTTCGAATTTCGGATTTATATTCAACTCCATAGATTCATTTTTTTAAACGAAATTGCACATAACTTTTAACGGACTCTTACCATCTTCGGATCCAGCGTATCTCTCAGTCCATCTCCCAGCAGATTAAATCCAAGTACTGCCCAGGCGATCGCTGCGCCGGGGAAAATTGCCATCCAGGGCGACAGAGACATAAAGGTCTGGGCTTCATTTAGCATTCGGCCCCACGAGGCGTGCGGAGGCTGGGTTCCCAATCCCAGATAGCTGAGACCGGCCTCCGCCAGAATCGCCACTGCAAACTGGATGGTCCCCTGGATGATCAAAGGCGATAAAATATTCGGTAAAACATGTCGCCGGGTAATGGCCCACTCACTCATCCCGGCGGCCCGGGCAGCCACGATAAATTCCCTTTCCCAGATGCTCAACGCGACCGCGCGGGTCAACCGGGCAAATACCGGTATATAGAATATGCCGATCGCCAGCATGGCATTGATCATCGAAGGGCCCAGAATGGAGGTGATCAGAATCGCGGTAAGCACCGCCGGAAAAGCGAACAGGAGATCGGAGAAGCGCATGATGGTTTCGTCCACCAGTCGGCGGTAATAGGCGGAGGCAAGCCCCAGCGCGACTCCGATCGTCAAGCCGATGGTCACCGTCACCAGTCCCACGATGATGGAGTTTACCGCCCCGACCATAACGCGTGAAAAGATATCCCGGCCATACTGGTCGGTACCCAGGGGATGGCTGATGGATGGACCTTGCAGCCGATGGCGCGGGTCCATTTTATTGGCATCATACGGCGTCCAGGCAAGGCTGAGGGCCGCCATCAGGATGATCACCACGGATAAAATAAAACCGACGGTGAAGTTCAGATTTTTAAAGAAGCGTTTCATTTAAATTCAATTCTGGGATCCAGGCTGGCATAGCAAAGATCGACGACAAAGTTAACCACGACCACGGCGGCGGCCATAACCAAAACGATGTCTCTGACCACCGGCAGATCGCGTTGGCCGATCGCGTGAAAAACCAATCTGCCCATGCCGGGCAGGGAATAAACATTTTCAATAATAATTGCGCCGGCGAGAAGCTGCCCCAGTTGCAGCCCGAGTATGGTCAACACGGGTATCATCGCATTTTTCAAGGCATGAACATAGATGACGGTTGTCTCCTTGAGGCCTTTGGCTCTGGCAGTCCGGATGTAGTCTTCTCTCAGAACTTCGAGCATCGATGAGCGCGTTATGCGTGCCAGGATCGAAGCCCGAATGACTCCCAGCGCAAATGCCGGCAATAGCAGTGCTTTTAATGAGCCCCAAAAATCAGCTGTCCAACCGGGAAAACCTCCGGCAGAAAAGAATCCCCATTGGACCGATAGTAACAGAATCAGCAAAATACCCAGCCAGAACTCCGGTGTTGCCAGACCCAGCTGGGTGAAAAACATCACCGTTACATCGCCCGGGCGATTCTGGTGGCGGGCCGCATAGATGCCCAATGGAATCGACAGAACAACCGCAAAGACCATCGCCAGCAGGGCCAACGGACCGGTAACGGCCAGGCTGGAAAGAATCAATTCAGAGACCGGCATGTCATAATTGATGGAGCGGTTGCCCCGGCCGGTGATGATATTGCCGATCCAACCGGTATATTGGGCAAAAAATGATTTATCCAGACCCAGTTCGGCGCGCAGGTTTGCCAGTGTTTCGGGGGTCGCATTAATACCTAAAATGATTTGGGCGGGGTCTCCAGGTAGAACAAAAAGCACTGAAAAAACCGCAATAGAGACCAAAAAAAGCAGAATCAAAAGGGTTATCAGTTTTTTAAGCAGGTAGCGAGTCATGGATACTCATGGTCAACTGAAATTTCAACAGTCAAAGGCGCGGCACCGGTCGCACTATTTTTATGAGGTGCGTTTTTGCGTTACGCGTTACGAGTTGCGCGTTGGAAGAATGAAATCTGTTAAGTCCCTATCATCAACTCGCAACCCGCAACTCGCAACATTTACGATTTCATTGCAACCCGGCTTCCAATTAAGAGTTGCTTAGCGTTTCAGCCATACCTGCGTACAATCCAAAGCAATTGTCGGGTAATTTTCCCACCAGTTCATGACTTCGGCTTTCATGGCCGGCAGGTTGGGTGCCGAGAACAGAAAACCGTTTACCGCGTCTTCGGCGATGATTTCCTGACAGCGACCAAACCACCTGGCCTTTTCCGCTTCATTGGGCGCTTTCAGGGCCTTGGCGTAGGCATCGCGGAACTCCTGGGAATCATACTGGAAGTAATAATTCGGGTTGGCATAAATTCCGATATCCCAGGCTTCCACGTGGCCGATCATGGTCAGCTGGTATTCTTTTTGTTTGTAAATCCGTTCCAGCCAGTAGGGCCATTCGACGATTTCGATTTTCAGTTTGATCCCGATCTCCTTAAGCATATCGGCAATCACCTCACCGGCACGTCTGGAATAGGAGTAGATGGCCGGCAACTTGATGGTGGCTTCAAACCCATCGGGATATCCCGCCTGTTTCAGCAACGCTTTGGCCTTTTGGGGGTCATAGGGAAATTTTCCGGTCAAATCCTTGTAGTAGGGCGTCGCCGGTGACCAGTGGGAGCCGATGGGGGTCCCGTATCCAAACATCACCAACTCTATGACGGTGTTTCGGTCAATGGCATGGGCGACGGCCTGACGGACGAGCTTGTTATCAAACGGTTTGGCCTTGTTGTTGGTCGACATTATGACCTCACCGGTGGTGGCCCCGGCATAAACCTTGAAGCGTTTGTCACGGGAAAGCTCGGCCGCCGACTCGGGGGCTGAAATCCAGCCTAAAACATCTATATCACCGGCTTTGAGGGCCGCAATCTGGGCACTGGCGTCACCGATAAATTTAAAAGTGACTCCATCAAGGTAAGGCAATTTGGGGTTCCAGTACCCATCAAAACGAACCATCTCTACACGATCACCGCGCACCCATTTGACAAATTTAAAAGGGCCGGTTCCGATGGGCTGTGATTTGGCCTGTTCATAGCCTTTTGTGGGCAGCATGACGGCATCGCCTTCGGCCATATGGGCAATAAACAGGGCGTCTACGTCTTTAAGTGTTATAATTAAGCTAGTTTTATCAGGAGTTTCGACTTTTGTAATACCCCGAAAAAACTCCGGATGCGGGTTAACCGTACTTTCAGCTTTGGCCCGCTCGAGATTCCATTTGGCAACCTGGGCATCAAACATTTCGCCATTATGGAATTTTACACCTTTGCGTAAATGGAATGTATAGGTTCGGCCGTCCGCTGAAACCTCCCATTTGGTGGCAAGACCGGGGACAAACTGGCCGGTACGGTTTACCTTAATCAACCCCTCATAAATGTTAGCGTATACCACCCGATCAATGGCTGCCGCTGTATTCGCCGTGGGATCCAGCCCCGGCGGTTCTCCAGGCTGGCAAACTACGAGACTGCCGCCTTTTTTCGGTGTTGCCGCCATTGCCCCCTGAACCGGAGCAATCAAGGCCAACACGAATAAAACGATCATGAATTTTCTCATTATATGTTCTCCCTTTTGCGGATTTTTTGGTTGAGATCTTTACCGATCTTTAAGGTCACAGAAAGCTGTCTTGCCGGCCATGCTCTTGGCGGTCAGTATGGCCCTGATGATTGCTCTTGACATGCAGTCTGCGGCCGCATGACCGATGTCACTGACGGCGCGGGCGTAAACCGGGCCGTAATATCCGGAGACCTCCGGTATTTTTCGCTTAGCGGTGGACATGCAGAAGATCGTGTCACCTTCGAATAGGGTATGGGACGGCCGAATGGCGCGCGCCAGTCCGTCATGAGCCATCTGGGCGACTTTGTGAACCTGCGCCCTGGTGAGGATGGCGTCGGTCGCGATGACTCCTAGGGCGGTGTTTCTAGTCGGTGTGCTTTCGGTCCGCGGCGGGAGTATGACGGCGCGTTTTCCCTGTCGGCCAAACTCGCCTTCGATCTCCAGACCGATTTCCCAGGGGCGTCCCGTGGCGGGATTAATTACCTCGCCATCCGGATTGACCGCCACCAGAGCGGCGGTGGTGATGCCCGACTCCAGAATGCAGCTGGTGGTTCCCAGCCCCCCTTTGATGCTGCCGGCCCATGCGCCGGTTCCAGCACCCACACAACCGGTGGCCACCGGACCGTTACTGGCGGCCCGGCAGGCTTTTAGGCCCCATTCTGCGCTGATGGGCGGGACAAACTCAGATCCGCGATCCAGGTCGTATAAAGCGGCAGCCGGTACGATCGGAGCCACAAATCCTTTGTCCAGCGGAAAACCGAAGCGCTTTTCCGCCAGCCAGCGCACTACGCCGTCTGCGGCAGCGAGGCCGAACACCGAACCGCCCGAAAGCACCACCGCCTGGGCATGTTCCACCAGGTTTGCCGGTGCCAGCAAGTCGGTTTCGCGGGTGCAGGGACCCGATCCGCGCACATCAACGCCGGCAATCGCGCCTTCCGGGCAAATAGCCACGGTTACGCCGCTGGCGACATCCGTGTCGGTGTGATGACCCACCATGATACCGTCCACGTCTGTTAAGGCGTTATACTTTCCGATTGTTGCCATTTAATTATCCTCTTGGCTTTAAAACTGAGTTTGATCGGCAGTTTAAGAGGACTTATATAAATCTTTTTAGGTTCAAAAGCAAACCAATTAGGCCATCGCGCATGGGTCCTCAACAAATAGAAATAGAACCCATCTCAAAAATGTGGATCAAGGTTCAGGGCTCCCGCAGGAAGCGGGATTTCGCATCAGATCTTAATATACTAAGGTGCTCAAAAGGCGCGGGTCGGCTCAAAAGCGGAGCGTACACGGCAGTACGTGAGCATTTTGAGCCGACCCGATTCACTCCTTAACATTCATTAAAACAGATGTGAAATCCCGCCTATTCTGGCGGGGCAACACCGCCCTGGGCACTTAGACACATTTTTGAGATGGGTTCTAAATATTAAGGTTGACTAAAAGATAAATATTGGGTTAAAAAATCAAGTTTTAATTAAGATTTCATTGAAATACTGTTTTTATAAAATAGAAACTGCTTAAAAGGAATGCCTAATTTTCATGATCCAGTTAATCAGAGGATTTAAGGATATTCTTCCCGGTGAGGTTGAGCTCTGGCAGGCAATCGAAACAGTTGCCCGTCAGCTTCTGGAAGATTTCGGATTCAAGGAGATCCGCATACCCATTATGGAGCGCACCGAACTTTTTGCCAGAAGTATCGGTGCAGATACCGACATTGTCGAAAAAGAGATGTACACCTTTGCAGATCGCAAAGGGGAGCTGATAACCCTGCGTCCCGAAGCAACGGCTTCGATTGTGCGTGCTTACATTCAGCATCGACTGTATAGCAAGGAACCGGTCCAAAAATATTACACCATCGGTCCCATGTTTCGCCGGGAGCGGCCCCAGAAGGGAAGGTACCGCCAGTTTTATCAGATCAATGCCGAGATCCTTGGCGTGCAGTCCGGGCTGGCTGATGTGCAGCTTATTTTTTTGCTGGTGACTCTGTTTTCGCGTCTGCAGGTCTCTGCTGTAAAGGCGCACATTAACTCCCTGGGGTGCCCGCAATGCCGTCCGGAATTCAAAACCGCCTTATCCGGATTTTTGGCATCCGTCAGTGACAAACTGTGTTCCGATTGCATTCGACGCAAAGATCGCAATCCTTTAAGGGTGCTGGACTGCAAGGTGCCTTCCTGCCGGGAGGCTATGGCTGATGCGCCATCTATCCTGGATCACCTCTGTTCTGATTGTAAGGCGGATTTTGCTGAAGTCAAAAAAATGCTGGAAAAGCTGGATGTCCCTTTTGCTGTCGACAAAAATTTGGTTCGCGGACTGGACTATTATGCGCGTACGACTTTTGAGATTCAGACCGAATCATTAGGGGCCCAAAATGCGGTTGCCGGTGGCGGCCGCTATGATGGACTGGTCAGCGAACTGGGTGGACCGAACATCCCGGCAACCGGTTTTGCAATTGGTTTCGACAGGCTCACCGAGCTAACCGGTCTTGCCGCAACCCAATTTCAGCGGAAGCCTGATGTTTTTGTGGCAGCACTGGGAGACAAGGGCCGTTTGCTTGCATTTGAATGGGTCTGTGCTCTCGGTAACAAAGGTGTCAGAGCGGAATTGGATTTTGGCGGCAAAAGTTTAAAAAGCCAGATGAAGCAGGCCGACAGGCTTGAAGCCCATTACGTGCTGATTGTGGGTGACGATGAACTTAAAAAGGGCGAGGCCATCCTGCGAAATATGCAAACCAAAGACCAGGTTTCCGTTCCGCTTGATGGCCTTGTTGAAAACATTAAAGAAAAAATTCATGTGGAATAGTTTCATTGGTTTCATTCGTTTGATTGGTTTGATTGGTTGGCCAAACTTCATGAACGAATTTAACCAGTCTAACCAATAAAACCAATAGAACAAGGAGCTTATATTGCCTGATCAACTAGGCGACTTGCGCAGAACGCATCATTGCTGGGAGCTTGGTGCGGATGACGTCGATAAGGAAGTGATTTTGATGGGCTGGGTCCATCGACGCAGGGATCACGGCGGGGTGATTTTCGTGGACCTTCGGGATCGTGAAGGCATCACTCAGGTCGTATTCAATCCACTCGTGGACAAAAAAATCCATGCCAAAGCGCATGCGATCCGTAATGAATATGTGCTGGCTGTGCGGGGCAAAGTGGAGAATCGCCCGGCGGATATGATCAATTCTAAATTGAAGACCGGTGAAATCGAAGTTACGGCAACGGAGCTCAGAATTTTAAATTCGGCCCAGACACCTCCTTTTCCGATAGAAGATGGGATTGATGCTTCCGAAACGGTCCGGCTCAAATATCGTCATCTGGATTTACGTCGAGCCGAAATGCAAAAAAATCTTATCCTGCGGCACAAAGTCACGGCGTCCGTACGAAACTATCTCGATCGTCAGGGTTTTCTTGATCTTGAAACACCGGTCTTGACCCGCAGCACACCCGAGGGTGCCAGAGACTATCTGGTCCCCAGCCGGGTGAATCCGGGTGCGTTTTATGCCCTGCCGCAGTCACCGCAAATATTCAAACAGCTTTTTATGATTTCCGGATTTGACCGCTACTACCAGATTGTACGCTGTTTTCGGGATGAGGACCTGCGTGCCGATCGTCAGCCGGAGTTTACTCAGATTGATATTGAGATGTCTTTTATCGGCGAAAATGATGTCATCAAGCTTACCGAAGGCATGATGGCCCATCTCTTTAAAGATGTTCTCGGGATAAAACTTAAGCGGCCCTTCTTACAATTAACGTATGACGAAGCGGTTGGGCGTTACGGCCTGGATAAACCCGATACACGCTTTGGCCTCGAGCTCAAAGATATTTCCGACATTGTTGCCGGTTCAAATTTCAAGGTATTTGCCAATGCGGTAAAAAAGGGCGGCGTGGTCAAAGCCTTAAATGCCAAAGGCTGCATTGGCTTTTCGCGTAAAGAAATCGATGACTTGACCGATTTTGTTTCCGTCTACCGGGCAAAAGGAATGGCCTGGATAAAAGTGAAAGAAGATGAGTGGCAATCTCCGATCACTAAATTCTTTTCCGAAGAGGAAAAAGAAGCGCTGGCCCAGCGCATCGAAATGGAAACGGGTGACCTTGTATTTTTTATCGCCGATCAGCCCAAAGTTGCGAATGAGTCCCTGGGTCATCTCCGAAACCACCTGGGAAAAACCCTGGGACTTATCGATGAAAATGAATATCAATTTCTGTGGGTCACCCGCTTTCCGATGTTTGAATATGATGAAACCGAAAAGCGGCTGCAGGCCCTGCATCATCCGTTTACATCTCCTCTGGAAGAAGATTACGAGCGGCTCGCAGATGAACCGCTTGCCGTAAAAAGCCGGGCCTATGATCTGGTATTGAACGGATTTGAAATCGGCGGCGGGAGCATCCGGATCCATCAGCGCAGTATTCAGGAAAAGGTATTTGAGGCCCTGAACATGGATCGCAAGACCTATGAAGGCAAATTCGGATTTTTGCTTGAAGCCCTGGATTCCGGGGCGCCTCCCCACGGGGGCATTGCCATCGGCTATGACCGCCTGGTGATGCTGATGTGCGGTGAATCATCCATCCGGGATGTGATCGCTTTTCCCAAAACCCAAAAGGCGGCCTGCCTGCTCACCCAGGCGCCGTCGGAAGCCAGCAAAACCCAACTGGATGAACTTTATCTCAAGTTGAAACCGATGGCAAAATAATGGATGATTAACAGTATCCGACCCATAAAAGAGGCCCAATCAAGAATGATTGGGCCTTTTAAATTTGGCTCCCCATGACCTACAACTGTAAGAACTTTTGCTCAACCCTATATCTTAATCAATATAAAGGGGTTAGGAAAAGTTGCGAACGGGCTAAAACATAAAGTCAACCTAAATTTTGTCCTGAATTTGGATTTTATTAAGTTCTTTTCAATACCCCATCCGCTTGCGGTGGGGTTTCCGTTCGTTCCCTCTCCCTGAGGGAGAGGGTTAGGGTGAGGGGGAATATAATAGGATAATTCCTTTTACATACCCCGACCGCTTGCGGCGGGCTGGTTAATTCAGAGAGGCAAGCTTGTTGAGCATACTCTTATTCATTGTTTAAAGCATCAAGCAAAGAAACATCTTAAGATTAACCGGTCAATAATCCACCCGTTCTTTTAATTCTTTACCACACTTGAAAAATGGCAATTTTTTGGAAGCCACCTGAGCGCTTTCCCCAGTTTTGGGGTTCCTGCCTCTGTATGATTTGTATTCTTTAACGGAGAAGGAACATAATCCTCGAATTTCAACCCGGTCACCCCTTGCAAGAGCCATCGCAATATTCCCGAAAAACAGACCAATAACAGTTGCAGCCTCTTTCCTTGAAATTTTGCATTCATTTTCCAGCATGGCAATGAGTTCAAGTTTATTCATGATGTCTCCCTGAATGCACCTAAAATTTTAGAATTGCGATTTGTTTGGCTGGCATCATACTGATATTATTTTTAATAGTCGACACGATAAAAACAGTCAACAATTTCTATTATTTCATCGCCATTCAAATTATTTTCAAAGAGGAAGGCGTTAGCTAATCACAATTTCTAAGCTAATTTAAAAATACAAGATACATAAAAGATCTAGCGGCTTTTAACTTTTTCCACAGGAGATATCAAACCCACACTTTTTAGGTAGGTAATTTATTTCAGATTTGCAAATGATATCCACCAAAATCGCGCATTGGAGGTTCATAGCCGAAACCCACACTCCAACCAAAGTGTGGGTTTCGTCTCTAATGTTCTAGTGTCGGGTCAAGATCATACGGCCTGTCTGGCTAACGACAAAGCTCAGTCGCAGACAACCCGCGAAGGGGGTTGGCTGTCGGCTGCAGCGCCTCGTTATGCCGCTTCTTTTATAGCTAAGTGACGCCTCGCCGAGGTCAGCCACTCAGAATTCTCTCAACAATCTCCCCGCACCGACCAAAGCCCCTTCGAATCCGTTTTCCCGTAACGCGTACCAGAAGATCACCGCGTTGATCCCCAAAATCGGGATCCCAACAACAGGCTCCAACTTCTCACTGACGTCTATCAAGCTCATGTTCGTTCCACATTGAACGACTGCATCCAACTTGTTTTCCCTAGTTGCCAGCAATTCGAGGATGGCTTTTTCTTTTGCCCAGTCTGGAATGAGCGGATAGTTCAGCACGCTCGCGCACGAGAAGCCGACGCTCGACACCACTTCGAATCCCAGCTCGTCGAACATCCGGATCGCCGAAGCGTTTGCACGCTGATCCCAGGGGGTCAGAATACCGATCCTCTTTGCGCCGTAGCAATCCAGTGCTGCTTTTACCGCCTCGTGCCATGTCGCCCAGGAGAGCATGCAGTATTGTTCGATCTCTGCCATCGACTCTCGGATCGGCGCGAGTCCGGTCAGAATGTGCTCGAGGCTGAGGCCCATGATCAGGTACTCAGGATTGGCCAGCAGTGCGCTCTTCGTTGCGGACTCGATGCCGCCAAGGAACTGCCGCTTGAAGGTTTCCAGCCCCTCCGCCGTCCCGACGTCCGGCTTCGGCGTGAGCACCGTGCTGGTATGGAGCCCCGCGCCCTCGAGCCCACCCGGCCCCTGATTAGTGACGATGATTCGCCAGAGATCGGGTTCCATGATCGTATTCGTGGCTGGAATCAGAAGGCCGAATTGCCTTTGAAAACTTTGCAGTCCTGGGATGCCACGCGAGGTGTTGATGCTTTCGAAGCCATTGACAGGGGCACCGTTGTGAATGACGCCGGGAGGCGCCATCACAGCCATCGGCGGGTCGTTGACATTGGGGATGATGATATTTTTTCCGGACAATTTACCAAAAATATTCTGGGCTCCTCGGAAGTTTGCTTTCTCGTGCTCATTCATTCTCTTGTTCCTTCTATATGCATAACATTATATAGGCAACTGCTGCCGTTGAGCAGCAGTTTTAGAATCAATATTCATGAATAAAAACTGTAGAAAATTAAAGTTTGTTTCTGAATTGTCCTGGCCAGTACTTGACTTGACAAATGTAAGAATAGAGTCGCTACATTTCTTGACAGTGTTTATTGGATGTTATTATATTGCATTTTTTGTGCAAAAATTTAAAAAGCCAAATAGGGTCTCCAGAAAACTACTCTTGAGCTTTATACTTGCCTATGATCCGGCGTACATCGTCAATACCAAAACCAAAACTCTTGCCTAACTTTGCGATCCCTTCATCCAACTGTACATTTTTTGGCATACCAAGATGTTCGATGAGGTAAGCCTTCGGCACCCCTGTTTTCTGCTCAATCTCGATCAAAGTCATTCGACCAAGAACAAATTCAGATTCTTGAATTAATGATGATGATTCCTCCCTTTGAACACTCGAGGTTCCCGTTTGCTCAACTGAACCTCCAAAAGGAGTGAGAGCTATCGCCAGCACTGCAAGGATTCCTACAAGACCCAGCGCAAACCGCAGACCTGATCCCTCCCGTGGCTTACCCCGGACCATGTGTACAATCCAGCGCCAATGTAGGAATAAATGAAGTCCTAAGACACAAAAAAATGCAATTGCAATCCAGAAGTGTAGGTCCCCCCACTCATGCCGATTCATACCCCAGAGGACGGCGCGACGACCACTTCCCGGCGGGAGCACATAGCGAACTAATACACCGGTTGTGGTCAGGAAAACAAAACCTACGAATCCAACTGCATCGATGATGAAATTTATGGTTGTACGTTTAATCGTTCTCCCTCCGCCTACCAGGGTAAGCCATTAGGCCAGTCTAAAAGTATATTTTAAGCAAGCTCTGATTTTTGTTCGCAAATAGACAATGGATTCGCCAGCAATTTGATCTATTTCAAAACCTGAGCTTACTTGCCAGAAAACCAAATATCAACCAACTCCCGATATATTGAGATAATCAAAGGTTCGGCTGTTGTTGTGATATCCTCTAAGAAAGAATTAATTTTGGTGAACTTTGCATGCCAAATTTTACCATATATTCAACCCTGTAGAAAGTACATGTATCAAAGTGATATCGCAAGTACTCCTGGACAATGCTAAATTATGGTCTGATGCGCGGAAAAATGCGGAGCTTCGATCGTAACAATAAGTTTGCAGATTGGCCAGGGCGAATACACACTTTTTTCAGCCTTAATTTTTTGTAGACTACGTGATAAATCTAAAGTCAGTCGGAATTGTAGATTGCGTAAGACAATGCGCAATATTACTGATACATTTTAATTTTTACCTGGCCCAAGATATTGTGGCTGCACCGCCGCATCGTTTCTCATAGACGCCGGATATCATAGCTAACCGTTATTGGTAAAAGAAAGGCGTGGGTTGGAATAAAAATTCCGCGCCTTTTCATTTGAAGCGAATTTGGTATTAATACCTATTTCAATTTGAGGGTTCCCTAATTTAGAGAAATCGGCTCGATAATACGCCTTAGTGGCCACCGAAACCCCAAAAATGGCCTCAAGGGACCAAAATAGAAATTTGTGGCCCTCTCATTTGCCGTGTATCGAGACTTTTTTAGGTAAGACGTAGCAGGGTTATGGATTTTTGAGCCTGCAAAATACCTTGACATAAACATGGTTTTATAATACGGTTTCAACGATACGTAAGTAACGAACCGTAAAAACCGTATTGGCGGAGAAGCCGACATGGAAAATCCTTTTAAATATGGCGGCGTTGTTCGCGGTCCTTATTTTGCCGACCGCAGAAACGAGATGAATGAGCTCAAGCGAGAGATGGTAAACTTGAACCAGGTGTTTTTGGTGTCTCCCCGCCGGTTCGGCAAAACGTGCCTGCTTCTCAATCTAATCGAAACGCTCGAACGTGACGCAATGGCTTGTGCTTACATCGACCTGAATGCATTTCCGGATATCAAAAGCTTTGCAACTGCTCTGACAAGCCTCACATCCAAGGCCCTGGAAACGAATAAAGACAAGCTCCTTAAGATGTTCGCCGGGTTTCAAAAGCTTCGACCAAAAGTAACCGTGGATCTGGACGGAACAATCACCGCGGGCTTAGAGCTTGCAGTTGATGAAAAGGATGCGCTTTCGGCTCTTCTTGAGGGAATGCACCACGCTGAAAAGCTGGCCGCTAAAAAGAAAAAAAAGCTGGTGGTAATCATTGATGAATTTTCCGACCTTGAAAAATTCAATGGACAGACGATTGAAAGAGTCCTGCGTTCGGAAATACAGAAACAGACCCATATCGGCTATATTTTCTCCGGCTCCGAGCAATCGGTTATGCTTGCAATGATTCGCGACCGCACGCGTGCGTTTTATAAGTTGGGTCGAATCATGGAGTTGGGAGCGATTGATCGAGGGGCCTATGCCGGCTTTGTTCAGAAGTGGCTAAAAAAGGGCGGATACACCGTAAAGGAAGATGATTTGAAGCGGATTTTTGAAATAGGAAATGATGTTCCTTACAATGTTCAGCGCTTATGCAATGTCATGTGGGACGATGCCATGGAAACAAAAGCGATTAAGCCTGCTCAGATTGAAAAGCTACCGGTAATTATTGCCCAGCAAGATTCACCGCATTATGAAATGCTCTGGCGCTCGGCTTCTCAATCCCAAAAGATCCTTTTGATTGCTTTAAGCAAGGATCAGACCGTAAAACCGTTTTCAAAGGATTTTCAGCTAAAGCACGGTATCGGCCCCTCATCATCGATCAAGGCGTCTCTCGATTCTCTTTTAAAAAAAGGGATTCTTTTTAAAACACTTCAGGGTAGTTATCACTTTACGGATGGATTTACGCCCTACTGGATAGACTATATAATGAAAACTATCAGATGATACCGTATTCGTTGTTTTCAAAACCAACCCCGAAAATCGGGCCTCTCATTTCGCGTATATCGAGACTTTTTTATGTAAGACGTAGCAGGGTTATGGATTTTTGAGCCTTAAAAACATCCTCGGTAAATATTTTATTGCCCTATACCGTGTAATTTTCTAGTCTTGCATTGTAAAAGAAAATGGCCTAAAGGTTTATCAAAGGGGGAGATTGGGCGATGATAGAAAAAATCATCTCGGGTGGGCAAACCGGAGCCGACCAGGCCGGGCTTGACGCAGCCATCGAGCTGGGGATCACCCACGGGGGTTGGATACCCAAGGGTCGCAAGACAGAAGAGGGCCCGCTGCCGGCAAAGTACAAATTAAAAGAGATGGGAACCACCAGCTACCCCAAGCGGACCGAGCAAAACATCTTAGATTCTGAAGGCACCGTGATTTTCACTTTCGGCAAACTCACCGGCGGTTCCGAGCTGACCCGAAAGCTTGCGGAGCAGCATGGTTTTCCCTGCCTTCATGTGGACCTAAACAAAGTTTCAGTAGGGGAGGGTGCCAAGCTCGTCAGGCCCTGGATTGAAAAGCATAAGATAAAAGTGTTGAATGTAGAGGGTTCAAGGGCAAGCAAAGCGCCTAAAATACATGATATTGCCAAACAGATTCTTAAAGCCGCTATTGGCATGGGTAAAATGCAGTTTGCCGAACGTACCGAAGACGGTCGGCTGCAGAAATTTCAGCCCTATGTGGCCAAAAGTTCTTAGATGTAGTAGCCAGAATTTTATCTGACAGAATTTGTTTAGAACTTGCCATCAAATCGGCCATCGACTAAATTTCAAACCTATTTCCCGCATAATTGAAAGCCATACACTGCTGTGATACCATCTACATATCTCAAGTTTGGGGCAATTTGTGATATTTTATGATATCAGGTTTTCAGAGGCGTGGTTTTTTGCAGATCTCAATGTATCACCACAGCTGAAAATCCATTTTACATCGACCTAGAATTATAAAATTTTGTTTATCAATGATCCAGCTAGTCTGTTTTCCATCATCCAGTTGTAATTGAACTTCTCGCCATTAATTTCCAAACTGCCAACCCAGTAAAAACATCAATTTTGAGTCCCACTTCTCATCTGCATCGGAAGACGGATCATTGTCATAATCGTAATTGTATTGAATTGTGGCCGTAAATCCTTCATAAATTGGAAACCGTAGCCCCTGCCGAGTCTTAAAAACCCATTTGTCGGATTTGAACAAGCTGATCCATCCTATCTGTCGGTGAAACAATTGGACAATC
>JAQYWI010000256.1 GCA_030145015.1 Desulfobacterales bacterium
CGTTTAGAGTGCCCATCGCCCGACTGGCAGCAGCCCATGCAGCGCTGCAGGGTCGCATGACAAAGGATCAATAATATGATGCGTGTTCCGTGAGACACTTGTGATTCAAACAAATACCTGAAACACCCGCCCGGTTTGTCGTGTTTCGGTGCTTGTTGCGATCAAAGGATCGCTGAAAAGTCCATAATTTGAATTCGAAGTTTTGATACAGATTGTCTCATATAGTGGCACTCAATCAGACTTGTCCTGGGGATCCGGATAAAGCCGGTTATCGTGTAACTTATTGATATTAAATATGTTAAATTTTCATTTGATTATTTTTCGTCTTTTGGCATAAAACTTGATCTATATTTAAGGCAGTTTGAGCAAAAGATTTTTTTGAAAATAGAAAAGAAGGAGGAATTGTATGTCTAAGTCGGAACAAAATTTACAAGATGCGTTTGCAGGTGAGTCCCAGGCCAACCGTAAATATCTCGCTTTTGCCAAAAAAGCGGATCAGGAAGGTTACGCCCAGGTGGCCAAACTGTTTCGGGCGGCCGCCGAAGCCGAAACCGTGCATGCCCATGCCCATTTACGAACCTTAAAAGGCATCGGTAGCACGGCAGACAACCTTAAAGAAGCGCTTGCCGGTGAAACCCACGAGTTTAAAAGCATGTATCCGGCCATGATCGAAGATGCCAAAGCCGAAGACAACAGCGGTGCTCTGCGCAGTTTCGAATACGCCAATGCCGTCGAAAAAGTGCATGCCGATCTGTATGAGAATGCACTGGCCAACATGGACGGCATGGCAGCGGCTGACTACTGGGTTTGCAGCGTGTGCGGTTACACCTGTGAAAACGACGCGCCGGATGAATGCCCGGTCTGCAAAGCCAAAAAGAAGGCGTTTTTTAAAACCGATTAAGATTGAAGAATTTGTAAAAAGTCAAATTCATCAAGTGTTTAGTATGTCGGTTTTCGTGTTTTGTTAACGATGCAGGCAGTTGTGTCCTTCTGCTCGAATACCAAACATCAAACCTTGAACCCTGGACCTTTTTTATATGAAATGCCCCGTATGCGGCAGTCTGAATTTTTTCGTCAAAGACCCGGATGATGAATACGAAACCCGCGAGTTCGAGCTAAAGGGACAGGACATTGTTTTTAATCCTGAGGCTGTTGCATCCGGAAGGCCGGAGGTGAAGAGCGACACCGAAGTTTTTTGTGAAAAATGCGCCTGGCACGACAAATTTGTGGAATTGAAAAGCAGCTAGACCAAAAATTCAAAGACAAACCCAAAATCGCAAATCGCCGCCGGCGGTGCCGAAAAGTTTGATGCCCGGCCCACCCGCGGCGATTTTTTTTCACTGACACCCTGCCTTTTTTGTTTTACTTGGTTGACAGGATAGAATCGATTTTTTTATTGAACTCGTCGAATTTAAACGGTTTCTGGATGAAACTGTTGTGACCGTCATTTAAAATTTCTTTGACATTTATGTCTTTCCAGAAACCGGATGAAATCAACACTCTGATGCCGGAATTGATCCTTTTTAATTTTTTGTAGATTACGGCGCCGTTGTCGCCCGGCATGATCATATCTAAAATCACAAGGTCAATATTGTCTTTTTTGTCCCTGTAAAGCTGACATGCTTTTTCAGAGCTGTTTGCTTTGAGGGTCTTAAAACCCATTCTTTCCAGCATCAGCGCTTCAATATCCAGTACCATTTCCTCATCATCGACAATCAAAATGGTCCGTTTTTCATCTTTCATACCCAAGCCCCATAAATGGAAAATAACGCCCGGCGAAAAGCGATGCGGGCTTGCCCTTGAAATGCAGAAACTATGCCAGATAATTGGGGTGGCTTTTTCAAATAATTTCAGTATCTTAAAAATTAGCTATCCCATCCCCCGGCGAGTGTTTATAAAATAATTGACACCCGATGTGCACTTATTTCAACAAGTTATCTCTGAGGGGCCACCAAATTTGGTGAGGAAAAAGGGGACGTCCATGAAATTATAACTTTCTTTTCATAGACTATTGTGGTAAGTTTCATGCATGCCACGCAAAGCACGAATAGATGCACCTGGAGCGTTGCAACACATTATCGTCAGAGGCATTGAGGGCAAACGGATCTTTTATGATGATATCGATCGTGATAATTTTGTTAAGCGGCTGACTGCGATCCTGCCCGAGAGCACCGCGCTTTGTTATGCGTGGGCCCTAATCCCCAATCATCTGCACTTGCTATTTCGCACCGGCAAGGTTCCAATTTGCACTGTCATGCGGCGTTTGCTCACCGGATATGCGTCCTCATTTAATCGCCGTCATCGTCGCCACGGGCCGTTGTTTCAAAATCGTTACAAATCCATTTTGTGTCAGAAAGATCCTTATTTGCTTGAACTGGTGCGCTATATTCATCTAAATCCTTTAAGAGCTGGGATCGTATCTGATCTGAAGGGGCTTGGTAAATTTGTTTACAGCGGCCACGGTGCCATTTTGGGCAAATACGACCATAGCTTTCAGGATGTCGATTATATCCTGGGTTTGTTTGAAAAGAGAGTTTCAGAAGCGCGCAAAGCCTATAGAACATATGTGCAAAAAGGCATCAAGCAGGGCCGTCGATCGGAGCTTGTCGGCGGCGGACTCATACGCAGTGCGGGTGGTTGGTCGGAGGTTAAAGGGTTGCGTCGGGCGCATGCGCACATGAAAGGTGATGAACGCATTCTTGGTGATGGTGATTTTGTAAAATCAGTTTTAGATGCTGCCAACGAGCAGTTAGAGCGCAGATATATGCTGGCAGCTAAGGGATTTGATTTTGAAAAGGTCGCTCAGCGAGTGACACAGGTATTTGGAATCAAAATGGATCAAGTACTTGCTGCCGGAAAGCATCCCCAGACCGTTAAAGCACGCAGTTTACTCTGTTATTGGGCGGTGAGGGAATTGGGAATGAACGGCATGGATGTCGCAAGAAAGCTCGGGCTATCTCAATCTTCAGTGAGCAAATCGGCGAAGCGCGGTGAGAAAATAGCTTCAGCGGAAAACCTGATGCTTCTGGAAACCTAGAAAGTTATAATTTCATGGACGTCCCCAAAATAAGAATAAATGGAGAAGGGTCGAGCTGGCGCGCTTATCAGGCCGATTTAAAGCGGGCTGAGAAAAATGCCGCCCAAAAAAGAGTTATCCGACGGCATTTAAAGCTTATTTTGCCTTTAATTGTAGTGTCTTTTGCCGTTTACATCTCTATTACCGGATCCTTCGGCTCTCTTTTTCATGGCCCAAAAGAGGTGCCTGAATCAGTTAAAGTTCAGAAGACTTCCCCAACAATCGAGGATCCGATTTCCTTTAACAAAGACGAGATCCGTCATTTTATGGATAGCAGCCATATTTTGAATCTGAACGACAATACTTTTGAAATCCAGGATAACGGCAGACGCCTGCGGGTACAAACCAGCATTGATCGATCTCTGCAAGACTATCTCATAAAAAAATTAGATCGAAAAAATTCAAGCCAGATCGGTATTGTCGCCATGGACCCTAAAGATGGCCGCATTCTAACAATGGTGGGCTATGACAAATCCGATCCCTCGAAAAATCCCTGCCTTGACAGCTCCTTTCCGGCTGCTAGCATCTTTAAAATTATTACCGCGGCGGCGGCGCTTGAAAAAGGCAACCTGCGTCTGGATACCAAGCTCAAATATAACGGCGGCAAATACACGCTGTACAAATCGCAACTCAAAGAAAAAACAAACAAATATACCAACAAAATTTCACTGAAAGATGCCTTTGCCAAATCGGTAAACCCGGTATTTGGCAAACTCGGGTCGTTGTATTTGGGGAAAGAAGAGTTAGAATCCTATGCCAAGGCATTCGGATTTAATCGGCTGATTAACTTTGAATTATTTTTGCCTCCCAGCCCGATCGTTCTCACGGATGAACCTTATCAATGGGCTGAGGTCGCTTCCGGATTTAACCGGCAGACGAAGATGTCACCGGTTCACGGGGCTTTAATATCTGCGACGATTTTCAACCAGGGCAGATTAATTGAGCCCACAATTATTGATCGGATCATTGATGAAAAAGGAGTTGCGCTGTATCAAAGTCAACCTGCCACGGTCGATCAGGCTTTTGCGCCGGGTACATCAGATGACTTGGATGAATTGATGAAAGCGACCATTCGATCGGGAACTGTTAGAGGCGCATTTCGCAAATATCGCAAAGATAAAATCATTTCCAGACTGGAGATCGGCGGCAAAACCGGCACGATCAACAATAAGACCGATGACGTTAAATATGAATGGTTTGTAGGATACGCTCAAGACAAGGCTGGAGATGGCAAACTCATTCTATCCGTGTTGGTCGCGCATGATAAATACATCGGTATCCGAGCCGCTCAATATGCCATAATGGCATTTAAAAAGTATTTTAAAACGCGTTTTGCTGAAATGAATCAACCATTTTCGCCGGACCCAAGTTGATAGCAGTGTAGAAAATGGGGACCGTCCATGAAATTATAACTTTGCCGACCTGCCTGCCCCTATTTCAGGACCTAAAGTTTTTTGCCATTCATCATCCTACCCAATCGTATATTTTTTTGTAAGGCGCTCCTTATTCAATCGACATGAAATGCATAGATTGAACAGTCTGTTCATTGCACTATCTTCAGAACTTGCGTTTGCCGGGATACACCGCTTTTCATAATAATGTTCCGGATTACGGAATTGCGGTATAAGTGGTTGTAGAAAAAAACGTTTGAAAACCAAAACGTTTTTTTGACAACCCCTATAAAAGCAAGCCGGGAGGAAGAGGCATTATGTAATGCATTCACTTCATCACTTTCTCAACGACAGGAGGTAAATAATTATGAAATATAACGATAAAATCACCGCAATAATAATCGGATTAGTGATAATCGCCTTTAGCATTGCTGCAATGGCGGGAACAAGCCAGGAGTTAGCCTTGAATGCGACCAAAGATCATCCCGAAGCAAAAGGTACGGCTCTTATCGATGATAACTACATGAGCATCCAGACCAGAGGGCTGAAGCCCGATTCGGTTTATACGGTCTGGTTTGTGAACATGAAACCCAAAAAGCACGAAACCGGAGCCGGGACAGCACCCTATATGTTTAAGACCGATGCCAATGGATTTGGCCAGTATTCAGCTTCTCTGAGCAAGTCGCCCTTTGGCAAATGGCAGAAGATAATGATCGTGCTGCACCCCAACGGTAACCCTGCCGATATGAAAAACATGGTGGGTGCTCTGGTTGCAGATCTTTCCTAACGCGAACTTTGCTTCAAAATTATAGAATAACCTAATCCGGTTATCTGGAAAGAACAAGTTGTATTGGTTGTGGGAGCGGCTTCCAGCCGCGATCATTTAATTTCGCGGCTGGAAGCCGCTCCCACAGGGGTTTTTTTTATGGTAACTTGGACTTTCCGGATAAGCGCCTAACCTAATTATTGGTTATCCTTTCGGACAATCATGATTAAGGCTGCATACGGCATTTTGTATGCAGCCTATTCATATTTACTATTCACTATTCAAGATTTGACACCTATCTTCAGTTTATAGTGTCCCGGATCGTTGACACCCGCCGCCCCATAATTATAGTCTTGCTAACGGAAATTGATGGCAGCGTAAAAGATTGATGCGCTGACAGGGGATACACCTTTTTCAAAAGCTCTATCGAATTATCAAAACAGGAGGAAAGTCATGAAAAAGATTTTCCAGATATTTGTTCTGGTATCTTATATGTTTCTCTTTAGCAGCTTTGCACTGGCTGAAGCAGAGAACTGGGAAATCGACAAAGTCCATTCAAACATCTATTTTGGAGTGCGACACACCTATGCCACTGTCAGAGGGCAATTCGATGATTTTTCAGGCACGTTACGATTTGATCCGGACCGCATGGAAGTGGGCAGTATTACCTTTGAGGTCAAGACTAAAAGCGTTAATACGGGGATCCCCAGCCGGGATAATCATCTTCGCTCAGAAGAATTTTTTGCAGCAAACAAATATCCCTCCATGACGTTTCAATCGACCGCTGTAAAACAGAAGGAAGGCAATCGATACAGCATAGAGGGAAATCTCACCATCAAAGGAAAAACCAATAAAGTGGCTGTAACATTCACTTATTTCGGCTCACGCGAGAATCCACTGAAGAAGGGACAACGGATTGCCGGCTTTGAAGCCCGGTTTTCAATAAACCGTTTAGATTACCAGGTTGGACCGGGAAGATACGTTGAGATGGGTGTCATCGGAGACAAGGTCGACATTTTGATTACACTCGAGGTGGTGAAGCCAAAATAACGAAGAAAAAGAAAAAAGATAGAGATCCCTGTCGCTGCCGGAAAAGGTGTCCGGCAGACCCACAACGGTTCTTACTGCGCGAGAACAGCCGGAAGGCTCTCAAGCGGCCATCGGTCGCCTCCCACCTGTACCAGATTCGCAGCG
>JAQYWI010000093.1 GCA_030145015.1 Desulfobacterales bacterium
GGCAGGAGAGCAACTGAGGTATGGAAAAGATCTTGTGGCACCGCCGCGAAAGCAGGCGGAAAACAGAGAAAACAAACGTTTTCCTACAGCCTTGGGAGGCTCCTGCCTACTCGAAAAGCTGGAAGGCTTGAAAGCGCGAAAGTTTCCAGGCTTTCTGGCCTCCTGGCCTCCCAGCCTTCAAGCTATGAGCCATGAGATATCAGCTACGAGCTATTTTTCCTGACACCTGAACACTGAAACCTGAAACCTATCTTTTAGTGTTTCCTAATCCCCGATGGTTTTACTCAAATCCGGAATGGTTTCCGGTTTACCGCGCTGCATGTAACGGCTATCCCCATCCCGGGCCGTTACGTTTTCATAGACGCCATCGTCGCGCTTTACCAGCTTGGTAAAGCCAAGGTCACGGAGCTCGCCATTCGTTCTCGGACAGCTGATATTGATTTGCGAGATGATTTTTTGTACGGGCCCCTTGCAATGAGGACAGGCCTTTATCGGATCATTGGATAACGATTGCTTAAGGTCAAAGACCTTCCCCATTTTGCACGGTCGTTTGAGATGTTCATATTCATAGATTGGCATAATCTCACCCTTTGTCCTAATTTTAGTATTTCCGATGGCGAAAATCAACCTTCTCTAAAAATTATAGAACGAATAAAAATTCTGTCAAGTTTCTTTAGCCCCGACCGGGAGTTATTCGATCTCCAGCCAGATTTTAAATTGCGCTAACCCCCTAAAGTTTTTTTAAAAGCAGCCGATAGTTTTAATGGGTTTCAGGTGATTTTCACACACCGATCTTTGGCGGATTAGCTCACTTGCTTTCTAAATGGCTGTAACAACCAACGAAAAGGACCTCATTGCCTATTTTTACGGGTCGGGATAACCAATTATGAGCAAAGCACGGCCGGTTGAACTAACCGATATCCAAACGAAAATTAAAGAGGCGGAAACCTGTCATTCTATGGGTATGAAAGAGGAGGCTCTATCCCTTTACGAACAGGTACTTTCCCTTTCATCCGATCAGGACGATCAAAACACGGAGGCCGTTCGCAACAAGATCAGTCATTTACGCAAGGAAATAGAGGTTCAGGAAATGGCTGAAAATCAGGGCCTAAGCGCTGAAGATATTACCCTCTTTAGAAAAAACCTGTCCCTGCATGATGATGTCCCGACCATTCTGGATGGCGCCAGGGCCCTGAAGGAACTCGGTCTTGTTGAAGAGGCGACGGCCGAGTATGAAAAATTATTGCAGTTTGATTTTGAAAAATCCGACTACTCAAAGCTGGATTATTCCCCGGCCCAGATTGTGGTCGATTATTTAACCTGTCTTCTAGAGACCCACCAGGGCCCGGATGTCGTCAAAAAGGCCAGTAAGGCCATATACCAGCACAATTTGAACGACAAGGAAAACGCTCAAATTCAATTCTGGCTTGGCAATGAGATGGAAAAGAGGGATCAGCGAGATCAGGCGCTTGAGCTATACGAGACCGCCGCTAAGATCGATTCGAAAAATGAGGATATCACAAACAAACTGAATGCTTTAAAGTCCAACATCTCATCCAGTTCGAGATACGACTATCTGTTAAGAAACAAATTGGTAACCACCAACCAGCTCCAAGAGGCATTGGCTATTTGCAAAAAAATCGGGAAAAGTGTCGAGTTCGTTCTGGTTGATCGATTTAAAGTCAAAAAGAAAGAGGTAGGCAAATCTTTATCGCTGTATTATGGATGCGCGTTTCGCGAATTTGATCCGGAAGCACCCGTCCCTGTTGAGCTCACGAACAAGTTGAAAAAATCTTTCTTGCTCTATTATGTATGGGTGCCGTTGAGCTGGGATAAAAACGGTGTGGAGATTTTGGTCGACGATCCCAAAGATCTTCGAAAAACCGACCATATCAAAGCGCTGATGACCAATCAGAAAATTAATTTATCCATAGGAATCAAGGAAGATATTGAAAAATACATCAATCGTTTCTTTGATCCACGCGTCGAAAAGCTCACTGAAAATGTATTTGAAAACCTGGACGATATCATTCCGGATATTTCCTTTGAAGAAGAGGAAGATCTCGAGGAGGACGTAACGGGTCTGGATGAGTCATCCAGTCAGATCGTTAAGTTTGTTGATCAAGTCCTGGTGACTGCATTTCGCAATCAGGCTTCCGATATCCACATTGAACCTTCGGTCATAAACCGTAAAACGACCATACGTTTTCGGACCGATGGGGTATGTCATGAGTATATCCAGGTCCCCAATGCAATGGCCCCGGCAATTGTCTCACGCTTGAAAATTTTGGCCGACCTTGATATCGCCGAACGCCGTCGACCCCAGGACGGGAAAATAACTTTAAAGCGTAAGGGCATAAAAGAATTTGAGCTTCGAATATCCACCATGCCTACAGTCGGAAGATTTGAGGATGCGGTGCTGCGCATTTTAACCTCTTCGGGCACGCTTAAACTGGATGAAATCGGGCTGAACGAGCGCAACCTATCGGTGTTGAAGCACATCATTGCCCGGCCGTACGGCCTGATTTTATGCGTGGGGCCCACCGGATCGGGAAAAACAACGACATTGCATTCTGCCCTTGCGCATATCAACACCCCCGGTGTCAAAATTTGGACCGCTGAGGACCCGGTAGAAATCACCCAGGCCGGACTGAGGCAAGTGCAGGTAAAACCCAAAATTGGTTTGGATTTCGCAAAAATTATGAGAGGATTTCTAAGGCTTGACCCGGATATTATCATGATCGGTGAAATGCGGGACCGCGAAACGGCGGCGACGGCCATTGAAGCTTCTCTGACCGGCCATTTGGTGCTATCCACCCTGCATACCAATAATGCGCCGGAGACCTTAACCCGACTGCTGGATATGGGAATGAACCCGCTGAATATTGCGGATGCGTTTTTGGGGGTATTGGCGCAGCGGCTTGTTAGAAGGTTGTGCCCCGAATGCATAGAACCCTATCACCCGGATGAAGAGGAGTTTGAATATGTCAAAAAGGATTACGGAACAAAGGCCTTTGATGCCCTGGGAGTGGAGTATACCTCCGAGTTTGAACTGCAACGTTCCTTGGGCTGTGAGAAATGCAATGGATCCGGATATAAAGGCCGATTGGGGATTCATGAATTAATCGAGGGAACGCCTGATATTAAGTTATTAATCAAAAAGCAGGCGACCTCTCAGGATTTGGCAAAACAGGCCATCAAAGATGGAATGATGACATTAAAGCAAGACGGCGTTCATAAGGTCTTTGAGGGAATCACGGATATGCGCGAGGTCCGCCGGGTCTGTGTTGAATAAAATAAAAAGGTGAAAGTCATGTCAAAACAAGCCCTGGTTGTGGATGCAGATTATTTTTTTGTAGAGTTTGTCAGCGAATTGCTCGAAAAACGCGGATATGCGGTTACCAAAGCCTATGACGGCAAAGACGGTATCTCCAAGCTGGCCGGCGACCCGCATGATATCCTGTTTGTCGATTTGGTGATGCCCAAAGTCGATGGTCCGCAATTCATTCATTTCGTTCGCGAAAAATATGGGCCCAACCATTTTCCGATCGTCGCATTATCGGGAGTGATGATTGAACAACTCGGCAGCCTTAATGAAATCGGCGCCGATTACTACATGGCCAAAGGGCCGATTGACAAACTAACCGTCCAGTTGAACGAATTTATGGCTGAATTCGAAACGCACCCGGAATTTCCCCCCCGCGAAATGAAAATACGGGAGACCGGCGGGGTCTATCCCCGGCGGGACGCTGTGGAATTGCTAAAATCCCTAAAGTTTCATCAGGCAATTATCGAAAGTCTGGGGGTCGGGATTATTGTGGTTGATACCGATACGCGTATTTTAAATGCGAACTCCCTGGCCTTTGAAATTCTGGCCAAATCACCAACGCAAGTTCTCAACAGCTCCGTGGTTGATATTTTCCCGGCATCGGCCAAGGCGAAATTGGGCGACGCACTCAAGCAGGTGATTCAGTTGCCTGCAAAAACAAAAATCGGTTTTCATACAGATTTTAACGATCGCGCTATTACCACCACCGTATCTGCCATTTTGCTTTCCGAAAGCAAAGCCGGATGGGTTCTGGTATTGGAAGATACACAAACTGCCTGATACGCTGATATAAGCGCTATCATAACCCCCTCCAAATTAGTCGGCAACCATCTTTAGGTTAAAAATATCCGCAGATTATGCAGATTTTCGCAGATTTTTCCACAGCAAAAAATTAATCTGTGTAATCTGCGTAATCGGTGGATATTATTTTAATCTGCGGATCTTGTATAAACATTCTCAGAATACCCTCCATTAGCCGAATCTTCTTGAAGGAACCGGTTTTATTTGTTAAAAATCCAGATTTGTACCATTTATAAATTCCTGCTAAAGGAGGCTTTATGATACGGGTTGGAATCGTGGGTGCGACCGGCTATGCGGGAGCGGAACTTGTCAGAATTCTTTGCGGGCATCCGCAAGTTGAATTGACCATCCTGACGTCCCGGCAGTTTGCCGGCGTTAGATTTGACGAGGTCTACCCGGCAATGAGCGGGTGCGTGAATCTGGTCTGTGAGGAACTGGCGGTGGAGAAAGTATGTGATCGTGCCGATATCGTGTTTACGGCGCTTCCGCATCGACTGCCCATGGCCCTTGTTCCGGAATTTGTCAAGCGCAAGGTGCGCGTAGTGGATTTGTCAGCCGATTTTCGATTTAACGATGCCGGCGTGTATGAATCGGCTTACCAGGCGCATACCGCTTCGGATTTACTCGGCAAAGCCGTTTACGGCCTGAGTGAAATTTATTTTGAAGATATCCGATCCGCGGTTTTGATCGGCAATCCGGGATGCTATCCCACCAGTGTCTTGTTGCCGCTGATTCCTTTGGTGAAAGAAGGCCTCTTGGATCTAAACACGTTAATTGCCGACTCAAAATCAGGGGTTTCCGGAGCGGGCCGAACCTTAGCGTTAACCAGTCATTTCTGTGAAGTAAATGAATCCTTCAAGGCTTACAAAGTTGGTGTGCATCGTCATAATCCGGAGATGGAGGCCATCCTGAGCCGTGAGGCCAACCAGCCGGTTAATTTAACCTTCGTGCCGCACCTGGTTCCGATGAGCCGCGGAATGTTAACCACTATTTATGCAATGCCGGTCGCCGCGTTGAAGCCGAGAGATATTTTTCAATGTTTAGCCGCTGCATACTCCGGCCACGCTTTCATCCGGTTATGTGCTCAAGAACGCCTGCCGGATACCGTTCACGTGAAAGGAACCAATTTCTGTGATATCGGATTCAGACTGGATGAGCATACCCAGCGCCTCATACTTATCTCGGCAATTGACAACCTGGTTAAAGGTGCTGCCGGCCAGGCCGTTCAAAATATGAACATCATGCTGGGTTTGGATGAAACAACCGGGTTAAGCCACATTCCCTATCCACTCTAAAAACTTCAGGTATTTGTTGTTGACTTTTGATCGGGAATGTTTTGTATGTAACGGATATTTTTTAACGAATAACCAGTAACCCATAATTAATAACTATTGTATAAGGGAGGATAAAGATGACGGCAAAGCTAATTAAGGGGACGGAGATACGCGAAGAGATCTTGAAAGAAATTGCAGATGAGGTCAAAGAAATCAAAGAAAAGCACGGTGTTGTTCCCGGCTTGGTGACGATTTTGGTCGGCGAAAACCCCGCCTCCATTTCCTATGTGACCCTGAAGATTAAAACCGCAAATCAGTTGGGCTTTAAAGAGATTCAGGACAGCCAGGCCGACGATATTTCCGAGGAAGATTTGCTGGCCTTAGTGGATAAATACAATAACGATGATTCCATTCACGGCATTTTGGTTCAGCTGCCGCTTCCGAAACATTTAGATGAAAAAAAGGTGCTCAATGCCATCGATCCGGACAAGGATGTGGATGGTTTCCATCCCGTAAATGTCGGCCGGCTGATGATCGGCGGTGCAGAAGTAAAATTTGCACCGTGTACACCGGCCGGGATCCAGGAAATGATTATGCGGGCCGGCGTGGAGACCAGTGGTGCTGAAGTCGTTGTCGTTGGTCGCTCAAACATCGTCGGCAAACCCATTGCCAATATGATGCTGCAAAAGAGCGATGGCGCCAATTCTACCGTAACGATCGTGCATACCCGTACCAAAGATCTGGCGGCCCATTGTAAACGGGCCGATATTTTAATTGTCGCTGCCGGCGTTCCGGACCTGGTCAAACCCGAGTGGATTAAACCGGGTGCGTGCGTGATCGATGTGGGCGTCAACCGGGTCGGAGAAAAGATCAGCGAAAAAACGGGAAAGAAAATAGCGATCTTAAAGGGTGATGTGGATTTTGATAAAGCTAAAGAGATTGCAGGTTCGATTACACCGGTCCCCGGCGGTGTGGGGCCCATGACCGTTACCATGCTGATGAAAAATACCCTGAAGTCTCTGAAATTTAAGCTGGGGATCGCCTAATTTTTTTTCAAGATTGCAAAAAAACCTAAAGTTAAGGTATAATATACCGATATTGCTAATAGATTGAACTATTTATATATTGACAAAGCAATTGTACCCTAATATATTGTTTTTTAGGACTATTTTGCAAAACGAAAGAGCAAAGTCACCGAAAGATGGCGACGCAAAACCATGGGTCTAAAGCTGATGGGGCTAAGACTGCCAGGTTACCGACTATTTGCTGTCAGAACGCTTTCGGGGGTGATGAAGCCTGGAGGCGTTCTTTATTTGGGCGGCCAAATTCTCAATTGTTTTGACCGAATGGCGCTGGAATAGAGGGGATCTAGATCAACAATTAGTTTGAATTATAGAAGGAACTTACCCTCTTGACACGGATATTAGGGATGTGATACCAAAAAAAAGCTCCGAAATGTAATGCAAGGCTGCACTAAGCGCGACGGTGTTTTTTAATCCTCCATGTATTGTTGAATTCGATCAATCCTTGTTTTACATAAGTACGTACGATTGATTGTTTAAATAAAGATAACCCGGGCAAATCCATAATTCGTTTAAGGTATACTGTTATGCGAAAGAAAATTTCTTTTGTCGTATTAAGCAATAGTGGAGCGCCTGCCAAGCAAATGTGCGCCTCCAAAGCTTCCATTCGTTTGGTAAGTGTTTTCGTTATAGCCTGTCTGATATCTGTTGGCTATGTGGTTTACGATTACTTTCAGCTTAAACAAAAGATGGTGCACCTGGAAACCCGCGCGGTCCATCTGACCAACGAGTTGGGCGAGATTCAAAGTCAACGCAAACAGATTCAAGAGTTTGCCGGCGAGATCAATTCATTAAAGGGCCATCTGGTATCACTGAACAACTTTGAGAAAAAGATTCGCATCATCGCCAATATTGAAAAAACCGATGATTCGAATAATATTTTCGGTGTTGGCGGTTCCATACCGGAAGATCTGGATGCCGGGCTGCCATTGATGGAAAAACACAACAGCCTGATGCGCGATATGCATGAGCAGATTGACGAGTTGAATCGTGCATCCATTCATCAAAAAGGCGAATTTGAATCCCTCCTCAAATCCTTAGAGGACCAGCAAAACCTGTTGGCTTCCACCCCTGCCATCCGTCCCATATCCCGCGGGGAAAAATCATGGGTTACGTCCTCGTTTGGTTACCGGAGATCACCATTTACCGGTAAACAGGAATTTCATCAGGGATTTGACATCTCTACCCGGAAGGGGACACCGATTCTGGCTACCGCCGAAGGAATTGTCACCTTTGTCGGCAAAAAAGGCTTGCTGGGCAATACCGTTATTATCGATCACGGCCATGGAATGGTTACACGCTACGGACACGCTCAGAAATTTCTGAAGAAACGCGGTGAAAAAGTAAAACGCTACGAACCCATCGCTCTGGTGGGAAACACCGGTCGCAGCACCGGACCGCATGTGCATTACGAAGTGCGGCTGAACGGAATTCCGGTGAACCCGTATAAGTATATCTTAAATTAATACCCCTGGAACGTTTCATTTTTCATCCACCTTAAAAGGCTGACGCAGACCAGCAAATACCCCTGTATCAAACGGACAGATCCCTTTTTCTTTTCATCTCGATTTGAACTGTCTGACCTTGCTTCTGAGGCCTCCCGAGTTTATATTGTAATACCGCGTCGGGTATCAAATCTATTTAGACATGGAGCAGCGATTTGGTTTGGGGTGAACATAAGGATGCCATTATGTATTTAAACTCCTGGGCCTTAAATTAGTTATTGAGAGATACGCTAAATTTGCTATAATTCACCCAGCGGGACTAATTTTTATCTAAGTTGGGCGATTGTCGAGGTTGCCGCTCGTAAGATCCCGTCGCAGCGGGGAGCTACAAGGAAGATGTCGTCCCGCTATAGTTGGCTATGCGGGACGGCATCTGACGCAATAGATGCGGTAAGATCGACAATCCCGAAGGGTTTCAAATTTTAAAAAATAGAACGATAGAATTCCTTGAAAATAAAGTAAAATTATTCCTTTTTAAAATTTGAAACACCCAATTTAGATTTTAATAATGCATGCTTACGGGAGGATTACACCCGAGATGATATTAAACGCGTTGACAAAAGTATTTGGAAGCAAAAACGAACGGGATTTAAAACGGCTGCAGCCATACGTTGAGCGCATCAATGCGCTGGAACCGGAAATTCAGGCCATGAGCGATGACCAGCTCAAGGCCCAGAGCTCCAAGTTTAAAGAGCGCATCGATCAAGGAGAATCTCTGGACGACCTTTTGCCGGAAGCGTTTGCAACCGTCCGGGAAGCTTCCTTGCGCGCTTTGAACATGCGGCATTTTGATGTCCAGCTTATCGGCGGAATCGTGCTGCATGAGGGCAAAATCGCTGAAATGAAGACCGGGGAAGGCAAAACCCTGGTGGCAACACTGCCGGCTTATCTGAATGCGTTGACCGGAAAGGGAGTCCATATTGTTACGGTCAATGACTATCTGGCCAAGCGCGATACCGAATGGATGGGTCACATCTATCGTTTTCTGGGTTTATCGATGGGCACGATTGTTCACGGCCTGGATGATACCGAACGCCAGGCGGCTTATGCGTCCGACATTACCTATGGGACCAACAACGAGTTCGGTTTTGATTATTTAAGAGACAATATGAAATTTGACCGTGATGCGCTGGTCCAGCCCCAGCTGAATTTTGGGATTGTGGATGAGGTCGACAGCATCTTGATCGATGAGGCCCGGACGCCGTTGATCATTTCGGGTCCGGCTGAAAAATCTACCGATCTTTACTATCAGGTGAATGGCCTGATTCCGCGGCTTTCCGGCGATAAACATTATAGCATCGATGAAAAAGCACGTGCGGCCACCCTGACCGAAGATGGTGTTGCCAAATGCGAGCAGCTGCTGAAGGTGGATAACCTGTTTGATCCCAGATACATCGAACTGCTGCATCATATCAATCAGGCGCTCAAGGCCCACACCCTGTTTAAACGTGATGTCGACTATATTGTCAAAGATGGGGAGGTGATCATCGTCGATGAATTTACCGGTCGCTTGATGCCCGGCCGTCGATATAGTGAAGGGCTGCACCAGGCCCTGGAGGCCAAAGAAAATGTTAAAATCGAAAACGAAAACCAGACATTGGCCACCATCACCTTTCAGAACTATTTTCGAATGTATGACAAGCTTGCCGGTATGACGGGTACGGCCGATACCGAAGCCGCCGAGTTCAAAAAGATCTATAATCTTGATGTCATGGTTGTCCCCACCAACATGCCCATGGTTCGTCAGGAATTTCCGGACGTCATTTATAAAACCCGCAAAGAAAAATTTGAGGCCGCTTTGGATGAAATTGAGGAGTTGAATCGCCGCGGACAACCCGTCTTGGTGGGTACGATCTCAATTGATGTTTCCGAAGCACTCAGCAAGAAACTGAAAAAAAGGGGTATCAAGCATTCGGTGCTGAACGCCAAAAATCATGAAGGCGAAGCCGAAATCATTGCCATGGCCGGGCAGGCAGGCGCGGTTACGATTTCGACCAACATGGCCGGCCGCGGCACCGATATTGTGCTGGGTGAGGGGGTTACGGATCTCGGCGGGCTGCATATCTTAGGGACCGAACGCCATGAAAGCCGCCGCATCGACAATCAGTTGCGGGGGCGGTCGGGAAGACAGGGTGATCCCGGATCTTCGCGCTTTTATCTTGCACTCGAGGATGATCTGCTGCGAATTTTTGGGGGTGAACGTATTACCGGCATTATGGAGAAGCTGGGCATGCCGGATGGCGAACCGATTGAGCACAATATGATTAGCCGGGCGATTGAAAATGCTCAGGCGCGCGTAGAAGGGCACAATTTTGAAATTCGCAAGCAGTTGCTCGAATATGATGACGTGATGAATCAGCAACGTGAGGTCATTTACCGGCAGCGGCGCGAAGCCCTGGGTGGTAAAAGCTTGAAAACCGGGATTTTCGATATGATCCGCGAAAAAGCCGATGAGATCGCCGATGTTTTTGCCGAAGAGAAAACCCCGGCTGAAGAATGGGATTTAAAGGGCATCCGGGACGCCGTTTTCAAGCAGTTTAATTTCCGCCTTAACGCCTTTGATGCCGATACCCTGGAGAACCTCGACCGGGACATCCTGGCCGATGTAATATTTGAGGCAGCCGGCAAGGTTTATGACCAGCGGGAAACGGCCATCGGTTCTGAGGATTTTAGACAATTGGAGCGCGTGGTCATGTTACAAACGGTGGATAACCTTTGGAAGGATCACCTTCTCAGTATGGATCATCTGAAAGAGGGCATCGGTTTAAGAGGCTACGCCCAGCAGAATCCGCTGATCGTTTATAAAAAAGAAGGTTTTGAGATGTTTAATGACATGATTTCCCGGGTTAAAGAAGAGACCCTGGGAATTTTGTTCCGGATTCAGATTGAAGAACCCGAAAAGATTGAAGATTTCAGGAAGCCTAAAGAACAAAAACTGGCATTTTCCGGGGCCGGCGGGTCTGAAAAACCAAAAACGAAGCAGCGAAAGTCAAATAAAGTCGGCCGAAACGCGCCCTGTCCCTGTGGAAGTGGCAAGAAATATAAAAAATGTTGCGGTCAGTAGGGTAAAATTAAAATCGTCCCCTTTACAAGCGCTGTTTCAAGTGATTATTATAATGGCATCAACCAGCCCGAAGCAGACAGTTGCAACACCGTAACTATGAAACCGCTGACTGATACCGGAAAAACCTTTTTCTTTGGAGAACGATTCCATGGGTGAATACAATCCGGAATTAGAAGAGGGCGTTGGTTCAGAGGTTGATAAAGAGCTCAAGGAACCGGCGATGTATAAGGTGTTGCTGCTGAATGATGATTATACGGCTATGGATTTTGTTGTTGATGTCCTCCGATTTGTGTTTCATAAATCCATAGAGGATGCGACCCAGATTATGCTCAATGTGCACCACAGCGGTGTCGGACTGTGCGGAATATATTCTTATGAAGTTGCGGAAACCAAGGTCAATACAACTGTAGCGCTTGCGCGTGAAAAAGGTTTTCCGCTTAAATGTACCATGGAAAGAGAGTAGATCATGATCAGCAAAGAACTCAGCGCAACACTTGGATTTGCCGTCAGAGAGGCGAAAAGAAGACGCCATGAGTATGTCAGCATCGAACATATCCTGTTTGCCATTCTGAATGACCCTGCCGGTGTTGAAATCGTCGAAAATTGCGGTGGTGATGCCGATAACCTTCTGGATGCCCTCGAGAAGTTTTTTAATGAAAAGATTGAACAGATTCCGCAAGGCGATGATTATGTCCTGCAACAGACCATCGGGTTTCAGCGGGTCATTCAGCGGGCCGTCAATCATGCCCGTTCGGCTGAAAAGCAGGAAGTTGCCGTTGCCGATGTTCTGGCTTCTATCTTTCTGGAAAAAGATTCTCACGCAGAATTTTTTCTGAGTGCCGAGGGCGTTACGCGTCTGGATGTTCTGAACTATATTTCACACAATATTGTGAAAGACCCTTTCACGGACAGTTCCGACGGATTGACGCGTCCGGGTAAGGAGGAAGGGGATCGCAGGAAGAAATCCAATCCCTTAGCGCTTTTTACGCTTAACCTCATTGAGCTGGCTGCTGAAGGGAAGCTCGATCCGCTGATCGGGCGGCAAGCCGAACTGGAGCGTACGATGCAGGTGCTTTGCCGCAGAAGGAAAAACAATCCGGTCTTTGTGGGCGACCCCGGTGTGGGGAAAACCGCAATGGCCGAAGGCCTGGCACAGAAAATTCAGAAGGAAGACGTCCCGGACCTCTTAAAGGATATGGAGATCTTCTCTCTTGATCTGGGGGGTATGCTGGCCGGGACGAAATTCCGGGGCGATTTTGAACAGCGTCTGAAGGGCGTCATTGCCGAGCTGCAAAAGAAACCCAAAGCCATTCTGTTTATAGATGAAATTCACACCATTGTGGGGGCGGGGGCTACCAGCAGCGGTTCTATGGATGCTTCTAATATCCTGAAACCGGTCCTGGCCAGCGGAGAGATTCGCTGTATCGGGTCTTCGACCTTTGAGGAGTTTAAAAATCATTTTGAAAAGGATCGGGCCCTGGCGCGACGGTTCGAGAAAATCGAAATTATGGAACCGCCGGTGTCGCAAACTATTCAAATATTAAAAGGCCTGAGATCGCGTTATGAAGAACACCACGGCATCGCCTATACCGATGCGGCCTTAAAAGCTGCCGCCGAACTTTCGACCAAATATCTCAGAGATCGGTTTCTGCCGGATAAAGCCATCGACGTCATTGATGAGGCCGGTGCATTTATCAGGCTTTCCGGATCAACGCACAGAAAAAAGATCAATCCCGCCGATATTGAAAAAATCGTCGCCAAGATGGCACGCGTGCCAGCTCAGAGTGTTTCGACATCTGATCGCTCAAAACTCGAAAATTTAGCAGATGGTTTAAAGGAGGTCGTGTTTGGTCAGGACGACGCGATCAACGCATTGGTCACCTCCATAAAACGTTCACGTGCAGGTCTGGGATCACCTGAGAGGCCCGTGGGCGCTTTTCTGTTTGCCGGTCCCACCGGAGTGGGCAAAACCGAAGTTTCCCTGCAGGTGGCCCGGATTCTGGGCGTGGAGTTTATCCGATTTGATATGAGTGAGTATATGGAAAAGCATGCTGTCGCGCGCCTGATTGGTGCCCCCCCGGGTTACATCGGATTTGATCAGGGCGGTTTGCTGACGGATGGCATTCGCAAACACCCGCATTCGGTGCTGCTGATGGATGAGATTGAAAAGGCGCATCCGGATCTGTTTAATATTTTGCTGCAGGTAATGGATCACGCAACCTTAACGGACAATAACGGCCGCAAGGCGGATTTCAGAAACGTGATCCTGATGATGACCTCAAATGCCGGCTCAAGAGAGATGAGCGCTGCCAACATCGGATTTGGCCAGACTCATAAAGGCGCACAATCCAAGGGCAAAAAGGCCATTGAAAAACTATTCAGCCCCGAGTTTAGAAATCGGCTAGATGAAACCATTACGTTTAATGCGCTCGACCTGGATATCATGGAAATGATCGTGGACAAATTTATTGCCGAACTGAATCAACAGCTGGGCATCAAAAAAGTGGCCCTGACGATTTCGCCTGCGGTGCGTACCTGGTTGGCAAAAAAAGGTCATGATCCCACATATGGTGCCAGGCCGCTGGGACGCGTCATCCAGGCCGAGATCAAAGATAAGCTTTCCGATGAAATCCTGTTCGGTCAGCTTCAAAACGGTGGCCTTGTGTCCCTGGATCTGGCCGACGACCAGCTCGTCTTTAACTTTGGTTAATTTGTTAAATTGTTAAATCGTCAAATCGTGATTTGCATATAAACCTTGGGGTTGGATATTCAACACCTATTTGACCAATCAACTGTTTAACCATTTGACCACAAACATGCCCGTCTACCTTTTATCCGACGATTTAATATTTCCCTCCCCCCAACTTGCTTCGGAAGAAGGTCTTTTAGCTGTCGGTGGTGATTTAAGCCGGGAGCGGTTGCTGCTTGCCTATCACATGGGCATTTTCCCATGGTATTCGGAAGATGAACCGATTATGTGGTGGTCACCGGACCCGCGTCTTGTTCTTTATCCTGCAGAACTCAAGGTCTCGAAGTCATTGGAAAAGGCCATTAAAAAACGGCGCTTCAAGGTGACGATGGATCAGGCCTTTGAATCGGTGATAAAGGCTTGTGCGCACAGTCGAACCCGGATGCAAGAAGGTACCTGGATCGTGAACGATATGATTGCAGCGTACTGCCGCCTGCATGAATCCGGACTGGCGCATTCGGTTGAGACCTGGCAGGCCGGCAAGCTGGCCGGTGGGCTCTATGGCGTATCATTGGGGAAGTGTTTTTTTGGGGAATCTATGTTTACGCGCATCAGCAATGCTTCCAAGGTTGCTTTTGTGGCCCTGGTTGAACACTTGCAGGCCTTTAATTTTAATTTGATTGACTGCCAGATAACCAGCGCCCATTTGCTCAGTTTTGGGGCCCGGGAAATATGCAGAGCCCGTTTCCTGGATGAATTAAAAAAATCGCTCAAATCGCCCACCATAAAGGGTAAATGGTCCCTTTCCCCGCTACCCGTCTAAATTCTTGAAAAAGGCAAAAAATTCTCTTTTTCGAACCGTAGGGCGGGACTCCGTGCCCGCCAACGTTCTGAAATTGATAACCTAATCCATGGCTTGACATAAGCTGATCATTCCGTTTAGATAACAGCTTCTAATAATGCTGAGGGATCATTCACCAAAATTCAGGAGCAGAAAGAGGAGGTTATTTTCGAATGGAAAAGGACTGCATTTTCTGTCAGATTGCTAACGGTCAAACCGACACTGAAATCTTATATCAAACGGATACGCTGGTGGTATTTAAAGATATTAACCCGCATGCACCGGTTCATCTGCTGTTTGTTCCCAAAAAGCATATTCGCAGTGTCAACGATCTTACCGACGCAGATCAAGAGATCCTATCCGGGTTGGTTATGGCCGCCCAAAAAATGGCCAAGGAACATGGCGTTGCCAGGTCCGGTTATAAGTTGCTGTATAATGTGGAAAAAGGAGGAGGGCAGCTGCTTTTTCATCTGCACCTGCACCTGATGGGCGGCTGGCCCTAGAATTGATTGTAAACTGTCATCTTTTGCCCGATAGCTGCGTTGCGATCCGATTCAAAATGCTCACGTACTGCGTGTACGCTCCGCTTTTAAATCGAATCGCGTCTTGCTATCGAACAAAATCTAACAGTTTACAATCAATTCTACTTTTATTAAAAATCCTCATTTCAGAAAAGAAAACAGCTGCTTCTTTTTTTTAATTGTGCCTTTTGAATTCTTTAATTTATAAGATCAAGACGTGAAATCCCGTTTTTAAGCGGGGGTTGAACTCTTTAAATTATAAGATCAAGATGTGAAATCCCGCGCAGCGGGGCCTTCAGACAAGAGCTAACGCTTAAAATCCAGTTCACCTGTTCTAAATTCAGAAAGGGGGACACAGTTCTCATAAATTTTTTTTCCGGTTATCTGGAAAGAACAAGTTGTATTGGTTATGGGAGTGGCTTCCAGCCGCGATTTATTTGTTCCGCTGTTGAATCGAATCCCGTGTTGTTGAACTCCTTAATTCAAAAAATCAAGTCGGCCTCTGCTTGGCGCGGCGAAGCCTTGTGCGAAGACGGGTGCCGACCTTTATCCAGGCCCAAATGCTCACCGATATGAATTTACCGTACAGCCAGAATGCCGGATTGTACATTCACATTCCGTTTTGTGTGCGCAAATGCCCGTATTGTGATTTTTATTCGGTAACCGATTTGGCGCTGAAGGCGAGGTTTCTGAAAGCCCTGACCGCTGAAATGGAACTGGTTTCGCATGGGGGGCTTTGCTTTGACACCCTGTATATCGGGGGCGGTACGCCTTCGGTCTATGAATCTGATGAGATCGATCACATCGTCACAAATGCATTCCAATCTTTTAAGGTCCGGGCCGATTCTGAAATCACCCTGGAAGTAAATCCCGGAACGGTGACCCTTGCACAGCTGACAGGCTTCCGAAAAACCGGCATAAACCGCTTAAGCATCGGGGTGCAGTCTTTTCAGCAGACGAATCTTGATTTTCTCGGACGGATCCATTCAAGTGATGCGGCCGGACAGACCCTGAATTTTGCGCGCAAGGCGGGATTTGATAAAGTTGGAATCGATTTGATTTACGGTTTGCCGGGGCAATCTGAACAAGATTGGCAGCTTGATCTCCAGCAGGCAGTTGATTATCAACCTGCGCATCTTTCCTGTTATATGCTCACCTTTGAAAATGGAACTCCCCTGAATCGTGACCTGCAACACGGCCGGTTTCAACCGCTGTCGGAAGACAGGATTCGCGTGCTTTTCGAAACCACCATCGATTTTTTGGAAGATAATGGATATTTTCAATATGAGATTTCAAATTTTGCCAGGATAGAAAAAGATAGAACAGCGAACGTTTCCAGGCATAATCTGAAGTACTGGACCCTGGTACCGTATATGGGCCTGGGACCTTCGGCCCATTCTTATATCGAATCGCAGCGCCACTGGAATGTTGCGAGCCTGGATCAATATATCAACGAAATTGAATCCGGGGACTTGCCGGTTGCGGGCCGGGAATTGCTCACCATAGAACAGCAAAGAATCGAAGCGATTTATCTGGGGTTGAGAATGACGCGCGGGATTGACCTGGCTTTTTTTAAGAAAAAATTTGGAGTTGATTTTATGGAGACATTCAAAGAAGTAACAACCGCCCTTGAAAAAGACAATTATCTGCAAGTCACTAAAAGCCACTGCACGTTAACGCGGCAGGGCAGGGCCTTTCTAGACAGCATTACCTCTATGTTTATTACCTGAATGTTGCACGGGGATGAATGCTTGGGGCTTTGCCGTCACTTATGATTGGGGGAATCATCTGTACCTTTGAGCGGGTGTATTCCTTTCACCTGAAACGGCTACCAATACCATTTTAATTTATTTGCCCATTTAATCATGCGCTTTCTTGACCAGGCCTCCAGGTAATCTGAAGGCACATATTTTCCTTCGCTGTATAATCGCCTTCGTGTGGATGATTTCTTTGTAGCGTCTTTTGCGGCTTTATCGCTTGAACCCAGGTAAAAAAAATTGGCGCCATTCGCAATGACAAAATACCGAATATATGCAAGTCTTGGGCTAATTCGTTCTATTTGCGGATCGCCTAACCATGACGTCCCAATTTTCCCCTTAATTTGGGGATTCATTTTCATCACATCGGCAAGGATTCGGCTCGAATAAATCAATCCTTCTAGAGTCCATCCATCCATGAAACCTGGATCATGCGTATCATAGTGAACTCTTAAAAATGGCTCTCTTCCCCCGGTTTCGAATATTAAAAAAAGCAAGACCGATACGAATTGTCTCCCACCCTTATTCAGAAATTTTCGCACCGGAAAACGAGAAAGATGGTATTTTCTTCCTCCAATTGGAAACACTCTTAAACTGCATGTTGAGATGTCCATGCAAAAATGATAATTTGGATACAGATAATAACCCGAAAAATCGGTGTCGTTTTCAATCTGGCAAATAATTCTATCGAAATCTTTAAAGTAATACTGCTGCACTTCATCGGGCAGTTTTTTATTTTTTACCCTTTTTTTAAATATGGAAATAAGCGTGACCATAAGCAATTTATGGTATAATTCTAGAATTTGAAGATCGCTACTTTCAATAATATCTTCACAATATCTTTCTACCTCTCTGCTGCAATATTGAAGTCCGGCATGTTCAGGATATTTATCAATTAAATTAATATATTTTCTTAAGGGAAATATTTTTAAAAAATTATTATTGTAATTATTAATTTCCGCTTCTAAATTATTAATTACGGTCTTTAGCTTTTTATAATTTATCATTTGTCACTAATATATCCATGGAATCAGTTTTTTTGTTTTTTGGGAATAGTCTCTAAATTCGTCCCCATAATTTTTTTCAAGGTATCTATCGAGGGACGGAATTATATTGAAGACGAAATTCGCTGTCATGATCAATGGGATCACCAACATACTAAGGCTGTGCGTTATCATGGCAAATCCAGTAAAGAGCACGATATCTCCGAAGTAGTTGATATGCACCGAATATTTAAATAATCGCGCTCTGTAAAGCCGTCCTTTATTCTCTTCTTTCAATTTCCAAACATGTCGACGATATTCAGAATCTGTATTGATATATGAACCCAAAATATAAAGCAGCCCACCAACAATTTCCAAAGCACTAAAAGGTTGGTGATTGTTTCCGCCGACATGCGCAAAAGCATAAAGCGCCAATGGCACCAAAATCGCGATAATGATCGTCTCGGGCCAGACCCATTTGCGTTTCTGAAACACCCAGACCGTAACTTGGAGTCGCAGGAAATAGATAATCAAACAAAGGGCAATCAGCACCCGGCGAAAAAGATCACCGGATATTAGATACGGTTTCAACCACGTAGCTGAATGCGCCGTGTCTGCAAACATCAGCCAGATGGACGTAAAAACCGTGGCAAGAATGCAGGCGCAAAAAACCGATTTTGGCCAAAAAGAAATATCATACTGATCTTTGAATATCATCCCCTGCGCAGCTTTCTGACATCGCCGACCCTCAATGTCACATTTTTAGAATCAAAGTATTCGGCCAGCGGGATAACATATTTACGCGAAACAGCGGTCATTTCTTTAAACTGCGGGGTAGTGATCTCCCCCCGGGCCTCGAGAAAACCTACCAGCTTATTTTTCAAGTCACTTATGGCCTTCACATGGAAATACAGATCTTCTTTCACCTTTACGATGGAGCCTTCATCGACCAGGTGCATGAGAACATCCCGGGCCCGTTTGGCATCCGCATCCAGAGATTTGGTGAGCTCCTTAAAATAGGGGGGCTGCAGCCCTGATTTCTGGTAGGTATCCAGAATCTTATCTTTGATGTCGGCCTGTTTGCCGCCTAAGGATACGGCGTGCGAGGCGAGGCGCACCGTATTTTCTTCCTGAACGATTTCATTTTCCTTGATCATCTGAGTCAGCGTCAAATTAAAGAGCTTTGCGGTCAGGTAAGGCGGGAACTTGGTTTTAAGCTCCTCTTTTGACATGCCCGTTTTGAGCGGATTGGCGCTGTGAAAATCGGCAAGTCGGCCCCGGGTGTCATTTTTAAGTTTTTCAAACCCGCTATGGTGAATATAGATTCGATTTTCTTTGTCAACCTGGATGAGTATCTTCTTTGACAATAAGCCTTGAAGGGCGTTTCCCAGCTGTTTGTCGGCAAGATTGCTCATTATTTTTAGATGAGAAAAGGAAACCCCCTTATATCCTGAAGCTTCGGTATGAAATGCAATGATGACTTCAGGCTCCTGGTCGCCGAGTTCTTTTAACGCTTCAACCGTTTCGGGTTTGAGGCGTTTGTGTTTTATGGGAATCGGATTTAACACCTGGCCGCCGCCGATCGTGTATATGGGAGAATAGCTGCGGATGACAAAACGATCATCCTTAACCAGAGACACCGGTGCGTCAAGGCGAAGCTGGACGACGGTATCGTCACCGGGTGGAAGTTCATCGCGATCAAGCAAAATTACGTTTCCGAGAACCTCGCTGGTGCCGGTATGAAATCGGACCCGCGTTCGATTTTTGAGGGGCTTTTTGTTGCTGGCCAGGTAGCGCAAAGAAACGTCTACCATGTAACTCGCCAATAGAGTTCCCTGTTTGGACAACACTTCACCGCGGTTAATGGCAGCTTTTTCGAGCCCCTGGAAATTAATGGCGGTTCGCATGCCGGCTGTGGCTTCGTTGGCACTTTGGTTGTGAATCTGAATCCCCCGGACTTTGGATGTGATTTCCGAAGGATATATCCGGATGGTATCGCCCACCTGAACCCGGCCGGCAATCAAGGTGCCCGTGATTACCGTTCCGAAGCCCTTCATCGTAAAGACACGGTCAATCGGCAGGCGGAATAAATCGGTTGGAGGCCGTTCGGGGATGTTGGCGGCGAGCGCATCCAGGGCCTTAATAAATTCGGGTATGCCTTGCTTTGTTTCTGAAGAAACCGGTGCGATAGGGGCCTCCTCTAAAAAGGTTCCCCTGACAAAATCGCGGATATCTTCAAGGGCCAGCTCCAACCACTCTTCATCGACCATATCAATTTTGGTTACGGCAACCATGCCGTGCCGGACACCCAGCAGCGTGCATATCTCCATATGCTCGCGGGTCTGGGGCATGACCCCTTCATCGGCCGCGATCACCATGACAACGATATCAATTCCGGTGGCGCCGGCCACCATATTTTTTATAAATTTTTCGTGCCCGGGCACATCCACAATACCCAGATGCTGCCCGCTGGGCAGATCCAATGCGGCAAAGCCCAGCTCGATGGTAATGCCGCGCTCCTTTTCTTCTTTTAACCGATCGGTATCCGTACCGGTGACGGCCTTAATCAGGCTGGTCTTGCCATGATCGATATGCCCGGCGGTTCCCAGAATAATCTGTTTCAATGAGGACAACTCCTTTTTTTACTATTTCGCTGCAGACCCGCCCGCCTCGCCTAAGCGGCTCGCGATGGCGGGCGTGGGATGCTGAGGGCGCAAAAATTATTTAGGCGCTTATCCGGAAAGTCCAAGTTACCATAAAAAAAACCCCTGTGGGAGCGGCTTCCAGCCGCGAAATTAAATGATCTCCCGCCGCCGGGATCCCACAACCAATACAACTTGTTCTTTCCAGATAACCGGAATTATTTATAATATTTTGTTTTCCGCAATTCGGCTGCGGCCTCTGCGGTGAGAATTATTTTTCTCGGCGCTTCCGCAGGTATTCAGAGAAATAAGCCAATCCGACCAATATGATGGCTAAACCCGCGATGTATATTGGATCGATCCTGCCATAGAACATTCGCGTAAGAATGACGGCAAACACCAGCCCGATGATCGCTCTGATTACAAAAATTAGAAGCGGGTTCATTTTCTTACTCATTAATTTTCATGAGGAGCCCCTTTATATCATAAAATTAGACGCTTCATCCCGCGAAGCGGGGCAAGATTCAGGTGATAATCATGAACTGAATATATGAGAAGCGTATTTGCGTCAATACCTGGTTTTTCCCCTTGATATCACGAAGTATATTTGCTAATAATCGGCATTCTTAAATCCGAAATCCAAAATCCGCAATCCACAATCAAAATATGGTGGGTGTAGCTCAGGTGGTAGAGCGCCGGGTTGTGGCCCCGGTTGTCGTGGGTTCAAGTCCCATCACTCACCCCATTTCAAAGCGCCCGTAGCTCAGCTGGATAGAGCGCCGGACTTCGAATCCGTAGGCCGCAGGTTCGAATCCTGCCGGGCGTACCAATAATATCAAGGGGTT
>JAQYWI010000008.1 GCA_030145015.1 Desulfobacterales bacterium
CCTGACACCTGACACCTGAACACTGAAACCTTAATTTGTAGCCCCGAGGCGATGATGCAATTTAAAAAACTCGAATTCAAAAACAAAGACGGACAAACCCTTTCTGCCAGGCTGGATTTGCCGGTGGACGGCAAACCGCTGGCCTATGCCCTGTTTGCCCACTGTTTTACCTGTTCTAAAAACATAAAAGCCATTGCGCATATCAGCCGTGCTTTAACCCGTGCGGGCCTGGCGGTGCTGCGTTTCGATTTTACGGGCCTGGGCGAAAGCGAAGGCGATTTTGCCGATACCAATTTTTCCTCAAATGTTGAGGACCTGATTGTGGCCGCGGATTTTCTCGAATCTAATTACGAAGCGCCCAAAATATTAATCGGCCACTCCTTCGGGGGGGCGGCCGTGCTTCAGGCCGCTGCCCGCATTTCAGCTTCAACAGCAGTGGTCACCATCGCCGCTCCGGCCGATCCCCAGCATGTGAAACATGCCCTTGGCAGTGTAACCGCGACCATCCAAAGCCGGGGCGAAGCGGATGTCAATCTGGCCGGCAGAACGTTTACGCTAAAAAAACAGTTTCTCGACGATCTGGAGTTCGTCAATATGAAAGCCACTTTGCAGAATCTAAACAAAGCCCTGCTGGTTCTGCATTCACCGGTAGATGAGACGGTCGGTATTGAAAATGCCGCCCAAATCTTTCAGGCTGCCCGGCATCCCAAAAGCTTTATTTCTCTGGATAAGGCCGACCATCTGCTGTCGGATCCGGAGGACTCCCTCTATGCCGGCTCTGTTCTTGCGGCCTGGGCACTGAAATATATAAATGCGCATCAAAAAGCAGAACCGCAAAGCGACGAAACCCATAACCAGGTCATCACCCGCATTGGAAAAGCCGGATACGCAACTGATATTATGGCAGAAGGTCATAGTCTGGTGGCCGATGAACCCATCTCGGCGGGTGGGACCAATTTGGGCCCGGCACCTTATGGTTATCTAATGGCCGGATTGGGGGCCTGTACGGCCATGACCCTGCGTATGTATTCAGATCATAAGCAGTGGCCCCTGGAGGGTGTCACGGTTAAATTAAATCACCAAAAAATTTATGCCGCCGATTGTGAGACCTGTGAGACCAAAGAAGGCAAATTGGATCAAATCGAGCGTGAAATCGAACTATCCGGTCCGCTCGACGATTCGCAAAAGAAGCGTTTATTACAGATAGCAAACCGCTGCCCGGTTCATCGCACTTTACACTCGGAAATAATCGTCAAGTCGAAGTTGAAAGCGTAATCAGGCCTACTTCCCCAAGGGGTTTCAGGTGTCGGGTGTCGGGTGTCAGAAATCAGTCAACAGATAACAGAAAACAGGGGACAGACGACCGACACGGTATTTCATCCTCCAGTTTTTAGCATCTGTCTTCTGTCTGTTGACACGCACCGGCTTCTTTAATAACCTCAAAGAGCCAATCATCAATTACAACTGTTTACTTTTGTAAAAAAACCTATTGCCGCACGCAACGTCGCCCTAACGGTTTATGATTAAAAAAATTTCAAAGACTGTAGCCCTTCTTTCCATCGTTATCCTGATAACGATTACGGGCACCTATGATTTTGTCCTGGCGGAGCAGCGCTTTATTGACCATGGCAACGGAACCGTTACCGACCGCAAACTGGGGCTCATGTGGGCTAAAACCGATAATCAGACCGATCTCTTCTGGGATCAGATTCAAGGCTGGCTGACAGATGAATTTCCGGACGTCATCCCGCAATTGTACGATAATTGGCGTCTTCCGACAATCTCAGAACTGCAAAGCCTTTATGTAGAGGATCCAAAATATCAGGGCTATCAGACGCGTTGCGGCCATCAGGTTAAAATTGTCCCCCAGATCCGGCTCAGCTGCATCCTTGTCTGGACGTCGGATACGGCCTTAGGGCTCCCGCTGGCATTCAACTTCAACCTGGGGAGCGCATTTACCATCGGCTTGCATGACAACAACGGCTGCCGCATGCTACCGGTACGCTCCCTGAAGCAATAATCCAACGCAACAAAATTTCGACCGGCTGAGATCAAATGATAAATATTTCTGATAATTTAAAATCGGGAATGGTCGCAGTTATCGGCATCCCATTTGATGTTTATTCGTCCTTCATGCAAGGCGCGGCCCGGGCACCTGCTCAAATTCGTAAAACCATGAATTCCGGTGCCGGCAATCTGTGCTCGGAAGCGGGTATTGATCTGGCGGCGCGGCCTGATTTTATCGATCTCGGCGACATGCACATCGACGGTGACTCGGATGCGCTTGAAAACATTGAAGCCTCCATCACCGAACTATTGAATCGCGACGTGCGCCTGATTTCTCTGGGCGGTGATCATGCCATCACGTATCCGATCATAAAATCCTTCCGCAAAAGATTCGGCCGACTTGAAATTGTTCAACTGGATGCGCACCCGGATCTCTATGATACATATGACGGAAACCGTTTCTCGCATGCCTGCCCGTTTGCACGCATCATGGAAGAAAAGCTGGCGTCACGTTTAGTTCAGGTCGGCATTCGAACGCTTAATCCGCACCAGAAACAGCAAGCTCAACGTTTCGGGGTAGAAATAATTGATATGCAAAATTTGCAGCAGGCAACCTCCATCCATTGGGAGAACCCGGTCTATCTTTCAATCGATTTAGATGTACTTGACCCCGCATTTGCCCCCGGCGTGTCCCATCTTGAACCCGGCGGCATGTCAACCCGCCGGCTGATTGATCTCATACAGGGGCTGCAAGTTCCGATTGTCGGTGCCGACATCGTCGAATTCAATCCCAACCGGGATTTATCAGAAATTACCGCGGCGGCTGCAGTTAAAATCCTTAAAGAGGTGGCGTCAGGCATGCTGGAATTGCCGATAAACTTTAGTTAATTAAATGAGGGCACTCCCACAGCAGTAATACCTGCCAAGTTAAAATCCTAGCGATCAGTCTGTTTTTTCTAATTTTTCCTTAAGTTTATTTAAATCTAAGACGATACTTGTTTATAGGAACAAAGGGTTCAAAATTCCCCTGAACGCTGCAGTTCGCACCATGATGGAAGCGATAATGATCAATTTATAAAATATTTAATATAGTTATGAAATTTGAGCGCCTGTCGGAAGGAACGGGGTTAATATCAAATGGGGACAATTCACATCAATAAACTAAAACCGGGCATGGTTTTAGATGAAGAAGTCAGAGACATTAATGGACGATTGCTTCTGAAAAAAGGCAAGAATATCCAGTCAGCGCATATTCGAATTTTTAGGATCTGGGGAGTGACCGAAGTCAATATTTGCGGAAACAATGGCAGCAAAAATACACCCGACGGCAATGTAAATCCGGAAGAAATTGAAAAAATAAAAGAATACACGCACAACCTATTTTGCCATGCCGATTTGGAGCATCCCGCATTAAAAGAAATATTTCGAATTTCGGTTCAATTTCGCAGTAAGCATAGCTTCCCGCACGAAGAGAAAAAGGCCGATCTGGTGGAATTGGATACCCCGCAAAATCCAGGTAAACATAATCTTTTGAAGAAACTGAATCAGGAAAACATCACGCTTCCGGAGATACCCTCAATTGTTTTTGAATTAAATGAGGTAATCGCCAATCCATTATCATCGGCTGAAGATATTGCACAGGTCGTACAGCGCAGCCCCACTTTAACCGCTCTTTTATTGAAAATAGTCAATTCGCCGTTTTACGGCTTCCCTTCTAAAATCGACAAAATTTCATTGGCGGTAACATTGATCGGCACACGCGAAATTTCGGGGCTGGCTCTTGGGATCAGTGTTATTTCATTGTTCAAAAACATCCCAAAAGAAATCCTCAACATGTATTCGTTTTTGAAACACAGTCTTGCATGCGGCATTATTTCCAGGATTTTAGCGGCCCACAAAAACATCCCACAGACGGAACAATTATTTGTATCCGGGTTGCTGCACGATTTGGGCCGTTTGATTCTATACAGCTATTTCCCGGAAGAAGCGCGCAATATCTTAGGCCGGGCGCGATCAACGAATATGTTATTGTATCTGCAAGAAAATGATTCTCTGGGTTGCAACCACACCCATATTGTCAAGCAGTTATTGCAGCAGTGGAAGTTGCCGATGGTTTTGGAAAACAATGTATTTTATCACCACGACCCTTCTGTGGCCTCGCAGCCGGTTCCCGCCACATTGGTCCATCTGGCAGATATAATAACCAACAGCCTGGGAATTGGCACCAGCGGTGAGCGTTTTGTTCCGCCGCTGGATACCGAAGCCTGGGATGGCCTGGGATTGTCGCCGACCTGTTTTGATATCGTCGTCAAGCAAGCAACCCATCAGTTTTTTGCATTAGAATCTATGTTGGAAATTTAAGGACTCCATGAAAAAAGATAACAACCACCATATGGATGCCGAAAAACTCCTTGCCCGTATCGACTATTTAGAAGAAAATCGTCGGTTTATCCAAAACATGTTGGAAACGGCACTGTCGTTGGGTGATTTTCAGGAAAATATCAATAAAGGCTATGGGCCTGAACCTCTATTGCAGGAAGCCGATAAACGAATAAACCGTCTAATTCCATTCGAAGCCAACGCGCATTACATTGTAGACCAGGTAAAATCGGATTTCACATTATCCGTATGCAATGAAGGTCACCTGAGAACGTACATCCAAGATGAAGTCAACCACATGATCGACAAAGGTTATTTTGCCTGGGCCATAAGAGAAAAGCGTGGGGTTCTGATAACATCCAGCGATCATAGCCGGCGCTTTGTATTGCATGTAATCGCCACCTATTCACGCATCCGGGGCATGTTCATCGGCCTGATGCCGGATAAAAATCGTAAGATACCGGACACTTCACTAACGCTGTTATCCATTATTTTGCTCAATACCGCCAACGCCCTGGAAAGTCTTGAATTCTATTCATTGCTGCGCAACCAAAATGAAACCCTTGAAAAAATGGTCGAAGAACGTACCCAGACCCTGGCCAAATATGAACGCCAGCTTCAACAGGTACTAAAAATTCAGGCCATCGGTACCCTGGCAGGCGGCATTGCCCACGACTTTAACAATATTTTATTTCCAATCGTCGGGTATACCGAATTGACCATGGATGAAGTTTCCGAAGACAGTGTCGCTCATAAAAATCTTGAAGAAATTCTCAAAGCCGCCAAACGCGCCACGGATCTGGTTAAGCAAATTCTGACATTCAGCCGTCAGAGCGATCAGGAACGCAAGCCGGTAGAGGTACAAAATATCATAACAGAAGCGCTCAAGCTTCTGCGGGCATCGATTCCCGCCTCCATAGAGATCATTCATAAAATACAAGACGATTGCGGTCCTGTTATGGGTGATGCCACCCAGATCCATCAAATCATTATGAATCTGTGCACCAACGCCTATCAGGCCATGCAGGATACAGGCGGCAAGTTGGAAGTCATTCTGACCGAAGTGGATATCGGCTACGAGGAAACCATCGATAGAATCGGAATGCAGCCCGGCAAGCATTTGCAGTTGCTCGTTAAAGATGAAGGCTGCGGCATGGATGCTGCGGTGATGGACAGGATTTTCGAGCCGTATTACACCACCAAAGAACAGGGCAAAGGGACCGGGCTGGGATTATCGGTCATCCATGGAATTGTCAAAAACCACAGGGGCGATATAAACGTTAAGAGCACCCCGGGTAAGGGAACGATATTTCAGATTTATCTGCCGCTTATCGAAGATCTTGACATCGGCGTAGAATTGGAAACCACCGCTGGTGCGACAAAAGGAGAGGAGCGCATTCTGCTGGTAGATGACGAAGAACAAATTGTAGCTATGGAGCGACAGATGCTTGAAACTTTAGGTTACCGGGTCACCGCCAGAACCGACAGCCAGGAAGCCCTCAAGGTGTTTTCCGAACAGCCTCACAATTTTGACCTTGTGATCACAGACATGACCATGCCGCATATGACCGGCGATCAGCTGGCCAAAAAAATGCTGGATATTGAACCCAATATTCCCGTCATCCTATGCACCGGTTTTAACGAGATCATTACCGAAGATAAAGCTCTGGCAATGGGCATTCAGAAATTTGTGATGAAACCGGTCGTAAAAAATGAATTGGCTACCACCATCCGCACCCTGCTGGATCAAAACCCGGCGAATTGAGACATCCACCCACATTTTGTTGTCCATTTTTAGCGCTTACAGCTCCCACTTATTGACCTCAAGATTTTTTTAAATTATGAATCAGCAGAGATCCGATTAGACGGTTGCAATTTTAAACGCTCACTTGTCAAACAACGGGTAGACTATGGCGATTCACTCTCATGATTTTGTTGAAACTTACAAAGGACTGGTCGGTTTTGGTGCCGATCGAAAGACAGATGAAAACACGGTTGTATATTACCTTCAAAAATTCTCAGATGACCAGTTGATGAAGACCATTATTGAACGCCTGTCTGATGAAGACCTGGCCGAACTTTTTAGTTTTATTACACGGCTGTTAAAAAAGCATCTGGTCGGCAGCGAGTACCACCAACTCTTTTTAAAGGAGCAGCCTTAAGATCGTTACTGGCCTCTGGCTGCTGGCATAAAGGGTGGCAGGTGTCAGGTTTCGGGCGTCAGATAACAGTTTTCAGAGGTCAGAGGATAGGGTTAAATAGTGGATTAGTTGAATAGTCAATTTGTCAGAGGATTCAAGATTTAGTTAAATGGTCAAGTAGTTGAGTAGTCAAATGGTCAAAAGATTTAAATCCTATAACTAATTAACTATTTAACTATTTGACGAATTAACGAAAGATAAACCATTCGACCAATTAACGAATCGACTAAACTCACGGACCAGGAGCCAGTTGCCAGTTAACAGGTGCCAGAGGCCAGAAGCAAGTGACATCCAAAGGATGGTAAGACATGTTCACCGAAAAACAGCTCAGCCGCTACGCAGATGTATTGTTATGGGGCCTTCAGACCGCCAGAAAGCGCAAACCAGCCAAAAACGACCTGGTGCTTTTGCGTTTCGATCTGGCGGCCGTCGGCTTGGCCGAAATTCTATATGCGAAACTGCTTAAAGCCGGCGCTCATCCGCTGTTGCGGATGAACCCCACCGCATCTATGGAGCACGACTATTATGCACTGGCAAACGATAAACAACTGGTTTATATCCCCCCCGGTGAAGAAACGTTATTTGCCGGATTAAATGGCAGCATTTCTATTTATGCCCCGGAATCGCTGACGCATCTGGGCGGAATTGATCCAAAAAGGATCGGTAAGGCGGCAGTTGCCAAAAAGAAATTGCGCGATTTGATAGAGAAAAGGGAAGCACTGGGGAAATTCAGCTGGACACTGTGCATGTTTCCCACCTTTGAGTTGGCAAAACATGCCCGCATCAGTCAAAAATCGTATTCAGCCCAGATTATCAGGGCGTGTTTTCTAAATAGAAAATCTCCGGTGGCAGAATGGCAGCGCATTTATAAAGAGGCGCAATCCATAAAACAATGGCTCAATCGCATGCCGGTTGCTTATTTGCATGTGGAGTCTGAAAACGTGGACCTGCACATCTCACTTGGAGAAAACAGAAAGTGGGTGGGCATATCCGGCCGCAATATTCCCAGTTTTGAGATATTTGTCTCGCCGGATTGGCGAGGCACCCGGGGCACCTATTATGCGGACCAGCCGTCCTATCGTAGCGGTAATTATGTGAAAGGAGTTCACCTGCAATTTGAGAAAGGCCGGCTTGTTAAGATTGGGGCCGCAAAAGGACAAAATTTTGTTGAGCAGCAACTGAGGATGGATAGGGGTGCCGGCCGCCTGGGTGAGTTTTCGTTAACGGACAAACGATTTTCACGTATCGACACATTTATGGCCAACACGCTTTTTGATGAAAATTATGGCGGCAAATACGGCAACTGTCACATTGCGTTAGGATCCTCTTATTCTAATACGTATTCCGGAAATCCGGTCGATTTGACAAAGAAGATGAAGCGCAAACTCGGATTCAACGAATCCGCACTGCACTGGGATTTTGTCAACACCGAAAAGAAACGGGTAAGCGCACATTTAAAATCCGGCAAAAAAGTAACGCTTTACGAAAATGGAAAATTTAACGATTAAGCGAGTGATGCGGCATCATCCTTGCGTATCGTGAGATAAAAAAAAGCCGCTGATTGTAGACAATCACGCGGCTGTTGTGTTTTACAGTATCGGCCAATATGGCCAAAATGTTTCAGGCGCTCAATGCGGTTTTGACCGGGATGGTCGTCAGTTTTTTGACCGACTCCACCAGATCCTGAAGCGGAAACGGTTTGGAAAGGACGGCATCGAAACCCGAATCCTCAATCTGCCAGGGTGTGCCTGAAATACCGATAATTGGAATGGAATTTTTGCGAGAGGCGCGAATGTGCTGAACGACCCCTTTGCCATCAAGTTTCGGCATACGCAGGTCAGTGATCACCATATCATAGCAACCATCATCAAACTTTTTAATGCCTTCAATCCCATCGAGCGCTATTTCGACGTCATGGCCGAATCTTTTTAAGGCGGCTTCGATCACGCGCAAAATTCCTTTTTCGTCATCGATAACTAAAATGGTGCACATGATTCCTTCCCTAAAAGCAGTTTGGTGTTTAAAACCTTGATCACTTTTGTCTATATGTTCTGTGTTTCTTATGCACAATACCCTATAAAACGTCTTCTGTCAACAATATATTGTGTAGATGATTTTTCAAAACACAATATATGGACATCTCAAGTATATTGAGCGGCTCCCACGGTGCCGCACCAAGCGAAATTGAATCCTCAAGGAAGGAAAATAGGGTATACTTTTTATAGCTATATTTGGATAAAGCGCAGCAGGTGTCAAGTCGGATTACGACGATTTTTAATTACCGAATAGAGCCTGTTCAATAATTAAGATTCAGCACGGGGCTGATCTTACCGGATTTTAGATAATCAAAAATGATGTCCTGAGTCAGGACGATATCATGTTCAATGGCATGGATGCTGACATTATCAATGCCTTTGTAACGATTACTTTTTTCCATGAAATATCTGTTTTCTTTTACAAGACCAAAAGTTCTTTCGATTCCGGTTCTAAAAGGCTTTAGCTTTTTATAGATCAAGCTGTGGGGTACGGCAGGGCCAAATTTCCGATACCCGTTTTTAAAGTAAGTGTATTTACTATAACCAAGCTTTAATTGCTCTTTGATATAATCGCATGCGAACAGCAAGGGTTGTTTGGATTTTTTGCAGACTTTAAAACAAGCATATCGTGTCCTTTTGCGCTGATAGTCAATTACTTTTGTTTTCATGGCAAATCCCCATGGGCACAGGGGATAGCCATCTTTGTTGAATCCCTTTGGATAGACCATCTTCTTTCTTATGATAACTGCAATGATTCCAAAGAACTCGTAGATGTCATGATGGATTTCTTCGGTATCATAGCCTCTGTCTAGTATAATGTAAGAAAACTCAAGCTTCGGATAACGATCGACAAGTTCTTCAATCAGATAAAGGATAATATCCTGATCACTTATATTAGCAGGTGACAAAAGAGTTATCAGAGGCACACCGCTAATAGTTCTCAAACTGTGGGCCTTATGACCCACGGCGTATTTATGTTTGTGATGGCCTTTGCCTGAAAAAGCAACGCTGTCATCTGTAAAATGCCAGTTGCCCAGTTGATCTTTTTCGCCTCTTGTTGATCCGGAAGTGATCAGAAATGTGGAGTCGGCAACAAGAATAATTCCTTTCTTTCTGTTTTTGGGTAGTTCTTTGATCTCAGGCTTTAATAGCCCTAAGCTGTGAGCCTTACTCACGAAACGTTTATGAATTTCAACAAAACCCTTGGGACCAAGCCTTTTCCTTAAAGTGTTGAAGCTGTTGTGAGAAGGCTGAATGTCCTGAGTAACAAAACGGTAAAGATCATTTTTCTTTAAACATTTTGCTAACTGGCGGTCAGATAAAATGCGTTCTCTAATTTTTATGATTCGGGCCAATATCAACGAAGCACCATAGCCTTTAGGCCCGACACCGGCATAACAGTCAACTACCGGAAAAATACGACTGCTATCAATAGTGCAAAAGTAGTTAAGAAAATCCTTTTCCTCTGCGGTAAGCGTGCGAATGTCCCTTGAAAGCCCTGGCAGAGGAACTTGAAAATGAACCATGGTTATGCTCCTTGTGTTCAATACTGGTGTTCAATACTGAAAAAGAGCATAAACCATTTGATAATTAAAGAAATATTATAAAATAAGCCCTAATTTCAAAGATCAGCAGCCATTAATTTTTGGGGATAACTTGGCCAATCAGATCTACATTTATGGGGATAACTTTTTTCAAAATACTGGGTTTCCGGCCGATGACCCTCTGCAAATGCACTATTTTGGGGATAACTTTGATTTTATATGATTATATCTAATTGTTATTATTAATAAAATAAGTATTGAACAGGCTCGAATAGAGTAAGTTATCAACAAAATGTATCTGCTTGAAATTTAAATATAAAAAATCATCTGAATCGAGAAGATATTTAGATTCAGCTGCTTATGCCAGGGTATATTATTTTTAAGTATTTTAGTTAGATCCGGAGTTATCAACAGGTTATGAACAATTCTGGCTACAAAGCCAAACTTTCGAAAACGTCCATTTTTTATAATTTTCTAACGGAATAAAAAATGTTAGACCCGATAATGAGAGGCTAAATTTACGGCAGGCGTTCTTAAAAAAAAGCGCCGGAACAACGCTTCCGGCGCTGGTTTAAACATACTCGAGCAAAAATGATACGCATTCAATCTTAATTTTTGAAGGCCAATGCAAGGTGCAAGTCTAAATTCGCCATTTACACCTTGGTAGAACTAAATCTTGAATTTGCCGAAATCTTCCGGCGAAAGGTTTTCCAGATAGTCAGCCCACTTTTTACCCTCTTCGCTGGTATCTAACACCTCTGCTTCACCGTCCCCCATTTTCGATTTTTGCATGACCTCATCCGCCACATAAATAGGGGCGTCATATCGAAGCGCCAGGGCAATCGCATCGCTGGGACGCGCATCCATTTCAAAATTTCCATCCTTGGAAATAAAATGAATTTTCGCGTAAAACGTGTTGTCTTTTAAATCACATACTTCAATTTTTGAGATCGATATATTTAAGCGTTCTGTGAAGTTTTTAAAAAGATCGTGCGTCATCGGACGTTCGTATTTAATATTTTGGAGGGCCGATGCAATTGAAGTTGCTTCCAACAATCCGATCCAAATCGGAACGGCCTGGTCGCTTTCTTCCGATTTCAATATGATAATCGGCGTGTTCGAGGCCGGATCCATTGTCAAACCCGCTATGCTCACCTTATGCAGCATAATTTCCAACTCCTTTCAACCCTCCCGCTGAGGGCTCGGCGCTTATCGCTTTTCCAAACAGTGAATGCGAAAAGGCTTTATCAATACGGACACCAATCAATTGGCCGGCTATGCTTTGATTGGTGGCCGGATGTCCATCCAGAAAAAAATTGACTATCTTGTTCGAAGATGTGCGACCCGTCCACTGCAACGCTTGGTTGGCGGCATCCGGTTGGCCGGATACTTGCTTTTTGCTCAAACCATCGGTCAGAATCCACTGGGTGGAACCGACCAGGACCTTATTTTTTCTTCTTGTAAATTTCTCCTGTAAATCCAGGAGGGTCTGCAGCCGTTCTCTCTTTAGCTGATCGGAAATCTTATGAGGCAGTTTAACAGACGGGGCCCGGGGACGATCAGAATACTGAAAGGCAAATAGTCCGTCAAATTCCACCGTTTTTATAAGTTCCAACGTTTTTGCAAAATCTGCCTCTGTTTCTCCCGGGAATCCGACAATCATATCCGATGTGATCGCTATCCCGGTACAAGTATCCCGTAGTTTCGCCACTTTGTCAAGATACTGCTCCATGGTGTATTTGCGGTTCATGCGCTTTAATATCCTGTTTGAACCTGACTGAACCGGCAGATGAATATGGGGACACAATTTATCAAGATCTCTGAAAGCCGTTATAAGGTCCGGGCTTAAATCCTTAGGATGAGATGTGGTAAATCGAATTCTTAAAAGCCCTTCGATCTCATTTATTCGTGCTAAAAGCTCAGGAAATGTGCATAAGCTCTGTTTTTTACCATAACTGTTTACATTTTGCCCCAGCAGGGTGACTTCTTTTACACCGTTTTCAACCAGCACACCGATTTCTCGAATGATGCTTTCCGGCTCACGACTGGTTTCTCTTCCACGGACGAAAGGAACCACGCAGTAAGCGCAATAGTTGTCACAACCCCGCATGATGGTAACGAATTTGGAGACCTGGCTTTCAGTCCGGGGTCCGACAAGAATTTCAGGGATATCCGGGACTTCATCCATATCAACATCAACTATCCGGCATCGCCTGGCTTCGATTTGTTCAACAAGGCGCGGGAGCCTGTCAATCGCCTGGGTGCCAAAAACAAGGTCAATGGAGGGCACGCGTTCCAAAATTTTTTCGCCCTCCTGCTGAGCCACACAGCCACCGACCCCGATAATCAGCCGTCTTTTATTGCGCTTCATCCTTGCAAGTCGGCCCAATAGGCTAAAGGCTTTTTGTTCGGCCTTGGCCCGGACAGCACAGGTATTAATGATAATCAAATCGGCCCTATCCATCGTAGCGGTTTGTTCATATCCTAAAGGTGCCAGCCGCATGGCGATTTGCTCCGAATCATATACATTCATCTGGCAGCCGATTGTATGTAGATAAAGATACTTCGTATTCATTAGATCATTTTTAATTTTAGCTCATTTGTTCTGGTTCAATCAGGATGTCTTTTTTTAGATCCTGTAAAATTTCCGCGAACTGTTTTTCGCAGCCGGGTGCGATGTGAAATGTGATGATCCCCCGAATGGCATCCTCGGTTTTTAGCATAGCAATACCATCATAGGCTTCCAAAATAAATTTTAGAAAAGCGATTTCTCTGCGATCCACCCGGTATTGCTTTTTTACTGATTTCAAAATTTCTTTGTTGTCACAAAACGATTCGGTAAATGTGTGTAAAAACCAATTAGTGCCTAGCGTGCCTAAAGTGATCTAAAGTGACTAAAGTTGATGAATTCTACCCGTCGAGAGCCTCCCTTCGAGAGCCTCCCTTCGAGAGCCTCAGGGTCTAACGACAGGGTCTAACGGCAGGGTCTAACGACTGGGTCGAACGATCATTTTTATAAAAGATGGAGCAAAGCGACTCCATAACTTTAGGCACTTTAGCTCATTTTAGTTCATTTTAGGCACTTTTTAGTATATTAAACTTTCTCACTGCTGAGCTTATAAATGACTCTTAACACAGCTCGAAGGCCTTCAAAGACGGCATAGAAAGTATAACCACATCTGCATTATTTGCAATAAAAAACGCCTGCGCGTTTGATCAGTTTTAGGTTGTCCAATTTGTTATGATACGGTATAGGCCGTCAATGGAAAAAAAATGGCAAATACTGAAGCCGGACGCCGAGGCCGTAAACAAGTTGAGTGCTCAATTGCATTGCCATCCGATCACTGCGACCATTCTTGTCAACCGCAACCTGACATCTGCCCGGGAGGCCTCAAGCTTTGTCACCTCCCCTTTGAGCGAGATTCGCACCCCATTCAGCCTGAAAGACATGGATGTTGCGGTTGAACGTATTTACCGCGCGATTATAGCTAACGAAAATATCTTAATATTTGGCGACTACGATGTTGACGGCATCACCGCCACGGCCGTCCTTTTGGATTTTTTGCGGGGAATCGGAGCCAAAGTGACCGCCTATATCCCCCATCGAATAAAAGAAGGATACAGCCTGCAAACCCATCATATCAGTGACTACGCCCTGCCCAACCGGATACAGCTGATTATCACCGCCGATTGCGGTTCCGGCAGTCATGACGCCGTCATTGCAGCCCGCAATTCTGGAATCGATGTGATTGTTACCGATCATCATTTGATCTCTGAAAAAATCCCTCCGGCTGTGGCCGTTCTTAATCCAAAACGTCATGATTGCCAGTCGGGCATGGAAATGATGGCCGGCGTAGGTATGGCTTTTTCACTCGTGGTCGCTTTGCGGAAATACTTGCGGGATCAAAATTTTTGGAAAGACCGACCGGAGCCGAATCTCAAAAATTTTTGCGATCTCGTCGCCCTGGGTACCATCGCTGATATGGTCCCCCTTGTTGAAGAGAATCGTATTTTTTCAAAAGTAGGGCTTGACCTCATAAATTCCACCACACGACCCGGTTTAAGCGCTCTTCGAAAGGTGGCCGGTATCGCGAACCAGCCGACGGATGCCGAGGATATTGCCTTCAGACTGGCGCCACGATTAAATGCTGCCGGACGCATGGATCATGCCTCCATCGCATTGAAGTTGCTTACCACTGCTAACAATGCCACGGCCCAAAAACTGGCCGAATCTCTAGATGGATTGAACGATCAGCGCCAGAAACAGGAACGTTTGATCCTCGACGGCATTCTTGCGGATTTTAAGCACCACCCGGACCGCCTCAAAAAAAAGGCCCTGGTATGCTGGCATCCCGAGTGGCATCAGGGCGTTCTTGGAATTGTGGCATCCCGCATTACGGAAAAGTATTTTAAGCCGGTCGTCCTGATTGCCGTTAGAGACGAATTGGGTAAAGGGTCAGCCAGAAGCATCCCCGGCCTGGATTTATTCAAGGCACTGCACGCCTGTCAGCACTGCCTGGAAGATTTTGGCGGCCATTCGATGGCGGCCGGATTGACCATCCGAAGCCAAAATTTAGCGGAATTTCAACACACGTTTGAGAAGACTGTTGCCAAAATGACGGGACCCGACGATTCGATACCCCAACTGAGCATTGATGCCGAAATCAAATTCACCGACATATCGGAAATCCTGATCAATGAGATCGAAGCCTTAAGCCCCTTTGGTATCGCAAACCCGGAACCCGTACTTATGACTCGAAACGTTAAGGTGGTATCCTCAAAAATTGTGGGAAGAAATCACCGTAAAATGCTGCTGGCTCAGGACTCCGACCGTGCGCACAAACCCGTCCATGCAATCCGTTTCAATGCCGAGGGCCGGATGAAGACAGAGTCGGCGTTTAGCCGCATCGCTTTTCGGCTGCGGTGGAATCGCTGGAATGCAAATAAAACAATTCAGCTGATGATCGAGGATGCGGAATAATGTCAGAGGTCGGTAAACAGATGACAGAGGTCAGATGACAGAAGACAGATGGCAAGAACTGGAGAATGAAGCACTTTTTCTGAACTCTGTTTTCTGTCTTCTGGTACCGCTGCGGTCATCCACCGAGAACTTGAGAGTCTTCAAGCAGAACTTCCAAGCGGGCCAGGTCCACTTCGGATAATTGGAGTTGATGCGCTTCGGGGGTAGCCATAAGAACGATCGATGGGTCTTCGTAAAGAGCGATCCCCTTTTTATGACACATATGATTGGCCAGCCGAACCAGCACGAGCAAAATGTTATTGCAATCAAAATCTTCCCTATGATGATCTCGTGCGATCTGACAGTATTTTTCGGGCAGATTCCAGTGATTCAGGAGCAAATTTCCCTGTTCGGTATGCAGATTTTGCATGGCCTCATTCATGAGTATAGTGGACGGCGGATGGTCGATTTCCCCGGAGCTCTTCATATCATCAATGGCCTTCAGGATAAAAAGCTTGCCCACATCATGAAGCAGTCCGGCAACGAAGGTTTCATGACAGGTCGACTGAAATCCGGTTTGTTTGGCGAGCCAGCTCGCACCCATCGCGCATCCCACTGAGTGCCGCCAGAGTTTACCCATAATTTTATGCACAACCGGATCCCTGGACTGAAAATTATGCTGCAGGGCAACCAGGGTGACGATGTTGGACACCTCTTTGCTGCCCAGCCGGATAATGGCATCTCTGACAGTGGCCACCTGACTGAGGCCTCTATAAAATGAGGAATTCGAAACGCGTAAAACCTCTCCGGTAAGCGATTGGTCACTGACAATTGATTTTTCAATCATGCGGGTGTCCGGTTCCGCTTTCGCAATCTCTTTCTGAATACGAAGAGCAGTCCCGTTAAACGCCGGTAGCTTAACCCTTTTTGCAGTTATATGGGTGTGGATCATTTCGACCAGAGACCTATCTGTATTCATAACGAATCTCCTATCAAGCGCCGCAATTCGGGCAGGGGTCTCGGGTTTTGCAAACGCGGAAGACTGCGCAGCAATTCATCAAGGGTGGTGACCCCGTCGGCAGCTTTAACAATTCCATCTTCCAGAAGCGTAATCAGATCGGTGGATTCGATGCTGATCTGACGAAGCGCTTTGCTCGTCCTGCGCTCTAAGATGGCATCCCGGACCAATTCATCGATTATCAGCAACTCAAATATCCCGACGCGCCCTTTGTAACCGGTATGCTGGCAGTTGGCACATCCGCGGCCTTTACGAAGCTGGGTCCCGTTGATATCGTTAAGCGTGTAACCGATTCGTTGCAGCTCAGGGGTGGTGGATTTATAGGGTGCATTGCAGGACGGGCATACTTTTCGCAAAAGCCGTTGTGAAATGATACTGACCACCGTCGAGGCAATCATAAAGGGCTCGATATTCATATTCAGCAGCCGTATCAGCCCGCCGACACAGTCTTCGGTGTGAAATGTTGTCAGAACCTTGTGTCCTGTCAAAGCCGCCTGGACGGCAACTTCTGCGGAAAAATGATCACGGATTTCCCCGATGACGATAACATCGGGATCCTGGCGCAGAATATGACGCAGCGTTTCTTCATAGGTTAACCCGATTTTGGGATTGATGGAACATTGGGATATACCGTCAATGACATACTCAACCGGTTCTTCTGCAGTAATGATACTCATTTGTGGATTTAAAATATGATGAAGGCAGCTGTATACCGTGGTGGTTTTCCCGGAACCGGTAGGCCCGGTAAACAAAAGTACGCCGCTGGGTAAATCCAGAGCTTCTTCAAGAAATCGTTGCAATATACGCGCGGACAAGCCGATATCTTCAACTTTACGCAACTGGCTGTGACGATTCAGAAGCCGCAGTACAATCTTTTCACCGTGCACCGTAACGTAAAAAGATGCGCGCAGGTCCAGCTGCCCATCCGGATGGTCAAAAAAGAAACGCCCACCCTGATGCCGGCGCTTTTCAGTAATATCAACCTCGCATAGGACCTTAATACGGCTGGCGACTGCGGGCGCAGTTTCCGGCGGGAAATCTTCGAAATGGGTCAAGACGCCATCTTGGCGAAAGCGAACGCGCAAATGATCGTTTAAGGGTTCGATATGAATATCGCTCGCATCTCTTTGGATGGCAACCAGTATGATATCATCGACCAGTCTAACAATAAACTGTTCATCCATAGTCGAGATCTGCTTTTTCATTTCTCGGCGCCGGGCTTTCAACACCACCTCTTTAATGGCGCTTTTGCATGCGATGACAGGAATAATATTATCTCCGAATACCTGGCGGGCTGCCTGGTGATCTTCTTGATTCAAAGGATCGTCAAAGGCCACCATAATTTTGACACCATCCGCCCGAATCGGTAATAAATGATGCTTCTCATACCATTTCAGCGGAGCCCTGGCAAAAAGTTCGTGATCGATGGTGCTCCATTCAGGCGCAACATACGGCAGCCCATGCTGTAAAGAAAGGGTCTCCACCAGCACCGGTTCCTCGATGAGTTGATTATCGACAAGGATTTCACCAATTTTTCGTTTTGATTTTTCCTCTTTCTGAATCGCAAGAGCCAGGCGCAGATCGGACGCTTCGATATGCCCCATTTCCACCAAAAGGCCGCCAATGCGCATAGAAACGGGATTTTTTCGAAGGGCTGCCTTAATCTGCTCATCGGTGATAAATTCCAGTTCTTTGATTACCTGCAGCAATGGGCGCGAGGCTTCGAGCTTGGATTGCACGCGACGCGCATATTCGACCTGCTTGTCGGTCAGGGAACCACTTTTCAACAAATGGTTTGCCAGATCAATGGATTCGTTCGCCCCGCTGTCCATCAGCTCAATTTGGCCTTCATCTGAATCCGAATATTTGTTTATTGCCATGGTCATCACCAATGATATCGACAGGTTTCGGAAAAAACTTTAGGGTAATATTCGCTAAATATTTTGCTTGCAAATGAGCGTGGTACCCATTATGATGCCACCCGAATTTCGACATTAACCATTTCAAAAAGAAGGTGAGACCATGGCCAAGATATTTCGGCCAAGCACTCGCGAGGCCAGTATCCTATCCAAAATCGAATCCCAAAAAGAGCATGAGCGCAAACGCGCCATTAATGCCATCAAAGATTGTATTGATCCCCTATCCAATGCAATTGCGATGAAACTTGTAGACAACAATCTGGTGGAAACCACCAGCAAAAATTCGCTTGAAGAGCAAATCAAGAAGTGTCTCGAAAAATTGGGACGCGCCGATGAATTTGAAATCGACTATCAAGTGGCACCCTTCCGAAACACCGTTCCCCAGCCCCATGTTGTCAGCTTATTTCTGACGGCCTTTGTCATTGAAAAGCTTATTAATCATAAAGACGTTGTCGATATTTTTGGATCGGACGAAGATATTTATTTAAGTATCCACCAGCAAGTTAAAAAACACCTGCTGGCCTAATGCGTCCCCGTTTTCACCCCAGATTGATCAACGGGCCTTTTGATGACCCCGGTTTATACATTCCATTTCTTTTTGAAAACCGGGCAGTCCTATTTGACCTCGGCGATATCTATGCCCTTTCGCCCAAAGATATTCTCAAAATCAGTCACGTGTTTGTCACCCACACGCACATGGATCATTTTATCGGTTTCGACAGGCTCCTGCGACTTTTTCTGGGTCGCGAAAACCAATTGTCTGTGTACGGCCCACAGGGGTTTTTAAAAAACACCGAAGGCAAACTCTCCGGCTATGCCTGGAATCTGGTAGAAAATTATCAATACCGTCTGACGCTGGAGCTGACCGAGGTCCATTCGGACCTTTTGATCACAAAAACCTACCGCTGCCGGGATAAATTTTTAGCTCGGGAAAAAACGACCGAGCGCGCTTTCAATGGCGTGCTGCTCGAAGAAGCGGGGTTTCGCGTATCCGGCGTCATTTTGGACCACAGTCTTCCCTGTCTTGGATTTTCGATTCATGAAAGATTTCATGTCAATATTGTGCGGGAGGGCCTGAGGGCTCTGGGACTTGAAACCGGCCCCTGGCTGTCGCGATTCAAGCAAGCCCTGTATCGCCAGATTGATCCGGATTCGGATTTTGAAGCTGAAATCGAAGGTCAACGACAAGGAAGACAATTCAAGCTCGGAGAACTCGCCGAAAAAATTGCACTGATTACGCCGGGTGAAAAAATTGCTTACATTAGCGATGTGGCTCACAGTGATGCCAATATAGAGAAAATCGTTGAATTCGCCAAAGATGCCAGCCATCTTTTTATCGAAGCCGCTTTTTTGGACAAAGACCGCGCCATGGCCAAAGAAAAGTTCCATCTCAGCGCCCGGCAGGCCGGTGAGCTGGCAGCCAAATCCGGTGCCAAACAGTTTACGGTCTTCCATTTCTCCCCCCGCTACACAGGCCAGGAAAGTCTTCTGTATCAGGAAGCCGCCGAGGCATACGAAAACTTAAGCTGACATAGGTCCTTTGTTTATTTACGGATCTATAACCCAAAAAAGGTAATCGATGGGGGGAGCTTTCAACTTCAATTAATTTTGGAATTTGGATTGCGGCCTGCGACGAGTCGTTCGACCCTGAGCCGTTCGGCCCTGAGCTCACGGCCGAAGGGCTCAGCCGAGTCGATTGCATCAAACTCGAATTTTAGACACAATTGCCGCAACTGTCTTTAAATCCGAAATCCGAAATCTAAAATATGGAAAGGTCATTTGTTATGGGGGCAGAAAAATTCGCAATTTCTTTCCGAAAAGGGTTGCCGCTTCTTAAAGGGAAATACCCCGGCTGCAATCCTCGGACTGTAGTAGAGTCAGGCATAAAATGTGAGTACGACGTCGCCGTCGAGATGCGTGACGGTGTAAAGATTTATGTAGATGTATTTCGCCCCGACAAAGAGGGAAAATATCCTGTTCTGATTGCGTGGGCCCCCTATGGCAAGCATGGCCGCGTAAAGTATAAGTATTTTCCCGGGTGCGGCGTGTGCGACAGCGATCTTTCTAAGTTTGCGGTCTTCGAAGCAGCCGACCCTGTTTATTGGTGTGCAAAGGGTTATAGCGTTATAAATGTAGATCCTCGCGGTTCCTGGGGTTCTGAGGGAGACCTGACATTACTCAGCGAACAGGAAGCAATGGATGGCTATGATCTGGTCGAATGGGCCGGGACCCAAAGCTGGAGTAACGCAAAAGTTGGAATGCATGGTGTTTCTTATCTGGCCTGGAGCCAGTGGAAGGTGGCGGCACTTAACCCGCCACACCTTGCAGCGATCAACCCCTGGGAAGGTGTTTCCGATTTTTATCGCGAGCTAGCCTTTCACGGCGGTATCCCGGAAACGGAGTTTCTTGCCATGTGGCTGCCCAGCGTAAGTTTCTCAGCTGCGCGGGTGGAAGATTTATTAAAAATGGCTAAGGAACATACCCTGTTTGATGCATACTGGGCCGGTAAGAATGCCGATCTATCGAAGATAACGATACCCGTTTTTGCCGTGGCGAGCTGGGCGGACCATGGCCTGCACGCGCGGGGCACAATTGAAGGTTTCAAGAAAATTGCGTCAAAGGACAAGTGGTTATGGGTTCACGGACTTAAAAAATGGCAACATTTTTACCTAAACGTTGGCAAACAGAGACAATTTTTCGATATGTTTCTAAAGGGCATAGACAGCGAAGTAAAATACTGGCCCAAGGTTAAGCTGGAGATCAGGGAACAATTTTTTGTGGGGAATTCCAGGGGTGAAAACGAATGGCCCCCGGCACGCACACAATATACCAGGTTGTTCTTGAACGCCGGTGATGGCGGGTTGGGCAAGTCGCCCTTTGAAGAAGAAACCCGGATTCGGTATAACGTGGATGACATAAATGATAAAACTCAGAATGCCCGGTTTGAATTCGAATTCGAGCAGAGAACCGAGTTGACCGGCTATATGAAGCTCAAGCTCTGGGTACAGGCGCATGGCAGCGATGACATGGATTTGTTTGTCGCCATCCAAAAAATTGACCGTTGCAACGAAATTGTCACTTTTCCTTACTTTAGCTGCCATGATGACGGCCCTGTCGCGCTTGGCTGGCTGAGAGTTTCTCATCGTGAACTCGATCAGGAGAAATCGACTTCCTATCAACCTTATTACAAGCACAAAAGAGAGCTAAAGTTAAAAGACGCTGAAATTGTCCCCGTAGAAATAGAGATCTGGCCTTCGGGTACCCTGTTTGAGCCCGGGGAGAAGCTGCGGATCGTGGTGCAGGGCAGTGATATCTATACCTACCCGGACGAAATGAACTCCATCGGGCATAGGTCAACCGTAAACCGGGGAGCGCATGTTATTTACAGCGGCGGCAGGTACGATTCTCATCTTCTTGTACCGGTCATTCCAGCGAATTGAACCGGCAGGCTCTGGATACCATGGGTAAATGTTACAAGCCTAGTTGAAAGATAGACACTCAACTAGGCCTTACGGGTTACTGGTTATTGGTTATTAGAATTCGATGGGAAGCTCATTATTTATTTCGATAAAGGGCGAGATATAAAATTAGATAGCATTCCTTTTATAAGATTAATTAGAAGTGGTTTCAAAACCTCAGATCAGGTTCAAGGGCAAGGCGTCACGCGAATTGAAAACGGAGCGTACACGTAAGTACGTGAGTATTTCAATTTGCGGGACAACGCAGCCATTGGGCCTTAGATGGGGTTTTGAAACCACTTCTAAAGGAGGTGCCAGTTATGTTCGGAACAACTGTTGACGTCTTAAGGAAGCAGGTAGACAGATCGCCTCTGAAAGAGTTTATCGTCGGCCCGGAGGGCAGCCTTACATACCGGGAGTATAATCAACAGGTGAACAGACTGGCCAACTGGCTTTCCGGGAAGGGTGTGCACAAAGGCGACAACGTTGGCCTGCTCATGTTAAACTGTACTGAACTTTATGTCGCCATTTTGGCGGTACATAAGTTGGGCGCCATCGCCAACCTGTGGAACTTCCGCTTAAGGGGTCGGGAAATTGGTTATCTGACTGAACACGTAAAGGCCAGGGCCGTTATTTTTAATTACGACTTTCTTAAAAATCTGGTGCTCAATAGCGAAAGCATCTTCCTGTGTGTGGGTGCGGCCGCAGAACTTCCGTCAAACGTGCATAATTTTGCGAAAATTGCCGAATCTCCCGATAGCGAACCCGTTGACAGCAGTCCAGAAGAAACGGACCTTGCATCCGTGATTTATAGTTCCGGCACGACCGGATATCCCAAAGGCGCCAGTTATACGCACACAACCCAATTGTGGTCCGCCATTCAATATTGTTTGGAAATGGGGCTGGATCGCGGTAGGCGCGGAATAACCGCGGCTCCGGTAATTCATGGCGGTGCCACCAACTTCTTTATGGCTTACCTCTTTATCGGCGCTACATTTATAGACTCCGGCAGATACAATCCTGATCAGATTCTGCATCTGGTGTCTGATTACAAGGCCACCGAGCTAATGGCGGTACCGACCCAGATAATGCAATTGCTTGATCTGGCAGAACAAAAGAATTTATCCCGGGATCTCTTCGCAGCGCTCAGACTCATCCGTACGGCCGGTTCCCCCTATCATAAAAGCATGGTCGAAAGGGTCCATAATGTGTTTGGTTGTCATCTGCTGAATACATTCGGGATGACCGAAAACTGCTCCAATACGGCCACCATGCATTCGGGCTTTGACCCCGAGGAGGCCTGGACGACTATCGGCAAATCCACTTATTTCTGGGACACCCGGGCAGTGGAAATCGATGAGGATGAGGCCAGGGCAGATATGCAGGTTACGCCTCCCGGCAGGGGGCAACTCATTGTGAGGGGACCGCAAAATATTAGGCAGTATTATCTGTCTGAAAAAGCACCGATGTATGATGACGGTTGGCTGTTTGCCAGGGACGTCGTCGATTTAAGTGATTCCGGTTGGATGCAAATCGTGGACCGGGTTGACGAAACCATTCTTAGCGGTGGAGAAAACATTTATCCCCAGGAAGTGGAAATGTTTCTTAAAAAGCATCCGTTAATCGAGGACGCCGCCGTTATCGGCTTGCCTGATACAAAGTGGGGGGAGCGCGTAATCGCGCTGATCATACGCAAGAGTGCAGAGTTGCAGGAAGGAGATATCGAAAAGTTCTGCCTGGAATCGGATGAATTGGCCCGCTACAAAAGGCCTCGTAAGGTGGTATTTGTCGAAGAACTCAGCAAAAACGTCTTTGGTAAACTTGAACGCTACAAGTTAAAAGAGCAGTACGGCTATCTGGCAGATCAGGCGCAAACAGAATAATTTTCACTCTGTTGGCATTTTGAGTTCATTTTTTGCTGCCCGGTATCGGATCTCCGGAGTCACGCTCTGCAACAGCCTGTTTAAAGCCGACTTCCTCCGCGCGTTGCTTGAACCAGACACCTTCCGGGCTATGCCTGGCCATGCCGTCGAAAAGGGTGGCGATTGTCTGGCTGTTTGCCAGCCCCATATTTTCATAAGCCTGGTTGACCAGCATTTTCATCATCATGAGCTGATTCTTGGGCACGCCTTTAATTCGATTCGTCAGCTGTTTAACGGTCTCATCCAATTCTTCTAAGGGCACCGACTGCAAAATAAGTCCCATTTCCTGCGCTTTGGTGCCGGATATGAGGTCTCCGGTAAATAGCATTTGTTTGGCCTTTTCCGCGCCCAATCGATACACCCACATGGCTGTGGTCGGACAATCCCAAACGCGCGAAGTCGGATACCCAATCCGCGCTTTTTCATTCATAATAATAATGTCACAGCATAAAACCATATCACTACCGCCGGCAACCGCATCGCCATGGACGCGCGCGATCACCGGTTTATGGCATCTTTAGATCGACATAAAGCTCTGCGTACAGCGGCTCATAAAATTATAGTCAATCATGGGATCCCATGGCATTTCCTGGAACCCTGGATTGATCCCCGATTTCTCTGCGAAGGCCTTTAAATCATATCCACCACAAAAACCACGGCCGGCGCCTGTCAGCACAACCACATGAACGGAATCATCATTATCGGCATGGCCAAAAGCCGCGGCGATATCTTCCGGCATGGTTTCACTGATGGCGTTAAAACGTTCAGGGCGATTCAAGGTGATCGTGGCGACTCGTTCCTTGGATTCATATAAAACGTCACCAAAATTCATAATCCGGTTTCTCCTTTATTTTTATAATAAAAGATGGAGCGCAGCGAAACCATAACTTTAGGCATTTTAGCTCATTTTAGTCACTTTAGGCACTTCTAGCTTTAGAGCACCGTCGGAAGTTTACTTTCCTGCCTTTGAAGATAAACCGCTACTTTTGAGATCGCTTCTAGATATTCAGCTCTAACTGAATCAAACAAAGCTCGGCTTTTTTTGTATTCTCAATACGCACCGGCTCGGCTGCACTGCAAGTGATCGATTCTCTCGAATTCAGTATCTTTCGATTAGAGCCGGTGCTGACTGTGGCCTGCCCTTTGACAACAAAAAGGTGATAGGCAGCGTTCTTATTCGCCGGCAGCTCGAGCGAAGCATTGGAATTGACCTTCAGCTCGGCGGCCGTACAATTGTCCGTGTCATCGAGCAGCTTTAAGATTCCCCAGGGATGGTAACCGCTGCGATGCTGATGGAACTCCCGGCGCCCCTCATCTTTTAATTTAGAAACAATGGATTTCACATCGCGGCTGTGTTCAAGGTCGGAGACAAATACCGAATCCGGGGTTTCCACCACGGCCATATCCCGCAGGCGGTTGGCAGCGATCAAACGGTTATGGCTGAGGATCAAGCAATTGCGGGTATCTTGCATAATGACATCACCATCGACGACGTTGTTATCGGCATCTTTTTCCAGAAAATCATACAGCGATTTCCACGATCCGATGTCGCTCCAACCGATATCAGAAGGCAGGACAACGCCTTTTTCGGTTTTTTCCATGATGGCATAATCAATGGAGATATCGGTCAGTTGATCATAATCCTGCCTGGCGATCGGTTTATCCACCCTAAAAATCGTTTCCATTTTGGCGAGCAATTCAGGCTGGTAGGTTTTAAATTCGGATAAAATGACCGAGGCTTTAAAGGCAAACATGCCGCTGTTCCAGAAAAAATTACCGGCTTTAATGTAATTTTCGGCGGTGGGCAGGTCGGGTTTTTCAACAAATCGTTTGAGCGTCAGGGCGCCATGGGACATTTTGGTTTGTCCCTCGACATAGCCATAGCCCGTCTCAGGGTAATGGGGTTGGATTCCGAAGGTGACGACATACCCGTCATTGGCCAGCTTTATGGCGGCTTTGAGCCTGTCGTGAAAACCGTCCAAATTTTTGATGACATGATCGGCCGGGAAAATACATAGAACTGCGTCTTTTTCAAAGGCCAGCAAATGTAACACCGCCAATAAAATTGCCGGCGCCGTATTGCGGCCGCTGGGCTCGCATATCAATTTGCCCTCCGGTTTGAGGCCGAGATTTTCAATATGATGGGCGGTTTCATGGAAATGCTGCTCGCCGCAGACCACTCTGACGTTTTTGATATCCAGTACCGGCGGTAAGCGTTTAATTGTCTCCTGCAGCAGGGAATGTTCCCCGGTGAACTTGACCAGCTGTTTTGGATACAGTTCTCTGGAAACCGGCCACAGTCGGGTTCCGGTTCCGCCCGCCAACAGGATGGGGTAAATGGTGAGGTCAGATTCCTTCATAAAGTCCTCTATCTTTAAATACTAAAAGTAAGTGAGCTTCGTTAGATAATTAGGTAAAAAAAATGCCTAAAATGACTAAAATGAGCTAAAATGCCTAAAATTATGGTGTCGCTATGCTCCATCTATTTTAATAAAATGGACAGAATTCATTAATTTTAGGCATTCCTTTGACGATAATTGTTTCGCCTGGGAGCGGTTTTTGCCGCCATGCATTGGGTTTCAACAGCGTTGTAGCCCAGCAACGCGTTGACTTCCCGTGTCAAAGCCCCACCGGCCTTTAGCTTCAATGAATCCGGCAGGGCAACAATGGCGTCGGTGTTTTCGGGACTGCGCAAATGCAGGTAGGCCCGGCACCCGCCCGGGTATTTTTTTAATATTTCATGCAGTTTTGCAAGTGCCTCGCGATCTGTGCTCGAAATCGCTAGATTAAAATGGATGCTGGCCGTCCAGGTCTCCTCAGCTTTATCCATGGCGACCACCTTTTCAGCCAGAATTTTAACCGATTGTTCATCTTTTTGAACCTGCCCCTGAATCAGAATAGAGTTATCCTCGACGAGCAGCTCACCCACACCGGCATACACCCGCGAAAACACCGTGGCCTCAACCGCACCGTGCAGATCTTCGATGGTGACAAAGGCCATCAAATCGCCTCTTTTGGTTTTGATAATCTTGGTGTTGCGAATCAGGCCGCCGATGCGAACGGCGCCGCCGTTTTTTAGCTCTTTGATGGAGATCGCATTGGCATTGGTAAACTTGGCGAGTAAATCTTCATAGCGTTTCAAGGGATGCCCGCTGATATAAAACCCAAGAGATTCCTTTTCAAACGCCAGACGCTGCTTTTCCGACCACTCCTCGATTTGCGGAAGGGCCGGTGCATTGATCACTTGCGGATTTACGGTACCATCAAATAACCCGATTTGAGGATCGAGGCGCTCCTTTTGTAGGCGCTGGCCGTAATCCAGCGCATCTTCCAGGGCCGCCATCATCTGGGAGCGGTTCGCACCGGTGGAATCAAAGGCGCCGCATTTAATTAGAGATTCAACCACGCGTTTATTTACTTTTTTTAAATCCACGCGCTCGCAAAAATCAAAAAGAGATGTGAAACCGTCCTCTCCGCGGGACTCAATGATGGCTTCAATAGCACTTTCGCCCACATTCTTGACGGCCACCAAACCAAAACGAATCTGATCACCGTTAACGCTAAAGGCTTTATCGCTGTATTTGATATCCGGCGGCAAAACCGTAATGCCGTGACTGCGACATTCAACGATATACTTTACGACCCCGTCGGTGGAGTGCATTTCACTGGTCAGCAATGCGGCCATAAATTCGACCGGAAAGTGAGCCTTGAGATAAGCCGTTTGATAGGCAATCAGGGCATAGGCCGCACTGTGGGATTTATTGAACCCGTAACCGCCGAACTTTTCCATCAAAGAAAAAATCGGTGCGGCCTCATCGGCGGCAATCTCGTTTTTGGCGGCGCCGCTCACAAAACGCTCGCGGTGTTCGGCCATGATCGCCTGAATCTTTTTGCCCATGGCCTTGCGCAGATCATCGGCTTCTGCCATGGAATAGTTGGCCAGATCGTTGGCAATTTTCATCACCTGTTCCTGATAGACGATCACGCCGTAAGTTTCTTTTAAGATCGGCTCCAGCTGGGGCAAAAGATATTCCACCTTCTTTTTACCATGCTTGCGCGCCACATAATCGTCAATCATACCGCTTTCCATCGGTCCGGGACGGTAAAGCGCCACCAAAGCGATAACATCATCAAAAGACTCCGGTTTGAGCCGCACCAGTAAATCTTTCATGCCCGAACTTTCAAGCTGAAACACGCCGGTGGTATCCCCGCCAGACAAAAGGCGGTAGGTGTCGACATCGGTCAATTCGATGTTATCAAGATCCGGCGGAGTTTTCCCCTGGTGGGCGATCAGGGCAAGGGTGTTGGCAATGACCGTCAGGTTGCGCAGGCCCAGAAAATCAAACTTTACCAGCCCGATTTTCTCGACGACCTTCATATCATACTGGGTTACCACCTCACCCTTTTTCCCACGATAAAGCGGCATATAATTGACCAGGGGCTCGTCGGCGATGACCACTCCGGCTGCATGTGTCGAGGCATGCCTGGGAAGGCCTTCCAGCACCCGGCAGATCTTGATGAGCTCATCGATTTCAGGCTTTTGACGCGCAAGTTCGCGTAGCCGGGGCTCCCGCTCCAGGGCCTCATCAAGACTGATGTTTAAAATGTCCGGAACCATTTTGGCGATGGCATCCACCTCCGCCAGCGGAATATCCATCGCACGGCCGACATCCCGAATAACCGCCCGGGTTTTCAGTTTTCCAAAGGTAATAATCTGGGCGACATAATCCCCACCCCCGTATTTGTCGACCACATATTTGTAAATGTCTTCCCGGCCGTCGATGCAAAAATCAACATCGATATCCGGCATGCTCTTGCGAGCCGGATTGAGAAAGCGTTCAAAAATCAGGCCATGGGTGATGGGGTCCAAATCGGTAATTCCCAGGCTATAAGCCACCAGACTGCCGGCAGCCGAACCTCGTCCGGGTCCGACAGGCACATTATTTTCTCTGGCGTGACGAATAAAATCGGCCACAATCAGAAAATAACCGGAAAATCCCATATCGCGTATGACTGAAATTTCATAGTCCAGACGATCACGATAAAGGGCCTCATCGATTTGCGGGTCCTTTGCTTTAAGCCGCTGCATTCGCAGCTCAAACCCTTGTCGGACGTTTTGGGTAAAAAGCGCATCGCTGCTCGACCCCGACACATCGGCAAACCGTGGAAAGTGATAGGTTTTAAAATCAAATTCAATATGACACCGGCCGGCAATGTCCACGGTATTACTGAGCGCCCCCGGATAGTCTTTAAATGCGGTGTGCATTTCAGCTTTTGATTTAAAATAAAGCTGATCGGTCCGAAACTTAAAGCGCTCGTTATCGTGAATCGTTTTACCGGTTTGAATGCACAGCAGGACATCATGCGCGCGCACATCGTCTTTACTCAGATAATGGCAGTCATTGCTGGCGACCAGGGGGATCGATAATCGCTGGCTGATGTCTAGAAGCGTCTGATTGACCTGTTCTTGCTCATCGATACCGTTGTTTTGGACTTCCAGAAAAAAATTATTCTCCCCAAAAATTTCACGATACCCGTCTGCCACCTCCTCAGCCTGCTCGATGCGTCCTTGCTGGATACGACGCGGAATCTCGCCGTGCAGACAGGCGGTTAAACCGATCAGACCCTTGCTGCATTCTTTTAGAATTTGTTTATCAATGCGGGGCCTATAGTAAAAGCCTTCAAGCTGTGCAGCTGTGGCCAGTTTACATAGGTTGCGGTAGCCTTCATTATTTTTAGCCAGCAATATTAAGTGCGAAAGATCTTTATTGTCCAGGGGCGTCTTATCAAAGCGGGTCCTGGGGGCCACATAGATTTCACAGCCGATAATCGGCTTTATCCCGGACTTGATGGCCTTTTCATAAAATTCTACCGCCCCGAACATCGTACCGTGATCGGTAACCGTTACAGCTTGCATTTCAAATTCGGCCGCACGCCTTAAAAGATCATCAATACGGATGGCGCCGTCCAGCAGGCTATACTGGGTATGGACATGCAGATGGACAAAATCGGGAACGGCTTCTGTCATAAATCACCCGTTTCTAAGTTGAAATTGGATTGAGTCAACGACCACCCGCACAACGGGTGGCTTGGATTTTACCGCCATAGGCGGTAAAAGACAGGGGCGCGAAGTGCCCCAATCGTTGCGGGTGGAACCGGGTGCCAAGCACCCGGTTTGGAAAACCCAATAATTAAAGCTCAAATAAAGATCGATCATTTGTGAGGGTAAATGGGCAAGATTTTTATTTATACCATAACTGAAATTTTTTTTCGATATGCAATTTCCTGCGAAAATTCGCCGGCGGCAAACACTTCAGTACAAGGCGAAAATAGCCTTTAAGGATTTATAGGGTTTTACTCGAGGGAATAGTTGGGTGCCTCTTTGGTAATAATCACATCATGCACGTGGCTTTCGCGCATACCGGCAGCGCTGACCTTCACGAATCGTGCCTTTTCGCGTAGCTCATCCAAGGTGCGGCAGCCGACATATCCCATTCCGGCCTTTAAGCCGCCAATCAGCTGAAAAATGGTTCCGGCGAGGGTTCCACGGTAAGGTACGCGGCCGACAATACCTTCCGGGACCAGTTTGTCTTCATCGGCTTTTTCGGTTTGATAATAGCGATCCTTGCTGCCTTTTTTCATTGCCTCAATCGAACCCATGCCGCGGTATACTTTATAACTGCGACCCTGGAAAAAAATCTGCTCCCCCGGGGTCTCCTCAGTGCCGGCAAACAGGCCGCCGATCATAACGACCGCAGCGCCGGCACCGACCGCCTTGGTAATATCCCCTGAAAACCGGATACCACCGTCTGCGATCAAGGGGACGCCGGTTTTACCGGAAACGGCCCGGCAGTTCATAATGGCGGTAAATTGAGGCACACCAATACCGGCAACGATACGGGTCGTGCAGATGGAACCCGGGCCGATGCCGATCTTGACGCCATCGGCACCGGCATTTATCAAATCTTCCGCGCCCTTGGCTGTGCCGACATTTCCGGCGATAAGCTCCAGGTCCTTGTGGTTACGCTTTAATGTCTGAACGGCCGCGATGACATTTTCAGTATGTCCGTGTGAGGTATCAATTAAAACCACATCAGCACCTGCATTTAGCAAGGCCTCAGCACGTTCTTCCATATCCGGACCGACCCCGACCGCCGCGCCGACCCGAAGCCGGCCCCTCCGGTCTTTACACGCACTCGGATATTTTTTCAGTTTCTCAATGTCTTTAATGGTAATCAAACCGGTCAAGCGCCCCTTTTTGTCAACCACTAACAGCTTCTCAATTCGGTGCTGATGTAGCAGTTGTTTCGAGTCTTCCAGGGAAATTCCTTCATGTACCGTCACTAGATTATCTTTGGTCATTACATCAGAAACATTTTTTTGAAGATCGGTTTCAAACCGTAAATCCCGATTGGTGACGATCCCTACGAGTTGGTCTCCTTTGGTCACCGGCACCCCCGATATACGGTAGTTTTCCATTAACTTGAGAACTTCGGCCACTTTCTGTTCGGGGCGAATCGTAACCGGATCCACAATCATGCCGCTTTCTGATTTCTTTACTTTGTCAACCTCCATCGCCTGACTTTGTATGCTCATGTTGCGGTGGATGAAGCCCATGCCGCCTTCCCGGGCGATGCTGATGGCCGTGTCCGCCTCGGTAACGGTGTCCATGGCCGCACTGACAATCGGTATATTTAAGGTAATGTTGCGGGTCAGACGGGTGCTGACATTCACATCCTTGGGTAATACATCCGAATAATTGGGAATCAGCAATACATCATCAAAGGAATACGCTTCTTCCGGCGGTATTTTTGGCATGCGCTTTCTCCGTTAGTCCATATCAGGGTAATCGTTAGACTTTATCAATTACCATAATTGAAAGGTTTAATTATGTTGGTACCATTCGGATTTTGAATGGAATTTGTGATATTGGCGGTCATCCTGCTGAAGGCCGGATTTGCACCCCAAAGGGCACGAAGTTCACGAAGGGACTTAAAAGTCCTCCTTTGAATATCATTCTTTGTGCTCTTCGTGATCTTCGTGGTTAAATTTTGACATTAACTCCGGGTCATCCAGGTTAGGCATCCGAATAGCAAAACCCATCGTCTTTGGCAATCTTTTATTTGTCAACTTGACAATAAGGCCTATTGCATAATAGAAGCTATCTCAATCCGCCTGCGGCGGACTAAGGGCCCATGGCAGCGTTGCCCCGCCAAAGCGGGGAACCCTGATCCACATTTTTGAGATAACTTCTAGTATCGTAATCTTTATCGTGCTCGTTCTCGTCCTCGTTATTTGATGCTATATCCTGGACGAGTATTAGCATGATTAGAATATGGGGTTATTAAAATATGCTATTTAAAGTAAATCCCCTCAACCCCCAGAATCGACTCATTCAAACGGCGGTCGACATCCTGACGAAAGGCGGCATCGTCGTCTATCCAACCGACACCCATTACGGCATCGGCTGTGACATCCTGAATAAAAAGGCCATTGAACGTATCTACCAATTGAAACAGCGAAATAAAAACAAGCCCTTCAGTTTTATTTGCTCGGGGCTCAAAAACATCAGTGATTATGCCAAGGTATCCAATTATGCCTATAAGACCATGAGAAGGCTTTTACCGGGCCCCTATACCTTTATCCTTGAGGGTTCCAAACTGGTACCCAAGATTATGCTGACCAAACGCAAAACAGCTGGAATTCGCGTGCCGGATCATAAAATATGTCTCGAACTGGTAGAGGGTCTGGGAAACCCCATTATCAACACGAGTGCCACGATGCCTGACGGCAGCATCCTTAACGACGCTTCCCTGATTCATGACATATTTAAAAACCGCATTGATTTAGTGATTGACGGGGATATTGTGCCGGGAAAACCGTCAAGTGTCATTTCCCTGATAAATGACACACCCGAGGTTATCCGCAAAGGGACGGGGGATGTAAGTATTTTCCAATAAAAAACCCATCACAAAGAGGTGGATCAGGGTTCAGGGCAAGGCGTCCCGTGAATTGAAAACGGAGCGCACACGCAGTACGTGAGTATTTCAATTCACGGGACAACGCAGCCCTGGGCACTGAGACGCCTTTTTGTGATGGTTTTTTAGTCTTCGTTCAGCTTTTCTTGCAGGTTCTCGCGTAAAATTTCGCCAAAAGTAGAAGTCGCCGGCCTTCCATTATTGACATACTCGCTAAGCAAGCTTTGTTCATCTTCGATTTCGAGTCGTTTGATGGAAAGGCCGATGCGCCTTTCTTCCATATTGATGTTCATGACTCTGGCGGTAATGACATCAGCTATTTTGAATTTTTCCATCGGTGATTTTATTTTTTCTTTGCTGATTTCAGATATGTGAACAAGGCCTTCAATCCCTTCTTCCAGCTCAACAAAAATGCCAAAATCCGTCAGGTTGGTAACGGTTCCGGTTATTTCCTTGCCGACTTTATATCTTTCAACTACGGTCTGCCATGGGTCGGCCTGCAATTGTTTTATGCCGAGGGAGAAGCGCTCGTTGTCTTTTTCAATATCCAACACGATGGCCTGAACAACATCGCCTTTTTTATAAAGCTCGGAGGGGTGTTTGATCCGTTTTGTCCAGGAAATATCGGAGATGTGAACCAGCCCATCAATGCCTTCATCAATACCGATAAAAAGCCCAAAATCCGTAATGTTTTTTAGTTTCCCCTCGATGGTGGTACCGATCGGATATTTTTCGCTGATCACATCCCATGGATTCGGAACAACCTGTTTCATCCCCAGTGAAATCCGCCGGCTTTCGGGTTTTATATCCAGGACAACGGCTTCCACCTCATCTCCGACCGAAACAACCTTGGAGGGATGCCGAATTTTACGCGTCCAAGACATTTCAGACACATGGATGAGCCCCTCAATGCCCTCTTCAAGCTCTATAAATGAACCATAATCCGTCAAACTTACGACTTTTCCCGTCACGCGGGAACCGACGGCATAATTTTCCGCAGCCGTGGACCAAGGATCCTCGGAAAGTTGTTTCATTCCCAAAGAGACCCTTTCGTTTTCCAGATCCAGATTTAAGATCTTGACGTTGATCGGATCGCCGATTGCAAAAAGCTCTGAAGGATGCTTCACCCGTCCCCATGATATATCGGTAATATGAAGCAGCCCGTCAACACCGCCGAGATCCACAAATACGCCATATTCGGTTATATTTTTAACGATGCCTTCAATGACTTTGCCCTCTTCGATAGTCGCCAGAGTGGTGCTGCGTTTTTCCTCAAGTTCTTTCTCCAAAATGGCCCGCCGGGAAAGAACAATATTGCTGCGTTTGCGGTTGTATTTTAAAATCTTGAAATCAAACTCTTTGCCGACCATTTCATCGAGATTTCGAATCGGTCGCAGATCGGCCTGGGAGCCGGGCAAAAACGCCGGAACGCCGATGTCCACCGAAAATCCGCCTTTTACCCGGTTGGTAATCGTACCTTTGACGGTGCCTTCTTCATCATAGGAGATTTTAATCGATTCCCAGACTTTTATATTGGCGGCTTTATCCTTAGACAACAGCACGCGTTCATCCTCATCGTCCCACCATTCAACCATGACCTCGATGGTATCTCCCACATTGGCCGTCATGTTGCCTTTTTCATCTAAAAATTCCTGCATCCGTACTTGACCTTCAGATTTGTATCCGATGTCGATCAGCACCTGATCTTTATCTATGGAAATAATCCTGCCGGTGACCACTTCTCCCTCGGCAAAGCGTTTGAAACTCTCTTCATACATGTCCATCACGCTTTCCATGCTGTCGATCGGGCCTTTTGAAGTCTCTTTGGATGAACTCTCCGGTGATTGTTGGGCTTTGATCTCTTCCATTTGCGGTTCACTTTCCGTTTTCATTTGCTCAATAGCCTTATCATCGGCAATTTCAGTTTGATTTTCATTTTGAGTGTCATCCTTGATAGTTTCATCAACCATGAATAATTAATCCCCCTTAGCCTATTTTATTGCAGCCGGCTTAAGCCTTGGCGCAACCTTGTATTACTAACAGAATAGGAAAAAAATGCAATCCTTTATTTCAATTTTTGTAAAAACTGTAGGTTTTATACATGTATATTAAGAATTAGGTACTATTTCTATTTCAATTTTAGGTTTTTATCGATGTGCGCCAGCATTAAATCAACCACCTTCTGAACAGATAATTCGCTGGAATCAATTCGAATTGCATCATCAGCCGGTCTTAGAGGGGCCAGGCTCCGGGTGCTGTCATTTGTGTCGCGCTGCTGCATATCCTGTGCAACCTCTTCTAACGACTGGCTGGACTCGGCGTCGAGCTCTTGATATCTCCGCAAGGCTCGGGTTTTTGAAGATGCATCCAAAAAAAATTTGACATCGGCCTCCGGAAAAACGACTGTTCCCATATCGCGTCCTTCAAAAACCGCGGCTTTCTTTTGGCCAATATCCCTTTGCACTTCCAGCAAGTAGTCCCTGACAATCGATTTGGCGGAAACAGCCGATGCCAGCATGCTAATTTCCGGCGTGCGTATGTAATCAGAAATGTCGACGCCATTCGAATAAAGACGCAGCCCCTTCCCTTCCGATTCAAAACCGAGCCGAATTCGACGACAAAGGTCCTGCAGCTCGGCTTCATTTTCGGGGTCGATTCCCCGACGTTTAACCTCATAAGCCACTCCGCGATAAAGGGCGCCGGTATCGATATACCGGTATCCCAGCCGGTCGGCGAGCGCGCGGCTTACGGTGGTTTTGCCGGCCCCGGCAGGACCGTCAATTGTTATCAGTAATTTTTTCATAGTTCTTTGTCAGGTTTCAGGTGGCAGAGGTATTATTGGACAACACCCGAGTACGAGGACGACGACGAGGACGAGTAAAATGAGGAGAATCAAATATCGTCCTCGTACTCGTGCTCGTACTCGTCCTCGAGAACCGACTGAACCTTGAACCCTGAACCTCTGAACCTTTAAATAACCTTCTCAAGTGCCTCTAAAAACCGAATATTTTCCTCATGTTTTCCAATAGTCACACGGATATATCCCGAATATCCGTAAGATGTCATTGAACGCACGATCATCCCTTGCTTAAGAAGCTTTTCGAAAACCTCATCCGCGGTTCTCCCATCTCCAACCTGGACCATAAAAAAGTTGGCCTGGGATCGAATATAAGACAGTTTAAGCTTGTCCAGAGCGTCGTACATAAATTCGAGCTCTGCGTGAACCAGGTTGACAGTCTTTTGCAGAAATTCAGTATCACGAAGGGCTGCGGCCGCTGCTACCTGGGCAAGTGTATTGACATTGAACGGTTGTCGGACCCTGTGAAGCAGTTCCGCCAGAGACGCCGGCATCACGCCATAGCCCACGCGGAGTCCCGCTAATCCGAATGCTTTGGAAAACGTGCGCATCCCGACAATGGTTTTAGCGGTATTCAAAAAATCAAAACTGTTTACGCAATTCGCTGTGCTGACAAATTCGATATAGGCTTCATCCAACACAATGACTATATTCGAGGGAACCTCAGCGATGAAATCTTCGAAATCCTGTCTTGAAATAATGGTTCCGGTTGGATTGTGGGGAACATTTAAAAAGATCATGCGGGTGTTCGGGCTTATTTTCTGAAGCATGCCCTCCAGATCCGTTTTAAACGATTTTAGGGGAACCCGGATCGGAAGCGCACCCGAGCTGAGAATCGAAATTTCGTAAAATAGAAAGGACGGTTGCGGTAAAATAACCTCATGATCGGATCCCAACAAAACGCGCGCAAGCATGGCGATGATATCATCGGATCCGTTTCCGAGAACAATATTTCCCGGATCGATATTATTTTTTTCAGCGATAGATTCGATCAGCTCGTAGCCGCCGGCGTCCGGATACCGATGTAGCTTATCAAGCGCGCGCTGGATTGCTTTAACCGCCATCGGCGAAGGCCCTAATGGATTTTCATTGGAAGCCAGTTTAATGGAATTGCCGATCCCATATTCCCGCTCAACCTCCTCGATGGGTTTGCCGGGAACATAAGGCTTAATTTTTGAGAAATAATCGGGGATTTTCAGTTTCATTTTCCTGCGCGTTTCGGGTTGCGGGTTGCGCGTTGCGGGTTGCGGGTTGCGCGTTTTTTATGAACCCGCAACGCGTAACGCGTGACTCGCAACGCGATCAAGCCCTCGCGGCTTTTTGGCCCGCTTCCAGTGCCTTCATGTTAAGGGGGATCAGTTTTTCTCTTTTGGCGAATTTGTTCTTTACCGATTCACGCAATAGCTCAAAGTCGACCACCTGGCTGCGGCTTACGAAAGCCGCCAGTGCCACGATATTGGCGGTTTTGATATTTCCCAATTCCTTGGCGATTTCGATAATCGGAACTTTGATGACGTCCACATCGTCCCGGTCGGCATCGATCGATATAATGGAACTGTTGATAAAGATCGTCCCGCCGGCTTGGACGGTGGGAGCGAATTTTTCCAAAGAGGGCCGATTCATGGCAACCAGATGTTTCGGATTTCGAATAATCGGAGAGCCGATGGGCCGGTCGCTGATAACCACCGTACAATAGGCCGTGCCGCCTCGCATCTCCGGTCCGTACGATGGAATCCAGACAACTTCATAGCCTTGATCCATGGCGGCCTGAGCCAAAATTTGCCCCATTAACATAATACCCTGGCCGCCGAATCCGGCAAATTGAACTTCTCTTTGCATTATACCTCCTCCCCTAACCCGGACAAGCCGGAACAAATTGCCACAAAGGCACCAAATCACAAAGAAAACCTTCGGTTACTGTTTATCTTTGCGTCTTGGTGGCGTAAATATTTTGCCACTAAAAGCTCACTTTTTTGCGGATGCCGAACTCGTTGCGCTCTCATCTTCTTCAGGCGTTTTAAAAACGCCTAACGAAAAATAGGGAAGCATTTTTTCCTCAGCCCAATTGATGGCATCCAGCGGCGTCATACCCCAGTTTGTAGGGCAGGTGCTGACCAGTTCGACAAAACTGAAGCACGTATTTTCCAATTGATAGGTAAAGGCCTTTTTGATCGCCTTTTTGGCTTTGTTGATATATTTGGGATTCAGCAGCGTTTGTCGGGTGATGTAAGCCGGGGTCTGAAGCGCTGCCAGCATTTCGGACATTTTTATCGGCATACCGGTGTCCGCAATTTTGCGCCCAAAAGGCGAGGTCGTGGTCCGCTGATCCGGCATGGTGGTGGGTGCCATCTGGCCGCCGGTCATGCCGTAAACCGCATTATTGATAAAAATAACCGTAAACTTTTCTCCCCGGTTGGCGGCGTGCACAATCTCACTCATCCCGATGCTGGCCAGATCCCCGTCACCCTGATAAGTGAATACGACCAGATCGGGCCGCACCCGTTTGATGCCGGTCGCCATCGCCGGCGCGCGACCGTGGGCGGCTTCCTGAAAGTCGAAGGTGAAATAATTATACATCAAAACGGCACACCCCACCGGCGCAACCCCAACAGTCCGGCCGCGGATGCCGAGTTCATCGATCACTTCCGCCACGAGTCGATGCGCCACCCCATGCGTACAACCCGGGCAATAGTGGGTGATCGTATCGGCCAGCGCTTCAGGTTTCTGAAATGTTTTCCCCATTTATTTTCTCCTACATTTGGTCGATTTGTTGAATGGTCAACCGGTTAATTCGTGTGATAAAAAAACGGATGGTTAAACCTTATAACCATTCGACTATTTGACTATTTAACTATTTTGCGAACTTCCTCCATAACCTCTTCGGGAGTAGGGACTTCACCGCCGCATTTGCCGTACCAATGCACCGGGCGCTGGCCGGAAACGCTGCGTTCAACATCTTCCACCATCTGTCCCATGCTCATCTCCACGCAAAGCACAGCCCGGCAGCTTTGCTTACCAGCTGCATCATAAATAGCCGTCTTTGGAAACGGAAACAGGGTCTGGGGTCTGATCATGCCGACTTCAATTCTCTGGTCTTTCAGATTATCAATGGCAGTGCGACATACCCGGCTCATGGTGCCGTAGCTGACAATAAGCACGTGATAGTCGCCCTCGACATTGTAAGCTTCATGGCGCACATCTTCCTTTTCCATTTGCTCATATTTGGCCTTCAACATCAGATTATGGGAGTTGAGCTCCTCAGGGTCCAGATAGAGGGTCTTGACCAGGTTGCGCTGGTTGCGGTTGCGAGTCTCCATGCCGTTGGTGGCCCATTCATCTTTATTTGAGGGTTTGGCTTTGAGATGTTCCGGAAATTCCACCGGTTCCATCATCTGCCCGATTAGCCCGTCACCTAGAATCATTACCGGGTTGCGGTATTTTTCTGCCAGGGCAAATGCGCCCATCATCATCTCAACGGCTTCCTGGACACTGGCCGGGGCCATCACCAGCAGTTTGTAATCTCCATGCCCGCCTCCTTTAACTGATTGCATATAATCTGCCTGGGACGGCAAAATACCTCCCAAACCGGGGCCGCCGCGCATAATGTTAACAAACACCGCCGGACACTGGGCCGAGGTGATATAACTGATGCCCTCACTCATCAGACTGATACCGGGGCTCGAAGAGGTCGTAAACACCCGCTCCCCGCTGGCAGCGGCACCAAAGATCATATAGGATACCGCCACTTCGCTCTCACCCTGCAAAAACATGCCACCTGCTTCCGGCAGCCGGCGGGCGAGATATTCAGCGACTTCGGATTGAGGCGTAATTGGATAGGCAAAATAATTCAAACAGCCGGCCCGGATCGCGGCTTCGCCAATGGCTTCATTGCCCTTCATTAATACTTTTCCCATAATATCCTCCGAATATTTTTTACCTGAATCTTGCCCCGCTTTGCGGGTTGAAGCGTCTAATTTTATGATACCAAAGGGCTCCTAATGAAAATTAATGAGATAAAATTATTTTCTGCCATTAAATATAATTTCTACTTCTCACTAATTTTCATGCAAAATTCATTTATTAACTTCCGCTGCCTCTTCAATTTCACTTATGGTTATGGCGACATCCGGACACATCGTGCAGCATAATGCACAAAAAATGCAATCTTCAGGGCGCGCCTGATAAGCCGGAAAATAGCCTTTGGTGTTAATCTCATCGGAAATCTCCAAAACATTCTTAGGGCAAACGGTTACACACAACCCACAACCCTTACATCGATCTTTGTCAACTAAATGCTCATATGCCATAAATCAGAACTCCTTCACTGAGTAATATTCCCATTTTTTAATTTATCCAAAATGCATAACCTGTTTACATATTGAGATTTTATTACGAAGTTCACCAAGGACACAAAGTGAAAAATAAATAAGATCATGCATTAATCTTCGTGCGCTTTGTGCTCTTTGTGGTGAACGAAATCAATAACACCTCTTTCGCCGGCCCATAATAGCGCCGCAAGCGTTAAATCGCAACCTTCATTCCGACGGGCTCTGTTTTTCAAACGGAAGTGCTTTTTGCCACGGCGGAACCAGCTGTCTTTCGATTGTTAGAACCGGGCAGGAAAATCGCCGGACATCGACAGAAGGCAATAATTCCCGGGCAACGGTAATAAATTCAAGCGTCAAACCACTTTTTTCGGATAATCGCTTAACAAATTCATATCCGTCATAAATATCATCCGCTGAAGTTTCATCAATTAAGTTGGCGTTGCCGATGATGCCATCTACAGCTAACTTGGCGGCTTGCTCGATCTCTTGGCGGACTTTGAGACAACCTTCAATTGTTTCCGTAAAGGGCCTTAACGGATTGACGACCTGCAAAACCCGCATGGCTTTATCCTTAAACGCATCCGCAAGTGTCGCCAGCACGGTAGCACCGACATCATCACCGCCGACATCCAACAGCGCCAACTCGGCCGGCTGGCGGATCATACCGGCTACAAGGGGACTTAAAATGGGAAGATCGGCCTGCAGGTATTGATCCTGCGGGAGCACTACCTCAATTCCCATTTCTGCAAGCGGCCCTTTGGCTTCACGCGTTCGAAAATACGGGTTAACCAGATCGAGATCGGCAATACGAACGTCTACCCCGGCGCCTTTGCGGTGCACCGCCAGATTAATGGACACTTCCGTCTTACCGCTGCCGTAATTACCGACAACAACAACAATTCCTGTCAGATTGATTTCCACTCGTTATTTGTTATTAAAATTTGATGATTGATGATATAAAAAAGGTTAACCCTTCGGGCAACCATAAGAAAAATAGCCTGCATTTGTATGAATTATTCCCTATGATGTCAAGCTTTTTCACTTTTTATACGACTTGCATTATGATAATAAAAAAGTGCCTACAAAAACAAGTGAGCTAAAATCAAAAATGATCTAAAATGCCTAAAGTTGAGGAATTCTGTCCTTTATATAAAAGATGGAGCGCAGCGACACTATAACTTTAGGCACTTTAGTTCATTTTAGGCATTTTAGGCATTTGCTTTAACGAGCCCTTTGTACCGATTCACAACAGGGCAATGAGAAATTGATTGAGGTTGTGAAAAAAGGGGAGCCTTTGGCAACAGTACAAACCGGACTGGAAAGATTTTTAAAATCACCGCCAAGATGGATTTCAAACAGTCGTCTGGGACTTTTGTGTAATCCGGCTGCGGTAGACCGCATGCTCAATCATGCCCGTTTAAGGGTCCATCACCGCTTCCCGGGCAAACTGACCGCCCTGTATTCTCCTCAACATGGATTTTTCGCGGAAAAACAGGATAATATGATTGAATCCGGGGATATGATGGATCCGGTTTTGCAAATTCCGGTTTACAGCCTTTACGGGCAAACTCGAATCCCTACTGAAGAAATGCTTGACCCCATTGACGTGCTTATTGTCGATCTCCAGGATGTCGGTACCCGGGTCTATACCTTTATGTATACCCTATCCTTTTGTCTTGAAGCCGCCAAAACCTTAAATAAAAGGGTATTGGTTCTCGACCGGCCCAATCCGATTACCGGCCTGGCGATAGAGGGCAACTGCCTGAATTCAGCTTTCAGTTCATTTGTCGGACGCTATCCCCTGCCCATGCGGCATGGATTAACCATGGGTGAACTGGCCCGCCTGTTCAATGAGCACTTTAACATCGGCTGTGATCTCGCGGTCATTCCAATGCAGGGCTGGCGGCGATCCATGTTTTTCCAGCAAACCGGGCTTCCGTGGATTCCACCCTCCCCGAATCTTCCCAGTCCTATTTCAACCCTTGTTTATCCGGGACAGGTGCTATGGGAAGGTACCAATGTTTCCGAGGGTCGCGGGACAACCCAGCCCTTTGAGCTTTTTGGCGCTCCCTATGTAGATCCGCCCGGAATTCTTGCCGCTGTTGACACCGAATCGATGCCGGGCATCATCCTCAGGCCGCTAGCCTTTGAACCGACGGCAAACAAATGGCAGGCCCAACTATGCCGGGGATTTCAAATTCATGTCACGGACCCGGACGCATACCGGCCGTATGAGACCAGCCTGCGACTGCTGCAGGCGGTCATCAGGCATCACAAAAAAGATTTCGAATGGAAACAGCCGCCCTATGAATATGAAACCCGGCGCCTGCCTATCGATCTGATTATCGGGGATGGCAAAATTCGCAGTCGCCTTGAAAATATGGAGCCTGTCGAAACCATAGCGGATTCCTGGCAGGCCCAACTTGATGAATTTCTTGAAATCAGCCGGAGGTTTCATCTTTACAAGTGAACAGGTTCAGAGGTTCAGGGTACAAGGGATTGTCAAATTAGTTTTATTTGTTTCATTGGTTGAATTGGTTGTCTTAAACCGAACCAATTGAACAAATTAACCACCCCGCCGCAAGCGGCCGGGGTATTGAAAAGAACTTAATTAAACCAATCAAACAAATGTAACACATGCTATTGGACTGAAACCCGACACCTTTTTGATAACCACCGAACAACTGGGGAAAAACACAGGTGAATACGGCCAAACCGGATTGGAAGCGAATGCGCTTTAAAAAAAACAAGGTATGGGTGGCCGTTGATGCCATCGGAGATCCCGCTGAACAAAACGGCAAGGTCTTAATCAAATATCAACTGGATCAGCCGCATGAATATTGGGTTCGCAAAAGCAGCCTAAAACCCCTCGATACAAAGCCGCTCAAAACTCAAACATCAGAAAAAGAAACGCGGGCGGATGCGTCTGGCGGCCGGGAAGAAATCTGTATTTTTTCCGACGGCGCTTCCTCGGGAAATCCCGGTCCATCGGGAATCGGGGTCGTACTGCGCTTTGGTAAACATGAAAAAGAAATATCAGAATATATCGGCACGGCAACCAATAATATCGCCGAGCTTAAAGCGATTGAGGCGGGACTGCTGGCAGTGAAAAACACCGAACTTCCGGTACGGATTTTCACAGACAGCAATTATGCACACGGGGTTCTGACACTTGGATGGAAAGCCAGGGCAAACAAACAAATGGTGGATTCGATAAAAAAAACGATGGCAAAATTTAAAAATTTAAAGATGGTCAAGGTAAAAGGCCACGCCGGCGATAAAGGCAACGAGCGGGCGGATTTCCTGGCCACAAACGCTATCAAACATTTCAAAAAAAAGTAAAGAATCCTGTGCCTGAGGACCACCGTTTCAATGATAGAACCCATCTCAAAAACGTGGATCTGGGTTCATGGCCCCGCTGAAGCGGGATTACATATCTAATCTCAAAGAATTAAGGTATGCATCAAGGCGCGGTTCGGCTCAAAAGTCGTTGTTCCGAGCATACACGATCGTATGTGAGCATTTTGAGCTGAACCGATGAACTCCTTAATGTTCATAAAAACAGATGTGAAATCCCGCTTATTACGGCGGGGCAACACCGCCATGGGCACTTAGACGCATTTTTGAAATGGGTTCTAAAAAAAAGAGCCCGGTATGCCAACATGCCGGGCTCTGATGGTTTTCCAACCCAAAAACAGCTATTCCTTCTTGAGGGTTTCGATCTCCTCTTTAAGATCGTCGATTTCTTTTTTATATTCCTCTACTCCTTCGCCTTCGCCTTCACTACCTTCAGAGGAGGGTTCGGTAGCTTCATCCGATTTCCATGTATCTCTAAGTTCGTCAAAGCCGAGATAAATGGCTAAAGCACCGCCCAGCAGAAGCATCGCAGGGACAATTCCGACCAGAACATCTAAGAATTCTCGCCCCCAAATGACAAGTCCAATGAGGCCCAATGCCGCTGCGATTGCGCCACCAATTAAAGTTTTCATATAGAATTAACCTCCTTTCACGTAAAATCAGTTAAAAATGAGATAGGCTCTAAAGACGGATCATACGACATTATTAATATGATTAGTTGTGAGCGTCAAATAAAAATTACAGGTAAAGCAAAAGAATCCGTTTGATTCTAAGCTTCCGTGCATTTTTTTGAAACAGAACGTTATAGACGCATGCGAAGTAATGCTTGAAAATGCAGCAGGAATCAAGAATTCAACAGTCTTTTTAGCTATCATAAACTATCTGTTTTCACAAGCTTAATTTACATTACCAATAAAATATTGCAAAGCGCTAAATATTCTGTTAGCCTTGGATTTTATAAATTTGATAATATTTAGACAAACTCCAACTTTCAATCCTCCGAAACCCGTGTAAAGCATATCGGTCGTCATCCAAATAGTATCAACGTTATCAGTAATTTGAAATCAAAAGCAATCTTCAATCATAAAAAAAGGGTTGATTCGGTGGCGGCAAGATTCAGTCAGACTTGGAACAAATGGATCGATAAGGTGCTCAAGGGCACGCACAACCATTATAGCTGTAACCTACCGAAGAAGCTCGGAGTGGTTGCAACGCTTACCCTAAAGCTCTTTTATTCCGGTATTAAGACGGATAAAGGTCAAACCGACTTACTTCAACAGCTTCAAGACGACGCCGTCATTGTGTACGCAACCAAATTTAAGAGCTATTTTGAATACCTGTTTTATTACATCCGATACCAGCAAATCAATCTTCCGTATCCGCAAATTGGTTTTGATTATCGAATCTACCTGTGGCAGCCCCTTTCCCGTTTAATAAAAATGCTTGTGGCCCATTTCGATTTTTTTATTCACAATCGGACCCTCCCTAACCCATATAAAAGTGGCTATATCGGGCAGGCCCTGCTGGAAGACAAAGCCGGTTTTCTTTCCCTGGTGAGTCGCAAAGGATTTTACCGCCGCTATGTCAAAGCCCAAACGGATCCAATCCAATATTTAATTGAATTGCAAAAATCCACCGACCGACCGGTTTATATTGTTCCGCAACTGATGTTCTTCAGCAAAAATCCCCATCGCGCAAGTCCGACCCTTATCGACATTTTATTTGGCCCCGAAGATAAACCCGGGAGAATCCGACGCTTGTTTGGCTTGTTTAAAAACCCGGGCAAAGTCTTCTTTGAGCTCTCAGAACCGGTGAATTTAAAAACGTATCTTCAAGATAATTCCGTTCGAAACCAGCTTCTTGTGTATCAATCATTAATGCTGCGACGCAATTTACTCGTCCAACTGAACCGTCATCGGCAATGCATAACCGGTCCCGTCCGCAAAACCCGACAGGAGTTGAAGGAAAGCATTCTGACCGGTTCACGCTTTCAGCAATTCATGGATACGTATTCGAAAAACCGGGAACTGCCGATGCATGAAGTCCGCAAAAAGGCAGATGCGTACATCGAAGAAATTGCCGCCGGCTATAACCCGGCCTATATCAAGATCTATTCAGCCATTGTCGGGTGGATTATTCGCACCATTTTTGATGGGGTCACCATCAATAATAATGCGCTAAATAAAATCAAAAGGCTGTCACTAAAGGGGCCGTTAATCCTGATCCCCTGTCACAAAAGTCATATTGACTATCTGATTTTGTCCTATCTACTGTACCATAATAATATGCCGGTACCCCTGGTTGCGGCAGGTAAAAATCTGTCATTTTGGCCGATGGGGCCTATGTTCCGGAGCGGCGGTGCATTTTTCATCCGGCGCTCATTTAGAGGGGCTGTCCTGTATTCAAAAGTTTTTGCTGAATATATTCATAAACTGCTTGAAGAAGGATTTAACATCGAACAGTTTATCGAAGGCGGCCGCAGCCGAACCGGCAAGCTGTTAATGCCCAAACTGGGTTTACTTTCCATTCTTCTGAATGCATACAAAAACGGCGCCTGTGAGGACATGATTATCGTGCCGATTTATATCGGATATGACCGGGTTCTGGAAGAAAAGTCCTACCTGCAGGAGCTCGAGGGTGGGCAAAAAGAACCCGAAAACCTGCGAGGGGTGATCCAGGCCAGCAAATTTCTAAAAAAACGCTACGGCAAAATATACATTGAATTCAACGAGCCCATATTGATGAATGAGTTGACGGAAAAATTCGGTATGCCCCTGGCCGAAATGAAACCCAAGGACCAAAATGCATTGTGCCGGAATCTGGGTTACAGGGTCATCAACTCCATCAACCGGGCTGCTGTTGTCACCGCCTACGGACTGGTTGCCGGTGCGATTCTAAACTGCTCCAGAGATCGGTTCTCATACAATCAAATGATGTCGATTATCGAAACATACATCAATTATTTAACGACCCAGAATGCCAAACTGGCTGATACACTGGTGCTGGATCACGTCCACGCGATTCAACACGCGCTGGATGCTTTTGTGCAAAGCAAATTCGTAGAACCGGTTTCAAAAGACAAAGATACGCCTTATTCCGAGAGAAATTATAAAATCAACGCAGCCCGCAGACCCTCTCTTGAATATTACAAAAACAATTGCATTGCTTTTTTTATTCCCGCTGCCTTTACAGCCATGGCGATCCTTGAAAAAGATGCCTTTCAATTTTCAGCTGCCGATCTGCATTCCGATTATAAATTCCTGCAAAGTTTCTTTAAATTCGAATTTGCTTATGATGTTGACCAAACCCCCGAATACTACGTCCGTAAGAGCATCAAGGCCTTTATTGACGACGCTATTTTAATGCCGCACCAAACCATACCCGACACCTATAATGTCACATCATCGGGCCTACGAAAATTGAAACTTTTTTCAATTTTCTTAAAAACGTACTTTGAATCCTACAAGATGGTATTAAAATTCTTGCAGAACAATTCTCAAAATTCAATCGGAGCCAAAGAACGCTTGAAAAAAATCGAAAGCAGCGCAAACCGCATGTATAAACGACAGGAAATTGAAAACCCTGAAGCACTTTCCAAAGTCAGTTACCAAAATGCAGTCGACTTCTTTACCAGCCACGGGATTAAAGGATCAGATGACGCCGAGAAGATCGACTTCTACAACGACGCCATTCAAAAATCACTGAAAGCGCTGCAACCTTAAAAAAAGATAATATGAAAGCATTGATCCTGGCAGCGGGCCTGGGAATGCGGCTGCGGCCCTATACGGAGCATACCCCCAAACCGCTATTTTCCATCCGGGGCAAACCGCTCCTGGATATGATGATCGTCAAACTGATCGCCGCCGGCTGCAAAGCGGTCATCATCAATACCCACCACCGGCATGCCCAGATCGAAGCGTTTATCGCGCAACAAACCTACCCTATCCCGATCCAAACGCGATATGAGCCCGATATCCTCGGTACCGGCGGTGCCATCAAAAATGTTGCCGATTTCTGGAACCATCTTCCCTTTATGGTAATCAACGCCGACATTGTCACCACCATCGATTTCAAACAGGTTTACGATTTTCACTGTCAACATTCGCATCCGGCAACCCTGGTGCTTGCGGACGACCCCGAGTTTAACAGTGTCGCCTGCGACGCCGATGGTTTTGTCAGCGCCTTTCATCACCTTTCAGATGCTGCGGTTGGGCCTGCGGATGCTGCGCTTACGTTTACAGGCATCCAGGTACTGGATCCGGAAATCCTGGATTTTATATCTGTGGAGGCGCCATCCAGCAGTATTGACGCATACACCCGTATGATGGCCAAAGGAAAAAAAATAAAGGCCTACATCTCCGAAAAGTCTTATTGGAAAGATATCGGTAACGCCGAACGTTACAAATTAGCGGTATTCGAAACCATGGCACCCGAGGTTTTCAGGCAGGTCTTTCCCGACATTCAAGACGGCCCCATTTTCCGCGAGCATCTTAAGGGCGATGGGTCCGACCGGCAGTGGTATCGTTTAAATATGGACCGGAAGTCTATGATTCTGGTCGATCACGGTATCAAAAAAAACGATCGGGTTGATGAGGCCGACGCATTTATAAACATCGGCCGGCATCTCTTCGACCGGGGCTTGCCGGTGCCGCAAATCTATGCTGGGGATACCTTCGCCGGATACGCCTTTATAGAGGATCTTGGGGCTCTTGATTTGCAAACGACCGTGCAGCAAACTGACAATCATGAAAAGATCATCCGTATGTATCGATCCGTGATTCAGCTGCTCATAAAATTTTCCGCTGCGGGCGCCGAGGGATTCGATGCGGCCTGGACCTGTCAGACCGCCAGTTACAGCAAGACACTGGTTCTGGAAAAAGAATGCCGTTATTTTGTTGACGCCTTTTTAAATACATACCTCGGGTTGGAAATAATTTATGAAGACTTTGAAAATGAATTTGAATTTATAGCGGAAAAGGCTCTGGAGCATGTCTTCCCGGGCCTGATGCACCGGGATTTTCAATCACGCAATATTATGATTAAAAATGATGAATTTTATTTTATCGATTTTCAGGCAAGCCGCATGGGACCCATTCAATACGACCTGGCCGCCTTGCTCATCGACCCCTATGTCCAATTACCTCAAGATATCCAGGACCAGCTTCTGGGATACTGTGTGGAAAAACTGCAAACGGACATGGACCTGGATGCCGATAATTTCTGCCGCTGCTACCGCTACTGCCGATTGACGCGCAATCTGCAGATTCTGGGGGCTTTTGGGTATCTGAGCCGCGTCAAAAAAAAGGCCCATTTTGAAAAATATATTCCGGCGGCCGTACGAACGCTCAGAGATAATCTTAAGAAACATGCACCCAAAACATTGCCAAAGCTAAATGCCCTTATGGATACGATCATCAAACATAATCAAATTCAAAATCCGGTTTGACAAGTGACTCGAGTAAAAAAACGAATATTGAAGATTGATAATTGAATATTGAATATTCAATTAAAAATATTCAATCCTACAAGGGAGGTCGTAAAATGAACCCCACAAAAGTGATGGTAAACGGAATTCCGGGTAACATGGCCGTAAACGTAGCCCGGCAGGTTTTGGTAGATGGCCGCTTCGATCTGATACCCTATTCGCTGACCGGCCCGGAGATTCAGGCGACTGAATACACCGTCGACGCGGTCTCCGTGCGTCTGCTTAAACCGGATGAGAGCGATCAGGCCATTGAAGAAATCACGCAAAAACAAGGCGATTTTCTCAGCGTAGACTATACCCACCCATCGGCGGCCAATGCCAATGCCGAATTTTATTGTAAACACCAATTACCGTTTGTCATGGGCACCACCGGAGGGGACCGCGGCCAGCTCGAAGAGACCGTCCGGGCATCGTCAATTTCGGCCGTTATCGCACCGAATATGGCCAAACAAATTGTCGGTTTTCAAGCCATGATGGAATATGCCGCTCAAACCTTTCCGGATCTATTCAAGGGCTATGCTTTAGAAATTAAAGAGAGCCATCAAAAAGGAAAAGCGGACACCAGTGGTACCGCAAAGGCCATGGTTCGATATTTCAACCGGATGGGGTTGGAATTTAGTGAAGATCAAATTGTTAAAGTGCGGGACCCTGAAATTCAGACTTCTCAATGGGCAATTCCGGAAGACTACCTGGCCGGTCATGGCTGGCACACCTATGCCCTGATTTCCGGCGACAAAACGGTCCGCTTTGAATTCAGCCACAATGTCAACGGCCGTGACGTATATGCCAAAGGCACGTTAGATGCGCTGGTGTATTTAAACGCCAAGGTCGCCGAAGGCAACCCAGGAACCGTTTACACGATGATCGATGTGTTAAAAAATCGTTAGAATTCAACGCGACCCATCATTCCATAATTCCAATATTCCATTATTCCAATGGAGACGAGATGCTGAATTGCTTGGAGGGTGAATTCTGGCGTATGCTTTTTTATTATAGCAACAGCCAATGTTAGGTGTTTGCGATTACTTTGCAGGCTTCTTCCAGGGCCGCATCCAGCTTTTCAGGTTTCGTACCGCCGGCCTGAGCCATATCCGGCCGTCCCCCGCCGCTGCCCCCCACCGTTGAGGCGATTTGTTTAATGACATTGCCGGCGTGAAATCGCTTGGTAAGATCTTTGGTCACTGCGACGATAAGAAATGCCTTGGGACCGTTAGCACTGCCCAGCACAACGATGCCTGATTTTAGCTTATCTTTGAGCTGGTCTGCCAGATCTCTCAGCGCGGCGGGATTATCCACCGACACCTTTTGAATCAGAACCTTTGTATTGTTGATCGATTTAACGGCGGCAGCGCCGACTTCAGCCGACTCGGATGCAGCTTTGGCCTTAAGGCGATCAACCTCCTTCTCAAGCGCTTTAAAGTCCCCTAATATCTTTTCGACTTTTGAAGTTAGGGCGTCCGGTTTTTCTTTGACCAGATGAGCGGTGTCCTCCAACAACCGGGTTGTTTTCTGGACATACGCAAGTGCCGCCTCTCCCGTCAAAGCTTCGATTCGCCGGACGCCTGAGGCAATACTGGACTCGCTGACCATTTTGAAAAGTCCGATGTCGCCGGTTTTACCGGTATGCGTGCCGCCGCAAAGCTCTTTGCTGAAATCGGACAGGGAAACCACCCGAACCTGATCGCCGTACTTTTCTTCAAAAAGGGCCGTGGCCCCTGATTTAAAAGCCGTCTCGGCTTCCATCTCCTGCGTTTGCGTAGCAACGTTTTCACGGATTCGGCGATTGACACGGGTTTCGATATCAGCCAGAGTTTCGCTGTCGATCTGGGAAAAATGCGTAAAATCAAAGCGCAGTCGGTCCGGTGCAACCAGCGAACCGGCCTGTTTGACATGCTCGCCGAGCACCTCGCGCAGTACAGCATGTAGAATATGGGTAGCCGTATGATTCAAGGCGGTCGCCTCCCGTCTATCGCCATCAACACAAAGCTTGACCTTGTTTCCTTTTTTTACCTTTCCGGAAATGATATTTCCTTTGTGGATGACCAGCCCGGTGGGATCCTTGATCGTGTCCACAACTTCCATTTCAAAATTTTTATGGGTAATTTTCCCGGTATCACCGACCTGGCCGCCGGCCTCTGCATAAAAAGGCGTTTCCGCAGTCACCAGTTCGACGGATTGGCCGGCAGCGGCTTCAGAAATTTCGGCGCCGTCCGCAACGATCAGCACAACCTTTGATTCGCAAGTGAGCATTTGATAACCGCGAAACTCCGGTTTGAATCCGGCGGCCGACAATTTTTTATAGGCATCACTGATGGTCGTAAATGGGGCCACAGAGCGGGACCGGTTGCGTTGCTGGGCCATGGCGTTGTCAAATCCTTCCATATCGAGACGCATGTTTTCATCCCGCACCACATCCCGGACGATATCCACCGGAAAACCAAATGTGTCATAGAGTTTGAAGATGACATCACCGGGCACCCGGGTTTCACCCTTGGCCTTGATCTCAGAGAGCGAATCGTTTAACAGCTTCAGACCGCTGTCCAGGGTCTCAAGGAACCGCATTTCTTCATTTTCAATGATATTGGTGATGAAGGCGGTCGCCTCGGATAGTTCGGGATAGGCGGGCTGCATGATATCAAACACCACCCCTGCGGTTTTATGCAGAAACGGCCGATTCAGGCCGATGTTGCGCCCGTAGCGAAGTGCCCGGCGCAAAATGCGGCGCAATACATATCCGCGACCCTCATTTGAAGGCAGGATACCATCGCCGATCAAAAACGCGGCCGCCCGGCTGTGATCGGCAATGACTTTCATGGCCACATCGGTTGATCCGGATTCGCCGAAGCGCCTCTCAGCCAGATTCTCGGTCTCCCGGATGATCGGCTGGATAAGGTCCGTATCAAAATTGGTCGGCACGTCCTGAATGAGTGAAACGATGCGTTCAAGCCCCATTCCGGTGTCAATGCTGGGCTTGGGCAGCGGCGTCATCTGCCCGGAGGCATCCCGGTTAAATTGCATAAACACCAGATTCCAGATTTCCAGATAGCGATCACACTCACACCCCACAGCACAATCCGGCTTGCCACACCCGTATTGTTCGCCGCGGTCGATAAGAATTTCCGAGCAGGGGCCGCAGGGGCCGGTATCGCCCATGGACCAAAAGTTGTCTTCTTCTCCAAATCTTGCAATGCGCTCATCCGGCAGGCCGATGTTTTTGCGCCAGAGATCATAGGCCTCATCATCATCAAGATAAATGGAACCGTATAATTTGTCTTCCGGCAGCCCATAGCCGTTGGTCAGCAAATCCCAGGCAAACTCGATGGCACCCTCTTTAAAATAATCCCCAAAAGAGAAGTTGCCCAGCATCTCAAAAAAGGTATGATGTCGGGCGGTATAGCCCACATTCTCCAGGTCATTGTGCTTGCCCCCGGCGCGTACACATTTCTGAGACGTTGTTGCGCGCACATAATCTCTCTTGTCTTCACCCAGAAAGACGCGTTTAAACTGCACCATGCCTGCATTGATAAACAGCAGGGTGGGATCATCCTGAGGGACCAAGGATGAACTGCGAACGACCCGATGGTGGTGTTTTTCAAAGTAGTTTAAAAATTGGCTGCGAATTTCATTCCCTGTCATTGCGATCTCCAAGTTAGGCTTTTTCCGCTTTCACATCTTCCGCTTCCGCTTTGGATTCACCCAAAAGCCCCAATGCCTCTCTGGCTTTAAGATACATCGATTCATAAAGATCCGGATTGTCTTTTAGAAATTTTTTTACATTTTCGCGACCCTGCCCGATGCGTTCGCCGCTATGGGAGTACCAGGATCCGCTTTTATCAATAATGCCGGCTTCAACCCCCACGTCGATTAAATCTCCGGGTTTTGAGATGCCTTCTCCGTACATGATGTCAAATTCAGCGTCGGTAAATGGGGGTGCCAGCTTGTTTTTGACAACCCGAACCCGTGTACGGTTTCCGACGACTTCCTGGCCGTCTTTGATTGATCCGATTCTGCGGATGTCGAGCCTGACGGAGGAATAAAATTTTAATGCATTACCGCCCGTGGTTGTTTCCGGATTGCCGAACACCACCCCAATTTTCATCCGAATCTGGTTGATAAAAATAATCGATGTCATGGTTTTGCTGATCGCGCCGGTTAGCTTGCGCATCGCCTGGGACATCAGCCGGGCTTGAAGACCCATATGAGAGTCACCCATTTCGCCCTCGATTTCTGCGCGCGGCACGAGGGCGGCCACCGAGTCAATCACCAGGACGTCAATGGCACCGCTTCTTACCAGCATATCCGCAATTTCAAGCGCCTGCTCACCCGTGTCCGGTTGCGCAACGAGCAGATCATCGCAATTGACCCCCAGCCTTTTCGCATAGGCCGTGTCAAGGGCGTGTTCCGCATCGATAAACGCTGCGATGCCGTCTTGCTTCTGGGCTTCGGCAACCGCATGCAGCGCGAGCGTGGTTTTGCCGGATGCCTCGGGGCCATAAATTTCAATAACCCTTCCCCGGGGCAAGCCTCCGATTCCCAGCGCTTTATCAAGGGCAAGCGAACTGGTCGAGATAACCGGTACATCGGCAACCGGACGGTCCCCCAATTTCATAATGGAACCTTTACCGAACTGGCGCTCAACTTGCGACATCGCGGTTTCTAATGCTTTTTCCTTATCCGGTGAAATAGTCATAAAGCCCTCCTCTTCGCTTGGTACAAATTGCCATCGGAAAAAAATTTAATATTTTCGATTGAATATTGAATATTCAATCATTTAAAGGTACTAAAAGCTAACTCGCCGTACCTGGGTATAAACCGCCCCGCTGGGCCGCAACTCGCTTTTAAACAAAATGAACTGGTTGATTTCAAACGATTCAGATTCAAATTCTTTTAGTTTATCAATCGCCGCTTTCATCCCGGCCGCGGCGATTTTTCCTTTAACGCGCCCCAATGTCAAATGGGATTTAAACGCCCGGGTTTCCCCGGGAAAACCCAAATCCGCCAGATGAGCGTCAAGCGTCTGCTGCAAATTTGCCAGTACCTCAAGCTGTCCGTCAAGGCCGGCCCATATGACCCGCGGCCGTCTGACATCCGGAAAAACCCCGACACCTTTGGCAGCCAGGGAAACGACCGGGCAGTTCCTTGCTGCCAGAGCCATGGCCGCAGCGATTTTACCGGTATCGGCGATAGCGGTATTCCCCAAAAATTTAAGCGTCAGATGAATGTTCTGCGGCCGAACCCATTTGACCCGAAACCCATACAACTTGAGTGCCTCCTGAGCCTCGCTCAGAAAGGAACGAACGCTTTCGGGCAGATCAATTGCGATAAAGGCGCGAAAGGTTTCGGACATCGTTAAATGGGCCTATAATATTAGATCTACGGTTTAATCCAAATCCCCGCAGTTCATGCCCCTGAACGCATAGCACGCAGTTAAATGGTCAATTGGTCGAATCGTTAATTCGTCAAAGGATTAGGAAAATGATCAGTTAAATAGTCAATTGGCCAATTAGTCAAATAGTTTAAAATTGAATCCTTTAACTAATTGACTATTCAACTATTTAACGAATTAACTACAGATAAAGCATTTAACAAATCAACTATTTGACTATTTAACCAGGCGCCGACATTTTACCAGCTAACCGATTAACCTGCGGAGCCGCAACCCGCTACACAATTATTTGAGGGCCGGAACCGAAGCCACCGCCTCGATTTTGGATGAAATATTATTTTTTATCCAGGTTGCATCCCACCACTCGATCGGATTGACAAAAGTATTGTGAACCAGCATGCTGAAATGAAGATGGTCACCGCCTGCAAGGCCGGTGCTGCCGGTACGGCCCAGAACGTCCCCGTTGGACACTTGCTGCCCCTCACTGACATCGCTTCGATTTAAGTGGGCGTACATGCTAAACAAACCAAATCCATGATCAAGAATGATGGTTTTTCCATAAATACCCAAGGATCCGCTGAAAATGACAATTCCACTGTTGGCTGCCGGTACCGGCGCCTGCTTTACCGAAGCTATATCTATCCCCAAATGAACCTGGCGGTCAATTATCTTACCCTGGTAATTGTATACGCGATGGTCGGCAAATCCTGCCTGATTCGCGCCGGGCATTCGCAAAAACATGCCGCCCCAATGTTTGGTGGTCGCCGTTTTTTCGACCAGTGCAGCTATTTGTTGATAATTGGCCTGGCGTAATTCCCGATTGATCTTTATAAATTTATCCACCGGCGACGCGCTCGCTTCCGCCGTGATTTCGCTTTCAAGTTCGGGCACCTTCCAGCTTAAAAATCGATCTGAAATCCCGATTTTATCATTCTTAAAAGACTTTTTACGAATGTGATGATTTACGCCTGCTTTAGCCGCATTTCCGGCTTCATCAAGGGCTTTTATCATAATTTGAGTTCCCGGACCCTGTTGATAGCTGAGCCCGATAAATGCCAACCGAATCTGGGAATCCGTAAAGTAGCCGGCATGACCCGGGAAAAAATTGTCGCCGACCTGAACCCCGCTTTGGTGACTATCCTCAGAAGTGCGGTAAATAACAAGCCCGGCGCCTCCCTGAGTCACATTGTGTACCCGACTGATCACTTCAATTTCCGGTGGAAGGGTATCAATGATCAAATTCTTTTCAACATAGATTTGATTCCCCTGCCACCACCCCCTCCATGAATAATCCCGCACCGCCAAACGTATTATCGCTTTTCCGTCGGAAAATTCAAATTTTTCAGGCTCAAATGTGATGTTCAGGGTCTTGGCTTTGACCTCCCCCCCACTGAAAAACCCGGCTGAAGGCAAGGCTTCGTCAATGAGCACCACTTCTTTTCCATTTTTGATTATTGCGATCCAAATTTTCCGCAACCCGCTTTTTTTATCCTCCAGCGAGACTGAAAATTCATGTGACTTTCCGATAAATGGCGAGGCAAGTTCAAAAATAATGACCGGTTTCTGGCCTTCCAACCGAACCAACAAGAGCCAAAGAACCGGCAGCAATAAGAGGCCGGCGGCGATCCCCACAAGCCAGAGTTTTTTTCTTTTATTTTTTTCTTTCAAAGGGTTATACTCCACTAAGAGAAGGTAATCAAACTTGGATAAATAACAGTTCATCCCGGTAGAATCAAGACCTCTTTTTGTTTCTTGACTTTTGGCAATGCGCAGGATAAATACTTTTTCCCAAATTTTGAGGCTGCCGGCATTTCCAATCGACAGCGAAATCTGAATTTCTCATCCACAGATTACGCAGATTCCACAGACATAAAAATTCAAGCATTTCTTTAGAATTTGTTTAATCTGTGTAAATCTGCTCTCCGAGCCGTAGGCTTTTACGAGCCAGAGGCGAAATCTGCGGATAAATAATCTGATTGATAGTTTGCGGCAAAGTGCGGTATTGTGCGGCGTCGGTAATCTATAGAATATATATGGAAACTCAATATAAAAAGCCAAAAAAAATAAAAATACTCCTGCTGGCGACAATCTTAATTACACTCGGCGGTGTTATTGGGATTTACATTGGTTTTCGGCAGGATTCAAAACTCACGGAATCGGTGCCTGAATCTGTCGAACCCGACGCTACCTTGTCGATCGGTAAAATCCAACAAACGGCGACCCGCAAAGGGAAAAAGGAATGGAGCCTTGAGGCCAGTTCGGCCCATTATATCGATAAGTCGAAACAGATGTTCCTTAAAGACCTGTCGGTTATTTTTTTTCTCAAAGATAATAGTGAAGTCACCCTCGCTGCCGATCGAGGCGTATTGCAAACCGATTCAAACGACATTACAGTTTCCGGCAATGTCGTGTTAAATAACAAAGAATACAAGATGTTAACCGAGAAGCTGAATTACACACATGCACAACGCATTCTGTATTCGAGTGTTCCGGTAATTATTACCGGAGCTTCAACCCAGCTGGTAGCTGACGCGCTATCATTTGATCTCAACTCTAAAAAAATCACTCTGGAAGGCAGTGTTGAAGCCACCATTGCTAAGAATTTTTAACTTTAGAATCGCTAAGCGCTTGGTATTGATCGGTGGCTTGAGCACATTAATCGGGGTGTTTGCTTGGGCACATGCAACTGTTGCGGCATCCGAAACAATCGACCCGAATGTCAAAAATAATGAAAATGAAAAAATTCGGATTTTGGCTGACAAACTTTTTGCTGAAGTTGACGCCGGTGTAATTGAATTTGTCGGAAACGTTAAAGCCACCCACGCTGAGACCGTCATCAGCGCTGATCGCCTTAAAATTATTTATAATCCGGATACAATAAAAAGTCAGACAAACGCGCTCAAACCCGTATCCATCAATAAAATCATCGCCAAGGGGCACGTAAAAATCAACTATAACAATATCATCGCCGAAACGGATGAGGCCGAATATACTATGAAATCAGAGGTTCTCGTCCTCAAAGGTGAGCACTCAAAAGTAACCCGGGAAGGCCATTCGATTACCGGAACGAAATTTACACTGCAGCGCTCAGATGGAAAGATAACTGTGGAAAGCAGTGAGAAAAATCGTGTTAAGGCCGTGTTTCATCCATCGGAAAAAGATAAATAAATTGCGGCATGGACGATCCGGGCCATCTGAAATGGTTGCATTTTCTGCGCATCTCATCTAAAATGAGCTAGTTGGGTCGATGCAGCGGCAGTATGAATAGAGTCAACGACCACCCGCACAACGGGTGGCTTGAATTTTACCGCCATAGGCGGTAAAAGACAGGGGCGCGAAGTGCCCCAATCGTTGCGGGTGGAACCGGGTGCGAAGCACCCGGTTTGGAAAACCCAACCATCAAACCAGCTCAAGCGTGCCCGCACCGATTAAACCGGAACAAATGACAACACTTTATCTTCAAAATCTTATTAAAAAATATGGGGGAAGGCAGGTTGTAAATTCGGTCAGTTTAGATGTTGAAAGTGGCGATGTCGTCGGCCTATTGGGACCCAACGGTGCCGGCAAAACCACAACCTTCTATTTGACCGTGGGAATGGTGAAGCCCGATGGGGGAAATGTGCTGTTTGACGATGAAGATATCACTGATTATCCTATGCACATCAGGGCTCGCAAGGGTGTCGGATATCTTCCCCAGGACACATCGATATTCCGAAAGCTGTCTGTGAAACAGAACATAATGGCAATTCTTGAAATTCTGCCGATTTCGAATTCAGAGCGGGAAGAGCGGTCTGATATGCTTCTTGAAGAGTTGGGCATCAAACATCTCTCCGGACAAAGAGCCAGCCTGCTGTCAGGTGGAGAAAAAAGGCGGCTTGAAATAACGCGTTCACTTGCCACAAATCCTGCATTTATTCTTCTAGACGAACCGTTTGCCGGCGTTGATCCTTTGGCGGTAAACGATATCAAAAAAATAATCGGTCATCTCAAACGACGCGGTATTGGGGTCCTTATATCCGATCATAATGTCAGGGATACATTGGGTGTCTGTGATAAGGCATATATATTATGTGACGGGGAAATAATCGAATCCGGCTCTCCGCAAAAGATTGCGAACAGTGAAGCAGCCTGCCGGGTATATTTAGGGGACGAGTTCAAATTATAATATGGCACTTGAATTACGACAACAACTCAAATTAACGCAGCAGCTCATCATGACACCTCAGCTGCAAATGGCCATAAAATTGCTGCAGCTGTCAAGATTGGAGATGCTGGACACGATTCGCCAGGAATTAGAGGAAAATCCGGCCCTGGAGGAGGTTCAGGAGAGCGCGTCGAATGAAAATCTTCCGGAGCAGTCTGAAAACTCGGCCGCTGAGACCCCCAAAACAGAAGAAGTCACCATCGAAGAAAAAATCCATGATGACATTGACTGGAGTATCTATCTGGGTGAATACAATACACCCGGCAGTGTCAGTTATGAAGCCGAGGATAAAGATACACCGCGATTTGATGCCTTTATCGCACCTAAAAAATCC
>JAQYWI010000257.1 GCA_030145015.1 Desulfobacterales bacterium
AGCACTTTGACCTCTCGATACATGAAGTTCGGGAAAATTGGCCGATATCTCGGAAATGCGGGATGTAATCGCAAGGGACCTTTGGGATTCGACCCAGAGCGCCCATGCCCAGATTATAGACATCGCCGGCGGCAACCAGTATGCGAAACAAGTCGGCACACTTCTTTTAACTGCGAGCCTTTCAACAGCAGTTAATTCGGTAAAGGGGCTTTCAGAAAATGAAATGCTGGAGTGTCTGATAGACCCGAACAATCAGGCCAGTGAATTTAAAAAAGCTTTTCTCGCGCTGGATAAAACCGCCTGGTACCTGCACCAGACTCAGGAAGGAAGATACTATTTCGACCATCAGGAAAATCTGACAAAAAAACTTCAGGGTTACGCAGAGAAGGCCCCACCGAACAAAGTTGATGAACTGATACGGCATCGTCTTCTAGAGATGTACGCACCTACCACAAAGGAAGCCTACGAAAAAGTATTGCCCCTTCCTGAAATGGATGAGGCCGCAGCTGCCCTCAAAACATCCCGTACCATGCTCATTATCAGTCCGGATGGCAAGGTTCCGCCGGGAGTGATAAAGCAATTTTACGCCAATATCCCTAATAAAAACAACCTTCTGGTATTAACAGGGGAAAAATCCCTGATGGCCGACGTAGAAAAATCAGCCCGACATGTCTATGCGGTGACCAAGGCAGATATCGAGGTGTCCTCAACCCATCCTCAGCGTAAAGAACTTGATGAGAGAAAAGCCCAATACGCGCAAGACTTCCTGTCTACTATCCTGAATGTCTTTGATAAACTGTTGTTTCCAGGCGCACAGCAGAATGAAGATATTCTCCGTGCCAAGGCGCTCGACAGCACCTATCCATCAAATGAATCCTATAATGGGGAAAAGCAGGTTATCAAAACCCTGACAGCCGATCCCATAAAACTATACACACAAGTTTCGGACAACTTCGATACGTTGCGGGCCCGCAGTGAACAGCTTTTGTTCGGCGGTAGCGATGATGCCCGCAAAACCGATTTGGTGGATAAGTTGCGGCAGAAAATACAAATGCCCTGGCTTCCGGTAAAGGGCATTGACCTCCTTATCCAGGAAGCCTGTCAGCGGGGAGTATGGGAAGACCTGGGCAATGGATACATAACCAAAAAACCCAGGCCCAAGACAACACAGGTGGTAATCAATGCAGAGAGTTCTCCTGATGATACCGGGGTAGTCAGACTAAAGATTGATCCTGTCAATTCCGGCAGTGCTCCCCGTATCCATTACCAGGAGGACGGAACGGTAAGCACTAACAGTCCGGTCCTGTCCGAAAATGTTCTATCCACAAAGGCATTGCGAGTACAGTTTCTTGCTGTTGATCCTTCCGGCAAAAATCAGACCGGGGCCCCCGTCACCTGGACTAATCGTCTGACGATTCGCAACAGGTTCGATGAAAATACCCGCACACTAGAGCTCCTGGTCGCTCCCCGCGGGACTATTCGTTATACCCTGGACGGTTCAGAGGCCAGGAATGGCACGGATTATTCAGGACCGTTGGTTTTGCACGACGGCGCTCAATCGGTCTATGTGTTTGCCGAGTGTGACGGTCTGGAAGAGAAGCGCAACTTCGATTTTCCCGTAAAGGGCAGGCAGGAAATCGACATAAAAAAAGAAAAACCCGCCCAGATAGACAGCCCTACGCCCAAGAGGCTGGATAGCTCAACAAAGACCTATGAAGGTCTTAAATTGGCAAAAGAAAAGGGAATATCCTTTGAGCAGGTGACGCTTCAGATAGGCTCCTCGCCCAAAATTATCCATCTCTCGTTAGGTGAAATGAGGGTACAGGCGGAATTTTTAGAAAAGGAACTGGCAAACTTGCAGTCACTCCTTAGTCCGGATGCGCCGGTTATTCTATCCTTTAAAAAAGCCTATACACCCACAGGCTTTGATCTGGAACAGTTTGCCAAAGCCCTTGGTATCGAGCTTAAAATTGGCGAGGTGATTCAGGAATGAGCAATACCATCGATTTTGGTGCTTCCAAAAACTTCGGAGCACACCATTTTTATGTTGATATTCCGGCAGAACCGAAGACGGCGGTAAGCATCTATGAAGATTATGGCTTCGACGGAGATGAAACAAGGCGGGAAACCACTGAAAAGCGGGTTATTCTGGCGCGGGAATTATGGACGAAAATAAGGGATGACGCCCGCAAGGATTTTAATAACCGGTTGAAGGCAAAGAAACAGAGCACCGGCACCTGGCGAACCGGCATTGTAAAGCTGGACAGGTTCCTGGGTCGGGAGCTCTGCGTTTTAGCCTGGGCGGTGGAGCATGCAACACAGGAAGAATGCGCGGTTATCTGCCAGAAGTGGCTGGCCCTTCGTCCCGAAGAACGTTGGTGGCTCTTTTCAAAAACATCCTCCGAGGCCGGATTGGCGGAACAAAAGGACCGCGGCTGGCGAAAGGCCCTCTATTGCTCCCTCTCTGACGGTAAAAGCATCAAGGTACCGACATGGATCAAACCCATGTTGAAGAAGCGCAAGGTACGGAGAACCATGCCTCTTTTTGATTAGTTAAAAGGAAATGTTTAACCATGCTGGAAAGTAGGATACGGGCTCTGGTAAAAGAGTGTGAAGGCCTGCGGGTGGAGTTCAAGACCTGCAAAAAAGACCTGAACAGGGATGTATATGAAACCGTATGCGCATTTTTAAACCGCTACGGCGGAGAGATTTTACTCGGGGTTGATGATAACGGCCATATCATCGGAGTCGATCCTGAAGCCATTGATAAGATAAAAAAGGATTTTATTACCGCCGTTAATAATCCCCAGAAGATTACGCCTTCTGTCTATCTCTCCATGGTGCAGGTAAACATCGAAGGTAAGCAGATTGTGTATATTTTTGTACCGCAGAGTTCCCAGGTTCATAGCTGCAACGGGAAGATCTTTGATCGGAACCATGACGCCGACTTGGATATTACCGGGAAAAGCGCTATGATCTCCAATCTATACATCAATAAACAAACCATTTATACCGAGAGCAAGGTTTACCCTTATTGTGAGATGGCCGACTTGCAGTCGGATTTGATTGAGACGGCGCGGCGTCAGGCAAGTTTTCAGAAGACGAATCATCCGTGGAAGAATATGGACAACATGGCTCTTTTAAAAAGCGCCAACCTTTTTCTAAAAGATTATCAAACCGGCAAAGAGGGATTTAGCCTTGCCGGTATTTTATTATTCGGCAAGGATGAAACGATTCTGTCGGTTATACCCCACCACAAAACAGACTTGATTCTGCGCCGGGATAATCTTGACCGTTATGATGATCGGGATGATGTAAGGACCAACCTGATCGAAAGCTATGAACGAATTATCGCCTTTGGGCAGAAACATCTTTCCGATCCCTTTTATCTGGAGGGCACCCATCGCATCAGTGTGAGGGATAAAATTATGCGGGAGATTGCTTCCAATATTCTGATTCACCGTGAATATGTAAAGGCATTCCCCGCGAAGATTATCATTGAAAAAAGCAGGATTCTTGCAGAGAACGGCAACCGGGCCGTGAGTCACGGCCTTATTGACCCGGACAACTTTACCCCCTGTCCGAAAAATCCGGTCATCGCCCGAATTTTTAAAGAGATGGGGCTAGCCGATGAGCTGGGCTCGGGTGTACGGAATCTCTTTAAATATACCGCTGTTTTTTCCGGTGCGCGCCCTGAGATGCTCGAAGAGGATATTTTTAGGGTGATTGTTCCCCTTACCGAGCAAGTAACCGAACAAGTAACCGAACAAGTAACCGAACAAGTAATGCGGCTGCTTAAATGTCTACTGGAAAAACCGCTGCAGACACAGGAATTGATGAATGCGTTGGGACTGCATCACCGCCCCACCTTTGTCTATACGTATGTGAAACCGGCTATGAATTTGGGCTTAATAGAAATGACACAGCCGGATGCTCCAAAAAGCCCGACACAACAATACCGCCTGACCGCCAAAGGAAGACAAATCATGAAAAGAGGTCCCCATGCTTAAACCCTTTGCATGGAAAAACCGCCCATCCCTTATCGAACACCTTTTTCCGGTGCAGAAGATTTCTGCGGAGAGTTTTAAGGAGCAGATGGCGGGTGCAGGCAAAACCCTTACGGCTCTGGGGAGCTACTGGAAGGGGCGAAAACCTCTTATTCTCAATAAAGCCTGTATTTTGGGCGCTCTATTGCCTGCCACGGATAATCATCTCAAAGACCTCGAAATTTTTGAACTGCTCATGGGGATGGACAGCCAGACAATGCAGCAGCGCCTTGAGGCAAACCTGCCAAAATCCAAACACCATGCCGTTGGGGAGTATCTGATACTCCCATATAACGAGAAGGTAAAAAAAGCCAAACGGCCCGAAGAGCTGCAAGAGAGCCTGTTTGACCATATCTGGGAAAAAGTGAATAACCATCTGGGAACAGATGCGTCATCCTTTCCCGAACTGGTTGAACAGATGGGCATTGCTCGCTTTGGGCACCGGCCAAAGGTTGCCGATGTTTTTTGCGGCAGTGGGCAAATCCCTTTTGAGGCGGCACGCTTGGGCTGTGATGTTTATGCCGGCGACTTGAACCCCATTGCCTGCATGCTCACCTGGGGCGCTTTTAACATTGTAGGGGCAAGTAAAGAGAAGCGGGCGGAGATTGACAAAGCGCAAAAGAAACTGGCAGAGCAGGTGCAAAGGGAGATAGACGAACTCGGGGTGGAGACGGACGGCATGGGGTGGCGGGCAAAGGCCTATTTGTATTGCGCTGAGGTAAAGTGCCCCGAAACAGGATGGATGGTACCGCTCATTTCCAGTTTAGAAATTAGTCGTGGGCAAAAGGTTATCGCTACACTTGTTCCTGTTATTGATGAAAAAAGGTATGAAATACAGATTAAGTATGTTGATACATTGCAAGAAGCGGATAGATTTTTGCAAGGTTCATTGATTGATGGGGAGATAGTACACTCACCAGACGGTGTTACCGTGTATCGAACTAAAATTAGCACGTTGCGTGGTGATTATAAAGACGGCAAGGGGAATAAAAACCGCCTGCGTTTGTGGGAAAAATCAGATTTTGTCCCTCATCCCGATGATATTTATCAGGAACGGCTCTATTGCGTGCAGTGGATGCGTAAAAAATCGTCGGGAAAAGAGGATGAATACCAGTTCCGTGCGGTGACTGCCGATGACCTGAAACGGGAGCAGAAGGTGATTGACTATGTGGGCACCCATTTAGCCGAATGGCAGGAAAAAGGGTATGTACCGGATATGGTAATTGAAGCAGGTGATAAAACCGATGAGCCTATCCGTACACGGGGCTGGACCCACTGGCACCATTTGTTTAATCCGCGGCAGTTGTTGGTGGGGGCTTTATATAGGCAAAAATTAGCAACCCACGAATATACACAGTTTGGTCGATTTTTAGATTATAATGCGAAGCTTTGTAGGTGGAGTTCAAATCCTGGACCTGGCCGTGTGGGTAAAACTCAAAATGTTTTTTACAATCAAGCATTAAATACACTTTATACATATGCTAGCAGAGGTAGTGCCTGGACAAAAGAGTTTTTCTCGTTAGCAAAATTTAAGTCATACCCTTGTACTCAAAATAAAATTGTTAATTCCCACGCCGCCCAAAATCTCACCACCGTCAACGACATTTATATCACCGACCCGCCCTATGGCGACGCCATTAAATACGAAGAAATCACCGAATTCTTTATCGCCTGGCTCCGCAAAAATCCGCCGCCGGAATTTGCCCACTGGACGTGGGACAGCCGCCGTGCCCTTGCCATTAAGGGCGAAGACGAAGGCTTTCGCAGCGGTATGATTGCCGCTTACCGTAAAATGGCTGAGAAGATGCCGGACAACGGCATTCAAGTACTCATGTTCACCCACCGGTCTGGAAGCATCTGGGCCGACATGACCAATATCATCTGGGCCGGCGGTTTACAGGTGACCGCTGCCTGGTATGTGGTCACTGAAACCGATAGCGCCCTGCGCCAGGGCGCCAATGTCACCGGTACGATAATGCTGGTGTTACGCAAGCGAACAAAACAGCTTGAAACTTTTCGCGACGACCTGGGCTGGGAAATCGAAGCAGCCGTCAGAGAACAGGTGGAGTCTCTGCTTCGCCTCAACAAAACAGTCCGGGAACAGCGCTCGGAAGGGTTGTATACTGATGCGGATTTACAGATGGCGGGTTATGCCGCCGCGCTTAAAGTGCTCACTGCCTACTCAAGAATCGACGGCAAGGACATGGTCACAGAGTCCGAGGCCCCTCGTGTTCCGGGAAGAAAAACCTTTGTCGAGGAACTCATCGACTTTGCCGTGCAAACCGCGGTACAGTTTCT
>JAQYWI010000258.1 GCA_030145015.1 Desulfobacterales bacterium
GGGTCTGGAAACATTCGAACCGGCCTGGGGCCGCATGAACATTATACAGACCGCCAGCGGCATTCACGTCATCGATGATACGTACAATGCCAATCCGGACTCCATGAAAGCGGCCATAACAACACTGAAGTCTTTACGCGCCAACAATCGAAGCGTATTTGTCGCCGGAGATATGCTCGAGCTGGGCGCGCAGGCCGAATCGCTGCACCGACAGGTCGGCGCCTGGGCCGCCACGGCAGCCATCAACAAACTATGGGTTACCGGCGAATATGCAGATGCCGTCGCTGCCGGCGCAAAAGATGCCGGTATGAAAAGCGAAAATATACTTATCGGATCGCAGGAAACAATACTAAATACCCTCAAGGATTCTCTAAAACCCGGTGATTGGGTTCTGGTTAAAGGCTCTCGCGGAGCCCGCATGGACAACATTGTAAAGGGTATTAAGGAATGGGCCGGCATTGAAAAAGGTCTGAGCGATGAGGACTGAGGACTGAGAATAAAAGCATAAGAAACAAAATAACGGTCTCAAATTAATATTTTTTTCTCTGTGCTCTCTGTGCTCTCTGTGTGAAATAAAGTGCCGCTGCCTGCCCGCCATCGCTGTTGACTGTCCCGCTCTCACGCATATGCAGATTGCGGCGGACGGGCGAGGCGGGCGGGTAAGCGCTTCAAAACAAAGTGCCTAAAATGCCTAAAATTGGAAGTGCCTAAAGTTAATGAATTCTGCCCGTCGAGAGCCTCTGGGTCGAACGATCTATTTTAAAATGAGAGCATTCCTTAATTTTAGCTCACTTTAGCGCACTTTAAACTTGTCGGCGAAGGCAAATAATATCGATTTAGAAAAAATACAACAGAAGCGATAAAAAACAAATGCTCTACCACCTGTTATATCCGCTGCATACGACGCTGTCGGTCTTTAACGTATTTCGGTACATTACGTTTCGGACCATTTATGCCAGCCTGACGGCATTTTTTATCTGCTTCCTGCTGGGGCCGTGGCTCATTCGCAAGCTCAGCGGATTGCAGGTCGGGCAGTACATTCGTGACGATGGTCCCCAGAGTCATCTTTCAAAGGCCGGCACGCCCACCATGGGCGGCCTGCTGATTGTCTTCTCGATTGTGACATCGGTGCTTTTATGGAGCGACCTGACCAACCATTTTACATGGATTGTGCTCTTTGTCATCATCGGTTACGGGTTGATCGGGTTTATCGACGACTATTTGATGCAAATCAAAAAGCGCAGCAAAGGTTTGAATGTTCGCAACAAGCTCATGCTGCAATTCGGTCTGGCCCTGATTGCCGGTTATCTTGTTTACGCCAGCCCGGATTTTTCGACCCAGGTTACGATCCCGATTTTTAAAAAGCTCTCACCGGATCTGGGCTGGGGATACATTGTATTTGCAGCGATTGTGATTGTGGGTGCTTCCAATGCCGTCAACCTGACAGACGGTCTGGACGGCCTTGCCATCGGGCCCGTGATTATTGCCGCCACCACCTATATGATATTCGCCTATGTTGCCGGCCATATCAAAATAGCGAATTACCTGCAGATTAATTACGTGGTCGGAAGCGGTGAAGTCGCCATACTGTGTGGAACACTGGCCGGAGCCGGTATGGGCTTTTTATGGTTCAATGCTTACCCGGCCCAAATCTTTATGGGAGATGTGGGCTCCCTTTCGCTGGGCGCCGGGCTGGGCACCATTGCCGTAATCACCAAACAGGAAATCCTGCTGGTGCTGGTCGGCGGGCTATTTGTGGTCGAGGCCCTATCCGTCATTTTCCAGGTCGGGTTTTTCAAAATGACCAGCGGCCGCCGGATTTTTAGAATGGCACCGCTGCATCATCATTTCGAGCTGAAAGGCTGGCCGGAACCAAAAGTAATCGTCAGATTCTGGATAATTGCCATCGCCCTGGCACTGCTGGCGATGAGTACGTTAAAACTCAGATAATATCCAAAGCGGATTAAAAATCATAACGTAGAATCTCATGAGATTAATCAAAATAAATACAAAAAATTCGAAGCACGAAATGCGAAATCCGAAACAAACCCGAATATCGAATGAACCAAAATTCTAAATTTTTGGAACATTTGAATTTAGTATTTCGGATTTGTTTCGAATTTCGGATTTCAGATTTCGGATTTATGCTGATCTAAATTGGAACGTAACATAGAGCTAAAGAACATAAGAGAAATTACTGGTGAATCTTAAGGGTAAAAAAATAGTGGTGGTCGGCCTCGGCCGCACCGGACTTGCTACCGCCCGATTTTTGCATCAACACGGTGCCCGGGTTCTGGTCAGCGATACAGCCGGCGAAAAGGAACTGGGGGATGCGGTCGACATCGTGCGGGAATTGGGTGTCCGTATGGAGTTGGGCCCGCACCGCGCGGCTTCGTTTCAAAATGCGGATCTCATCGTGGTCAGCCCCGGCGTCCCGCATACGATCGCGCCCATCAGGCAGGCCCGCGACCGCGGGATTCCGGTTATCGGAGAAGTCGAACTGGCCTCAAGATTCATCAAAGAGCCGATTATCGCAGTTACGGGAACGAACGGCAAAACCACCACTACCGAGCTTTTAGGCCGCATGCTGAAAAATTCAGGTCTAAAGGTGTTTGTCGGCGGCAATATCGGTAATCCGTTGATCGAATATGTCGCTAAAGGCGAACCGGCGCAGATCGTGGTAGCGGAAATCAGCAGCTTTCAGCTGGACACCACCGAAACCTTCAGACCCAGATTGTGTGTTCTGCTCAACATCACGGCCGACCATCTGGATCGATACCCGAATTTTGAAGCCTATGCAGATTCTAAAATCCGCATTTTTAAAAATCAGCAGGCCGAAGATGTTGCGGTGCTCAATGGCGCGGATGCGCTTGTTCGCACAAAAACAAAACAAATAAAAAGCCAGCGGCTGTTCTTCCCGACCCTGGAAGCAAACGAACAGGGCGCTATTTTAAACGGAAAGCGAATTATCCTGAGCCTGAATAAATTAAAAGGAATTCAATCCACAATCGACCCGGCTGCCTTCGACAAGCTCAGGCCCCGAGCATGCCGAGGGGAGCTCGTCGCAGGCCGCATTCCGCATTCCGCATTCCGCCATCAGGAATATTTGGATATCTCAAAAATTCGCCTTCCGGGGCGACACAATCTTGAAAATGCGGCCGCCGCCAGTCTGGCGGCACTGGCTGCCGGAGCGAAGCCGGAAAGCATCCAGAATACCTTGGACCAATTTGAAGGTCTGGCCCATCGCCTCGAGCATGTAGCGACCATTAAGGCTGTTCACTATTTTAACGACTCCAAGGCCACCAACGTCGCTAACGTGGCCAGCGCGCTGGCGTGTTTTTCAAAACCGGTTTTGCTGATAATGGGTGGCCGCGACAAGGGCGGTGATTTCAAGGCGCTGGAAGGACTTGTCCGCATGCATGTCAAAAACCTCATTGTGATGGGGGAAGCGGCCGATCCGATCCGTTCGGCCCTGGGGCAGCTGAAGCCGACAAGCATGGCCACTTCCATGGAAGATGCGGTCTCAACGGCTTATCAAAATGCCGGACCCGAAGATGTGGTCCTGTTGTCTCCCGGCTGTGCAAGCTTTGACTGGTACAGCAATTATGCCGAAAGGGGCGATGATTTTCGGGCAGCTGTAGAGAAATTAAAAAAAAGGACTGCTAACCAGATCCGAGTCTGAGAATGGTGGATAAATTGGCCTTAGGCAAAGACGCTCGTATATCTCCCGCTAAGCGGGAGAATAATGGGCATGATTTGCTATTTAGGAGCTAGCTTCTAATTTTTAGAACAATGACGAAAAAACAACACCATATGCCTTCCGTTATTTACGATGTTCAGCTCCTGTTTCCGGTGCTTTTCCTGGTGGGAATCGGGATTGTGATGGTGTACAGCGCCAGCTCGACGCTGGCCATTAAAAAGTTCGGAACCGGCTACTTTTTTTTAAAGAAACAGGCGTTTTTCGCTTTTGCAGGGGTCATCGTGCTCGTTATCAGCCGGCATTTTCCATACAAATATTATCGCATGCTGGCCTATCCCCTGCTGGGCCTGTCCCTGACGCTTTTAGCGATCATTCAGTTTACGGACTTCGGACTTTCTGCCGGCGGTTCAATCCGCTGGATGAAATTGGGCAGTTTTTCGTTTCAGCCCTCTGAACTGGCACGCATCGCACTGGTGATCTATCTGGCTTACTCTATGGATAAAAAAGGAGAGCAGATTAAGAATTTTTCCATCGGCTTTGCCCCGCATGTATTTGTACTCGGCGTCTTTGCGGCTCTTATTTTTATTCAGCCGGACTTTGGATCCGTGGCTATCCTGGGAGCGCTGACCTGGATCATGATGTTTATCGGGGGGGTTCGTTTTTCACAGCTATTTGCAGCGTTGCTCATTATTATACCGGCTGCGTATCTATTTTTAATTAATGCTGAATATCGGGTAAAGCGCATTCTGGGATTCCTCAATCCCTGGGAATACCCGGCTGACGAAGGCTATCAGATGGTGCATTCCCTGATGGCATTTGGCACCGGCGGTCTGTGGGGTACCGGAATCGGTAAAGGCTATCAAAAACTGTTCTATCTTCCGGAGCCCCATACGGATTTTATCTTTTCGGTCATCGGCGAGGAACTGGGACTCCTCGGCGTTCTGATCATTATCGTGCTTTATGCCTGGATTGTTATGCGCGGAATCGCAATTTCACGAAAGGCCCCGGATTTATTCGGGTTCTATCTGGCTATCGGACTAACGATCGCAATCGGGCTTCAAATAGTGGTGAACATGGGCGTGACCCTTGGCCTGCTGCCGACCAAAGGGCTCACCCTGCCGCTGCTCAGCTACGGCGGAACGTCGCTTTTGCTCAATATGGCCTCCATCGGCATATTGATGAATATCAGTGCAAGTAGCCGCCGTTAATTAAAATCGAGGAAATTAACAGTGTCCGTAATACTTGAACGTCTTATAGCCGGAGTTAACGGCTCAAGGCTCAAGGCTCAAGGCTCACGGCAAAAAAGGATTCAAGCTTCAATGCTTTCAGCTTTAAGCTTTAAGCTTTGTGCTGCTGGGGCCGAAGGCTCTCAAATTTCTTCCGGGTCGGGTGGTGCATCAAGACCCGGAGTATCTCGACCCCTGCGCATCGTGATTGCCGGAGGCGGCACCGGCGGCCATTTGTTTCCGGGGCTGGCGATCGCCCAGGAGTTTATGACGCGAAATGAGCGCAACACCGTTCTTTTTGTCAGCACGGGTAACCCTCTGGAGCGATCCGTGCTGAATGCAACGGATTTCAAACTTGAAACCATAACGGCGGAAGGAATCAAAGGCCGCGGTTTATGGAATCAGGCGAAGTCCGCAGTAAAAATACCCAAAGGGGTGATCGAATCAATTCGGATTTTAAAAGACTTCAAACCGGACCTCATCATAGGTCTTGGCAGTTATTCAGCAGGACCAATAATGGTGAGTGCCTGGCTTCGGGGCACTAAAATTGCGCTGCATGAACAAAATATTTTACCCGGGATTACCAACCGAATCCTAGCACGCTTTGCGGATCGAATTTACGTGTCATTTAAAGATACAAAAGCCCGCTTTGATCCGGATAAAACCCGGCTGACGGGCAACCCGGTGCGCAAAGAGCTTCTGAACCTTCGGGCCAATGCTGAGGCTTCCGGCTCAAAATCGTTTTGCGTGCTGATCATCGGCGGAAGTCAGGGTGCCCACAGCATCAACATGACGGTAATTGAAGCTTTGAGCTATTTAACAAAAAAGGAAAGCCTGCACTTTGTCCATCAGACCGGCACGGCCGATGAACAAATGGTAAAGGAGGCCTACCGGCGCCTGGATATTCCTGCCACGGTTCAATCATTTTTCAGGCAGATGGCGCCGCAGTACAAACAGGCGGACCTGATCATTTGCCGGGCCGGTGCCACCACAGTGGCCGAAGTGACCGCTCTTGGGAAGGCGGTTATTTTTATCCCCTTCCCTTTTGCAGCGGATGACCATCAGGCGCTGAATGCCGACACGCTGGCCCGGGAAGGCGCTGCTGAAATGATTCTGGAAAAAGATCTAAACGCCAGGGCGCTGGGCCAGAAAATTGAATATTACGCATCGCATCCGCAAGCGCTTGCTGCCATGGCGACAAATGCCGCTCAACGGGGCCATCCGGATGCAGCCAAACGGATTGTGGATGATTGCTATGATTTGGTAAAATCGTCAAATCGTTGATTCGTTGATTCGTTAAATGGGGAATAAGAAATATCAAAGATGAATAGTCGTTTTCAACTATTTAACTATTCAACGAATCAACCATTTAACTAAAATTATGTACCTAAAAAAATACCATATTCATTTT
>JAQYWI010000094.1 GCA_030145015.1 Desulfobacterales bacterium
GTGTCGATGCTTTCCCGGGGGCGTATATCATTAAAACAACTGGCCACGCATACTTTTCCCCTGGATCAAATCGATGAAGCGTTTAAGACCTTTGTTGAAAGAATCGGAGGGGCCGTGAAGGTTATCGTGCACCCCAATGCCTAATGGGATTAAAGAATGAAACACATCCTCAAGCTTGAAGACGGCAGAGCCGAACCCATTAAAGATCTGATGAAATCCAAAAAGGAATTTGCGCTGCGCCGTGTGCTTGTGGATGCGCAAATCGGCGGTGCCGAGCATCTGACCTTTGGCTACGCCCGCTTTGAACCCAAAACATCGTATCATAAAAAACACATCCATCCCGATGCCGAAGAAGTCTTTTACCTCCTATCCGGAAAAGGCATCGGCGGCGTCGGGGATGGAACCGAAGAAATCGAGATCGTCGCGGGCGATACGGTATGGGTGCCCAAAGGCGCCGTCCACTGGTTGTACAATCCTTTTGAAGAAGCCTGCGAAATTCTATTTGTTTATGCTGCATCTTCCCTTGCCGCCGCCGGCTATAAAATTGTCGAGTAGTCCATCATTGTGCGCATGCTAAAAAAACGTTCCTGCGTGCAGAAACCGTTATGGCCATCGCCACCCAAAAGGACACCTATATGAATACAAAACAAAATCTCGGATGGATCGGAGTCGGAAAAATGGGAACCCCCATGTCGACCAATTTGCTCAAAGCCGGATATACGCTGACGGTTTTTGACGTCGTCCCGGCGGCAATGAAGGCCCTGGTGGATCAGGGCGCCAACCCTGCGCAATCACCGGCTGAAGTCGCCGATCAGTCCGATATCATCATTTCCATGATCCCCGATGACACGGCTTTGGAGGAGATATCGACCGGAGCACAGGGGATTTTTCAAGGTTCAAAACAGGGCATCATTTACATCGACATGAGTACGGTTTCGCCGGCGGTTTCTGCCCGCATCGGCGAAATAGCTGAAAAAAAGGGCATCCAATATCTGCGTGCACCGGTTTCCGGCAGCACCGAATCAGCAGTTACGGCCGCCTTAACCATTCTGGCTTCCGGTCCTAAAGATACATTTGATCAATGCCGGCCTATTTTTGAAACACTCGGACAGAAAGTGTTTTATGCGGGAGCGGGTGACCAGGCCCGCTATCTCAAGCTTTTGATCAACATGATGGTGGGTATTACTTCCGCCATGACCGCCGAGGCACTTGTCTTCGGAAAACGCGGCGGGATCGACTGGGACCAGATGATCGATATTATCAACAACAGTGTGGTCGCCTCGCCCTTGATTGGTTTCAAAGTGCAGTTGCTCAAAGAACGCCGCTATGCCCCCATGTTTACCGCCGCGCAAATGGCCAAGGACTTTGATCTTGCACTGGATAGCGGACGCAAGACGGATACGCCCATGCCCCTTACGGCCCTTACCCGTCAGCTATACGGGGCCATGAAGGCCACCGGCAAAGGCGAGCTGGACTATTTCGGCATGGTCGCCCTGATGGAGGAAATGGCGGGTATCAAAAGCTAAGAGGTTCAGGCCCCGGATTTAGAGATTATAGCTTAGCATATTGGGTTTAAGACAAATCATTTTTGTTTAATTGGTTTGATTAGTTTAATTCGTTCAATTGGTTCGGTTTAATCCAACCAATCCAACCAATGAAACAAATAAAACGAATCTAACCGGACCTTGAACCCTGAAACTTGAACAAGGTAAAAAATATATTTTTGGATTTTAAGGAGGATATAAAATGGCTTTAAAAGTCGGATTTATCGGATTGGGGATCATGGGTCAGCCCATGGCCCAAAACGTTGTCAAAGGCGGCCATGCCTTAACCGTCTACAACCGCTCGGGTGAAAAAGCAAAGCCCTTTGGCGAGGCCGGGGCCACCGTGGCGCCAACACCGAAAGCAGTGGCCGAAGCATCCGATGTGATCATATTAATGCTGGCCGGCCCGGAAGCCATCGATGCGGTTTTGGAGGGACCCGCAGGCTTGATGGCCGGCCTGCAGGCAGGCCAAACCCTGGTGAATATGAGTACGGTTTCACCGCGGTATGCCAAAGAGCTTGCCGGCAAACTCGCCGCCAAATCTGCGGTGGCCATTGATGCACCGGTTTCGGGTTCCCGCAAACCGGCCGAGGAAGGTGCCCTCGTCATTCTGGCCGGCGGCCCGCAGGGTAAAGTATCCGAGTTGGAGCCCCTGTTTATGTGCATGGGTAAAAAAGTGGTCTATTGCGGCGAGGCCGGCCAGGGCGCCAGCATGAAAATGGCGGTCAATCTGCTTTTGGGCATTATGGCCGCCGGCATTTCCGAAGCCGTCAATTTAGGCCAGAAATGCGGCCTGGATACCGCCACCATGCTGGAGACCATGCTGGCGGGACCCATGGGCTGTGCGCTTTTCGAATTTAAAAAACCGATGCTGATCGATGACAGCTTTTCAGCCCAGTTTCCCTTAAAACACATGACCAAGGACATTCGTTTTGCGCTGCAAACCGCCGATGAAAACGGCGCCATGGCGCCCATCGGGCACACGGTATTCCAGCTCTACCGCCAGAGCATGGGCCAGGGTCTGGCCGACCAGGACTTTGCGGCCGTCAAAAAAGTTTTTGAACGCATCAGTGATGCCTAAATAACTTAAATTCAGATGCTTTGCGATCTGGTGCGCGCGGATATCGCCTGCCGTGTTTCCGCGGCTTATTCGGAATAAATTTTTACTATAAAAACAAACCAAACTTTTGAACCCGGCTTTATTTTAAGCGATGCTAAAAATTGTGTAATTTTAAACCAAAAGGAGGAAGAGAATATGGGGACACCTGTACTGTTCGAGGAGTTGACTCTGGACGTGGCCTTGGAACTGGCGAAGACAAGAGGAATCATTATTTTTCCTGTGGCCACCACCGAGGCACATGGCAACCATCTTCCGCTTGGAACCGATACATTTACGGCAGAGTGGATCGCAAAGGAACTAAGCAGCATCACAGGACTTCCCGCCCTGGTGCCAACACCGATACGGGCAGGGGCGTCACCAACCTTTCACTATGACACCAAGGGAAACCCGATTCTCGGAACCCTTGCGATCAGCCACAGTACCATGCAGGCATTGATAAAAGACATCTGCAGAGGATTATGGAGTACGGGGTTCAGAAAGATAATTATCGTCCAGGGCCACGGGCAAGAAGCCAATTTTCAGGTCATTGCGCATGAAGTCGCCACTGATTTAAGGCGAGAAAACAAATCGCTCTTTATCGCCGCCGCTACTTATTGGGAACTCGCCGCACAAATCCTGCGTGAAACGCTCAACACTCCTTTTTACCATGCCGGTGAAGAGGAAACGAGCAATGTCCTTTTTGCCAGGCCTGACCTGGTTAAAAAAGATGCGATCACCGGCAAAGAGCTGAAAACGCTCCTGGATAAAAGTATACTGAAAAGAGCCATTACCCATGACGAAACCGAAACGTTCAGCGTCATGGACGTCGCTTCTTTTCTACCCATCCCGGAAGTCGGCCAGATCAAATCCGCCGGCGTAGGGAGTATCGAGAATATCAACAGCGCAAGCGCCGAAAAGGGACAAAAGGTGCTTACGCGGGCCATGGAAAGATATCTGGCCCTGATAAGAGATCTTGAAACACATTACGCACCGCAGGAAGTTCCCGGTATAGATGTCCGGGAACGACCGGAATCCCCGCGTTTCACAGTGGATTATTGACAAACACAAAGGAGCACCGATCAAAGATTTGAAATTTTGATTTGAATAGTGCTTGACTTGAAATTGTATCAAAGTTATGCCATGCAACACGTAATATATTACATATTAAAAGGCAGCCAATGAAAGCATTTGTATACGAAAATAAACCCTTAAATTTGAAGGACTGGGCTTACGAAACGATCAAGCAGTTGATTCTCACCTATAATGTTGAACCGGGTGAGCAGTTGCACATCGAGGACTTGTCAAAAAAAATGAAGGTCAGCCGCACGCCTATACGTGAGGCATTGTTGAAGTTAGAAAGCGAAGACCTCGTCGAAGCGAATTCCCGGGTCGGCTTTTTCGTCAAGGGAATTACAAAGAAAGACTTGCTGGAACTTTTTGAAATCAGGGAAATTACCGAGGGCTTTGCAGCCAGGAAAGCGGCACTTCTGCTTGAAGACGCTGACCTGACGTGGATCAATAAGCTGCAGAAAGAGGCTGTCGCGGCTGTCAAAGCAGGCGACCTGAATAAATTCAACGAAAAAGAAATCGCACTGCATAGCTTTATCATAGAAAAGTCGCAAAATCAGAGACTGCTTAACCTGGTTGAAAGCATAAAAGATCTTACCTATCGACAGCGCCTACTGGCGCTTAAATCGATAGACAATGTAAAAAAATCGCTTGGCGAACATCAAGAAGTTATCACGGCCCTCCAAAATAGAAATAGTAAATCGGCATACAAAGCGATGTCGGATCATATCAGTGCCGTCAAAAACCGAATGCTGGATATTTTGGATATGATCGAGTGATCACGCACCACCTTAGATAAAGATAATAACAAGCGGTCATCATGGATGACAGACGCAATGCTTTTTTGCAAAAGTGAGGGCCGTTATTTTTCATAATTGAGACAGGAGGGAATATTAAAATGGGAAAATGGGAATTGCCGCCGAAAGGCGGACACATGGAATTGCCGACCGGAATATATTATCAGACCATGACCGACCGTGAAAGTCAGGAACGTCTTAAAAAAAACGATCTTATTATCATCCCGGTCGGAAGTAGTGAGAATCACGGACCCCACGCATGCTCAGGAGAGGATACCTTTCTGGTAACCCGGATAGCGGAACAGGTGGCCCAGGCGACAGGTTGTACGGTTGCTGAGCCCATCTGGTATGGTTCACATCCTTTTCATCACCTGGGGATGCCAGGGACGATCGTCATCCCTGAAGAGGATTTGGCCGCTTACATCCGGGCTATCATTGCCGGGTTCTGGAATACCGGTTACCGCAAGATGATTCTGCTAAACGGGCACGGCCAGGATTATGTAATCCCGCTTGCAATGCATCAATTCGCGAAGAGATACCAGGTCCCTTCCATTTTGGTAAACGTGAACTGGTGGTTTGTTATTCCGGAGCATATCCGCGATAAAGCCCACGGCGGACCATTCGACACCCCCTTTATTCATGCGGATGAATGTGAAACTTCCTTTTCGCAAGCGTTATTCCCGGAAATGATCGACCAGCAATATGCTGTGGACACAGAACCGATCAAGTGTTTTCCCGATGGACACATCAACAAATCCGGAAGCGCGTATGATCTCCCGATTCCTTTCTGGCAGCAGGTGGGGGCTTCGGCCATCGAAGTGGTTTCCACCCCGGAAGGCGTCGTGGGAAGCGCAACCCTTGCGGATCCGGAAAAGGCAAAACCGGGCTGTATCGCAATAATGGACTATTTGGAGAAATTAATTAATGACATCATGGAAATGTATCCGGCCGGGAAACTGCCTCCGGTCGAGGTGATGACGATGAGAGATCCGGAAGAGATCGATAGTGTCTTAAAAGGGCCTCAAAATGGCGGGAGGCACATCTACACCCTAGGTTACCCGACATAATCAATAAAAGACCGATTAGCGCAATTGCTATCATCGTTTAGGGAGAAGGTTATGGGCATCGCAGAAAAAGTCAAAGCCGTTGTGATGACGGGTCCCGGGCAGGTGGAATGTCAGTATCTTCCCTATCCAGATCATCTGGAACCGGGCGCCGTCATTGTTAAAGTCGAGATGTCAGGTATCTGCGGAACGGACAAACATGCCTTTGACGGAGACCTGACGCTTTATGGCGGGACCGAAGCCGAACAGGATATGGTGTATCCGACGGTACACGGACACGAAAATTCCGGAATTGTAGTCGAGATGAATGGCAACGGCAGTGAAATAGAATATGCCGGCCAGGACCTGAAAGTTGGGAATCGCGTCACCCACTGTCCCAACGTTATCTGTGGCCGGTGCTGGTACTGTCGCCGGATCCATGCATTACCCTTTTGCGCGAACCATGAAGGTATCGGGATGACATATGCGAGCGACGCGTTTCCATATATCACCGGCGGCTGGGCTGAATACCTTTACATCCCCCCGAAAGCCTGGGTCTACAAAGTGCCGGAGGCGCTGAGCGTTGAAGAAACCGCCCTGTCGGAAATTTTTGTCGTCACCTCTCTTTTGGACCGCGCCAAGATGTATTCTCAAATCGATGCGAGGGGATTTAATTTCGGCGATACCGTGGTGGTGCAAGGGCTGGGGGCAGTCGGTATGATGATGATTGCAAAGGCCCGTTTATTGGGCGCCGGAAAGATAATTACTCTGGATACCTTGCCGTCGAAACTGGCCTTGTCGAAGGAGTTCGGCGCCGACCTGGCTGTTGATGTGTCGGGCCTGACCGATGACGAACTGGTCCAGTTTATACGTGATGAAACCCAAGGGCGCGGGGCTGATGTCGTGGTAGAAGTGGTCGGCCGTCCGGAAGTACTCGACGTCGGCCTGCGCATGCTTCGCCGGGGGGGGACTTATTGTGAAACAGGAAATTTTGTCGACACGGGTACCGTTGAATTAAATGTCCACCGCCACCTTGCAGCCAAGAATGTTCTCTTTATCGGGAACACAAATCATCCGCATGATATGTATTACGCGCATTTTGAAATGATGCTTCGGAATCGAGACCGATTCCCCTGGGAAAAATTGATTACCCATCGTTTTGCTCTGGACCAGTGTCACGAAGCCTTGAAAGAGGCCTATGGTCCGAATACCTTGAAGGTCGAGTTCGTCCCATAATTGCCGCAACGGGTTTTCAAAACCGGTTAGAATTGACTGCCAGCAGGTAGAAATATGTTTGACCTCGGTGTAAGCCTTTCACCCACAAAATCTGAATTTGCACCCCTGCTTTTTTCAGGTGACCTGAGCACAGGCATGCAGCGTGTAAAAGATCTGGGCTATTGCGGGGTAGAATTGAGCCTCCTGGATTCGCTCACGATCAATCAGGACGATGTGCTCAATGAGTTGAAAACACTCGGCCTTAAGGTCTATGCGATTGCCACCGGCCAGACGTATTATCAGGATGGATATTCTTTATATGGGCCGACTGAGGAAAAACGGCAGAAAACAATAGAACGGCTGAAAGGACATATCGATTTTGCCACCCGTTTAAACAGCGCGGTCATCATTGGAGGAATCCGGGGTAAGATTGATGCTCAGGGACAAGCATTGGAAGATTTGAAAAAAAAAGGAACCTTTGCCCTGAAAACCTGTGTGCGCTACGCACAAGAAAAAAATGTTCGGTTACTTCTCGAACCGATTAATCGATACGAAACCAACGTTATAAACACTTTGGCGGAAGGCTCTGATTTAATCAAAGAAATCGGAAGTCAGCATCTGAAACTGCTTCCGGACACTTTTCATATGAATATCGAGGAACGATCCCTTGAAGGAAGCATCGTCGATGCAGGCGCCTTCATCGGTTATATTCATTTTGCAGATAGCAACAGGCGGTCTCCCGGATGGGGGCATATTGACTTCTCTAAAATTATATTTGCTTTGAAAAAGACCAACTATACCGGACCCGTAGGCATCGAGGTGCTGCCGGAACCGGACGATTGCAGTGCTGCCGAGCAGGCGATCCGCTATCTCAATTCAATGCGCATATAGAGGCGTAAGTTGTTAAAGTAGATCTTACAAGGTTTACCAGGATGAAATTTTAAGATGATTTATCAGTTTACAGGAAGTTATGGTAAGCAACAGGGGTATGAAGGGCGACAAGACTATCCAATATTAGACAGGGGGAAATAGTGAGCGACGCATACTTATTAAGGGCGGAAAATGTGTCTAAAAGATTCGGTCATGTTCAGGCGCTTAAAAATGTCGCTTTGGACTTGAAACCGAATGAAGTACTTGGGCTCGTAGGCGATAATGCCGCCGGCAAATCAACGCTTATTAAAATTCTTAGTGGCGCCATTCCTGCCGATACCGCTCAGATCTATTTTGAAGAAAGTCCGGTAAAAATTCAAACCCCCTTTGCGGCCAGGGCACTGGGCATCGAAACCATATACCAGAACCTCGCCTTAGTCGGAAACCTTCCGATTTATATGAATATATTTTTGGGCAGGCCGCGTACAAAGAATTATCTGGGGGGGATGCTTCGAATTTTGGATCAGAAACGAATGGAAAAAGAATCCTGGGAAATCCTCAAAGAATTGAAACTTAATTTTGATTCAATGCGCGAGCGGGTAAGCAATCTATCGGGTGGACAGCGGCAGGCAGTGGCGATCGGAAGAGCACTTTTTTTCAATCCCAAAATCATTATTATGGATGAACCGACATCCGGGCTGGCGGTCAAAGAAGTTGATAAAATACATAATATCATCCGCGATTTTAAGAACAAAGGCGTTTCAATCATTTTCATAACCCACCGGTTACAAAGTGTTTTTGCAGTAGCTGATCGTGTTATGGTTCTTCGAAGGGGTGAAAAAACGTTTGAAAAAATGCTTTCTGAAACTTCAATAGAGGAAGTCGTCAGGGAGATGTTCGATCTTAAGAAGCGCAAAGAAATGCTGGAGAAACTATAAACATGGGATTCAAAGAAAGCTTCTTGGCTAAAATACGACTTGTTCCGAACGCCGCTTATATGTTTCTGATGACCCTGATGATCTTCGCGATCTTTAGCCCCAGTTTCTTATCTCTCATGAATCTTTCTAATATTATGCGCCAGAGCAGCATGATCATTATTGTCGCTCTGGGAATGACGACTGTCATGCTAAGCAATGGGATCGACCTGTCTGTTGGCTCTGTCATGTCTTTAACGGGTGTGGTCACAGGGCTTCTTTTAGCTTCGGGAAGCGGTTTTGCCTTGTCTATTCTGGGCGGTATTGGTGCGGGTGTTTTCTGTGGCGCTTTTAACGGCCTTATGATCGCCAAGGTGGGACTGCCACCTTTCATTGCAACTTTCGGAATGATGGGTATTGCAGACGGGGCTTCACTCTTTGCCGCCGGAGGAGAGACATTATACTGGGAAGAGTCGATGTTTGATGTAATTGCCAACGGCCATTTACTGGCTGTTCCTGCGCCGGTTTGGATTATCACCGTTATCTTTTTTAGCATGTATCTCATTCTATACAAAACGCCTTTCGGGATAAATATTTTTGCCCTTGGCGGAAATGAAGAAGGATTAAGGCTGGCAGGCGTTCGTATTGTTAGAAACAAAATAGGGATTTATATACTTTCAGGGATCATCGCCAGCTTTGGCGGCATTATGCTTGCATCGCGAATTGCCAGCGCCCACCCCACGGGAGGTTTTGGATATGAATTCGAAGCAATTGCGGCTGCGGTAATTGGGGGGACCACATTTTTCGGTGGTCGCGGAGGACTGGTGGGAAGCGTCTTTGGGGCCCTCATTATTACCTTAATAAGGAATGGACTCAGCCTCCTGGGATATACGACTCCATGGCAATACTGCCTCATCGGAATTATTTTGACGGTATGCGTGACAATCAACACATTTTATACAAGGTAGCTTGGTTATGAAATTTCTGATACCTTATTCTAGAATGCTCATACTCCTGGTCTTATGTGCCCTAATTTCTTTTTTCAGCCCCCATTTTTTGCAAACATCCAACCTCATCAATATTCTCAGACAGGCAGCTATTCTGAATATTTTGGGAGTTGGCATGACCATCGTTATCATTACGGGAGGGATTGATCTTTCCAACGGTGCTGTCTTGGCCCTTTCTTCCTGTACCGGGGCCATTTTAATCAAAGACGCCGGACTCCCGATGCCAATCGGAATAATCGCTGCCTTGATGATAGGCTGCTGCTGTGGTTTGATCAATGGCGCAATGGTGGCGAAAGTTGCGATTCCCCCGTTTGTCATCACCTATGCCATGATGTTTTTTACAAGGGGGCTGGCCTTTCTCTTTCTCCAAGGAAAGATTATTTATGGATTCACGCCCGAATTTCGTTTTATCGGGACAGGGCATTTATGGGGTGTTCCAATGCCGATTATCATTAGTGCAGTGGTAACCATAATTTTTATTTTCATACAAAAATACACCCCATTTGGATCAGAAATCTATGCAGTTGGGGCCGACGAGGAGGCTTCCATGCTGTCGGGCATTCGAACCAAAAGTGTTATCATTCGCGTCTATATCTTAAGCGGTATTTTGTCCGCTTTAGCCGGGATTGTGTATATGGCCCGGCTGAATGCCGCGGAGCCCGTTATTGGAGAAGCTTTCCCCCTGGATGCCATCGCTGCGGTGCTCATTGGAGGGACGCCTCTTTATGGCGGTGAAGGCGGAGTCGGAGGAACCGTTATTGGCGCCCTGGTAATTACAATTATCATCAATGCCATGAATTTGCTGGGGATCTCTTCTCTTTTACAAACTTTTGTCTTGGGAGCCCTTATCATTATTGTGATATCGGTGCAGAGCCATTCACACAGGCTATTTTCATTGCCGAATATTTTTTCGGTTAACAGGAATGGGGCCGGGTCATAAGAATGCAGAAAGGAGGTGATTGAAGCGTATATTATGGAACAATAATATTTGAATTAAACCCCAGAAAAAGGAGAATGACCAATGATTCCAAGATACAAAATGGTAACTTTTTTAGTCGCGGTGTTCATGATTGTTGGGCTTATTTTAACCTTCGCAACGGATCCGGCCTTTGCAGCCGACAAAAAGTATAAGATGATTTTTATTGTTAAGAGCCTTGACAATCCATTCTGGGACAGGATGAGAAGTGGTGCCGAAAAGGCCGCGAAGGAATTGGACATCGACATGAAAACACTTGCCCCTATCAAACCATACAATGTGGAAGAGCAGCTCCGATTTATGGAAGACGGAATTACTCAGAAAGTCGATGCCATTTGCGTTGTTCCCGCCGATTCCAAGGGCATTGTTCCCGGAATTATAAAGGCCAACAAGGCCGGAATTCCGGTGGTTACGCCGAATTCCAGAGCATACGGAGGCAAGGTCGCAACCTGGACTGGCGCGCAAAACAGGGATGTCGGATACGATATTGCATCATACGCGCTCGGCGTAATGGGTGGCAAAGGCAATGTGATCATCCTTGAGGGAACCCCCGGAAATCAGACCGCCATAGATCGGAAAAAGGGATTTGATGATGCCATTGCTGAACATCCCGGCATCAAAGTCCTGGCTTCACAAACGGCGAAGTATTCCCGGGTCGAGGGCATGCGCGTGATGGAGAATCTTGTTCAACGATTTCCCAAGATTGATCTGGTAATTGCCTGCAATGATGAAATGGCGCTGGGCGCTGTTGAGGCGCTGGATGCTGCTGGAAGACTTAGCCAAACTAAAATTACCGGATTTGATGCAAACAATGACGCACTCAAATCGATTTCTGAGGGAAAAATGTTGGCTACCGGAGACCAGCGGCCCGACGCCCAGGGATACTGGGGAGTGGTTGCAGCATATGCTTACTTAGAGGGGATGCCGGTACCTAAAGACCTTTATCTCCCCGCTCCTGTTATAAATCAGAGTAATATCAAGCAGCACCTGAAATGATAATTTAGGACATTATAAGTCTTTCCCGGCAAAAAGTAGAATATCCCGGGTGCGGGCAGGAGATGAACACCAAGGCTGACAATCGAAAATATGCCTTATTAAGTGCCACGGGCTTACGCCCGTGGCACTGTTCGTCACCGAGTTGATGATTTCCGAGCGAAGATGTTTTCTAAAAGCGAATGATGTAACCCCAAAAAAAGACCAAAACGTCTGCGACTATACTAAGCCCGTTCGATTCGCCGCGGTAACAAATTGAGTAAAGTAGGATGAAGCAGATAAATGCATAAAATAATAATAGATAAGCCCAAAGTTTTTACAACCGAGATATGTCAAAAACCATTGGTGCAAAATAATGAAGTTCTCATAAAAGTATCTCGGATATCACTATGTGGATCGGATATCCATTTATATAACGGAACGTATAGTGGACCCATCAATTATCCGATAATGTTTGGCCACGAGTGGTCAGGAGTGGTTGCAGAAACGGGTGAAAATGTAACAAAGTTTAAAAAGGGGGATAAAGTTACCGGAGATTGTTCGCGTTATTGTTCGGATTGTGAATACTGTGAAGTCGATAAAAATCTTTGTGTAAATATTGAAAAATATGGAATAACAATTGACGGTGCGTCTGCTGGATATATCGTCAGAAATGAAAAGTATTTATACAAACTAACGCAAAATGTATCATTGAAAGCCGGTGCACTGGTTGAGCCCATTGCCGTAGGTGCTAATTTGATTGAAAAAGTTGTTAAACAAAAAGGAGATATTTCTAACAAAAAAATTTTAATACTGGGTGCCGGTGGAATCGGAATGGGCCTGCTTTTTTTGCTGATAAATAAATACAACTGTCTGGACATCTATGTAAGAGATCTATCTGAGCTGAAAATGAAGATGGCCAAAGAATTCGGTGCTATTGAATTTGATAATACGCAAGTGAATGACACGGAAAACGACTATAAAAGTTTATATACAAATGCAAAATTTGAAATCGTTTTTGAAACAACCGGTAATGCCGACGTTTTTGCAAACGCTTTAAATTTATTAAAGCCCATGGGCGTATTGGCTTGTTTGGGAATGATTCCTTCAGTTGAAATTAATCAGAAATTAATCGTCATTAAATCTCTTTCTGTCATCGGAAGCATTGGCGGTACAGGCTATTTTGATGATGTTATTGCGGTACTAAGTAAATACGGAAAGTCAGCTGAGAAACTTATATCGGGTGAGTATAAAGCGGATATTGATGGTGTAAAAAAAGCATTTAAAGCCGCACAGAATTCCTCAAAAACGCTGAAGGCACAATTGGTGTTTTCATAAGGGAGTTTAAAATGAATGGGAAAATGAATGCGATTGTTATGAATGCTGCCAATAATATCTCACTGGAAAAAGTTGATATACCGACGCCGAATGATGATGAAGTCTTATGTTTAATAGAATCCGTCGCAATATGTGGAAGCGATATTAAATTTATTAAAGGTGACACGATCGGTTCGTGGCCGCCTTACGTGCCATTTATTTTGGGGCATGAGTGGGCCGGGACTGTGGCTCAAATGGGCCGCAATGTAAAAAACTTAAAGATTGGGGATCGGGTTGCCGGAGAAGCGCATAGTGGATGCGGATTTTGTAAAAACTGTAAGAAAGGGCGCTATAATCTTTGTCTGAATTATGGTGATGAAGAAGCCGGGCATCGACATTACGGTCATAAATCAACCGGTGCTTATGCTCAATATGGTGTCTTTTATGATAAAAGCCTGACGAAGCTTCCCGACAATGTTAGCTTTGCAGAAGGCGCTGTACTCGATGCGGCTGGAACCGGATTACATCTTATAGATCAGACAGGTGTTTCTGCCGGTGGAAATGTTGCTGTTATCGGTCCCGGACCCATTGGAATGATAACCGCGGCGACCGCTAAAGCACTTGGGGCTTCAAAAATAATTGTGATTGGCAGAGGAAGCAGACTCAAAAGAGCCTCGGAATTATGCGCCGATGAAGTCATTGATTTTGAGAAAGAAGATGTAATCCAGCAGGTAATGAAAATTACGGATGGTATCGGCGCCGATGAGGTTTTAGAATGTTCAGGCGCAAAGGGAACGCTCAATCAGGCTGTTCAAATCGTTCGAAAGGGGGGCAGGATAGGTATTGTTGGATTACCTTCCCCCGGAAATATTGAAGAGATTGATAATAGAAAACTTATTATTGATGAGATATCAATTTTTGGATCAAGAGCAAACCCCAATGTTTCAGATAGACTGTTATCAATGATTTCATCTGGTTTGCTGGATATAAATAGATACATCACCCATTTTTTTAACATGGATGATTATGAAAAAGCCTTTGATTATTTTGCGAACAGAATAGATGGTGCCTTGAAAGTAATTATTGAACCTAACAAATAATTATACCGCACTTCCGAATTTCGGAACATTATTATGGAAAATGGTATAAATGAACTGCTCGTTTTTGTAGGTACGTACACGGATCCGATTCTTTTTGGGACCGGAAAAGTCCTTGAAGGTAAGGGTGAGGGGATTTACGTATATAAAATGAATCCCGCTTCAGGCGCTATGGAGTTGATCGGCAAAAAAACCGATGTCACAAATCCTTCTTATCTGGCTTTCGATCCTGCCCGGCGCAGGCTATATGCCGTTAATGAGCTCAAGCTTTTTGAAGGCGATCCAACGGGAACAATTAGCGCGTTTGCTGTTGATACGAAGACCGGCGGGTTGAAATTTTTAAACAAAAAACCGACACGCGGTGCCGATCCCTGTCACCTGATAGTGGACCGGACCGGTCGTTTTGTTCTACTCAGCAACTTCATGAGTGGCAGCGTCAGTGTGCTGCCGATACTGGATGACGGGCGCCTGGGCGACGCCTCAGATTTTATCCAGCATCACGGTTCAAGCGTTGATCCCGACCGGCAGCAGGGTCCGCATGCGCATGCAGTCACACTGGACGAGTCCAACCGGCATGCATTTATCCCGGACCTTGGAATAGACCGGGTGATGGTTTACAATTTCGATGCCGACCGGGGCAAACTTGGACCCGGCGCAATTTTGCAGATCCCGCTAAAACCGGGTGCCGGCCCGCGCCACATTGTTTTCCACCCCGATGGCGAATGGGCATTTCTGATTAACGAACTGGATTCTACGATTGTCGCTTTCCTGCATGAACGCGACAGTGGAGAGCTCACCGAGACCCAAACCGTTTCAACATTGCCTTCAGATTTCAAAGGGGAAAGCACCTGCGCGGATATACACATCTCCCCTTCCGGAATGTTTGTTTATGGTTCCAATCGCGGCCACGACAGTATTGTCATCTATAAAATCGATCGGCGTTCCGGCAAACTAAGCTATGTCGCCCATGAATCTACCCGGGGCAATACGCCGCGCAACTTTGCCATCGATCCCAGCGGAACCTTTTTGCTCGTCGCCAATCAGGATTCCGATACGATTATCACGTTTCGTATCGACCCGCTGACGGGTGAGCTGCAATCAATGGGTCAAGTGACCCACGTGCCAACACCGGTGTGTATCAAAATGATCATACCCGACGGCAAATAATCATCCGTTCAACTCTCGCACGATTTGAACCGCCTTCATGATAAATCGGTCCCGCTTCGCGGCGAGCGCTTTCATATCTTTGACCTGCCAGTTGTAAAATCCTTTTCCCGTTTTATAACCTAAATTCCCTTGGCCGACGAGATTTTTCAAAAATCCGGCCGCTTCAGGCGAATTGTAAAGGCCGGGCAGCACTTGATCCTGGACCGACAGCGCCAGGTCGAGGCCAACGGCATCGATGTGTTCCAACGCTCCCCAGACCGGGAAGCGGATTCCCATGCCCATTTTTATGGCAGTATCGATATCCTCCGGACTGGCCAAACCGCTCTGGACGATATGCGTCGCCTCGCGAATAATGGCCTGGAGGATCCGGTTGGCCAACTGTCCCGGAAGATCTTTTTTGACAACGACAGGCGCTTTGCCCCAACGCAGAAACAGCGCCCGCAGGGACTCCGCAATCTTCGGAGATGTATGCGCGCTCATCACAATTTCTACCAGAGGCACCAGGTGGCCGGGAAACCAGAAGTGAGTCGTCGCGGCACGCTCCGGCCGGCTCACCTGACCGGCAATATCGGTAATCCGCAATCCCGATGTATTGCTGGTTAGAATAACATCGGCCGCCGTAAGGCGATCCAGCTTGGCAAAAAGGGCCTGTTTGTCGGCAAGATTTTCACTGATGGCCTCGATGACGAGAAAAGACCCGCTCACCGCAGCTTCCAGGTTTGTTTCTCCCCTGAGCAGATCGGAAGCCGTATCCACCTGCACCGGGTCTATCAATCCGCCTTTATGCAATTCCGCCAGGTTTTTATGTGCAGCGTCAACACCCCGATTGATGCGTTCCGTCGAGCGGGCCTGTAATACGGTTGTGTGCCCGGCCAAAGCTGCACATGTAGCAATTCCGGGTCCCATCAGTCCGCATCCGATAATGGTTACCTGATTTCCATCGGTCATAATCAATTCTTTTCCTTGCCATTCGGTTCGACAACCACTTTGACCGCGCCTTCGCGACGGTTGACGAATGTACGCAGCGCTTGTTCGAATTCGATCAAGGGAAAAACATGGGTGATTAAATCCGAAACCTGAAGCAATCCCGATGAGATCATGCCCAAGACCCTCTGGGTCACATTGGGATTGGCCCTTGAACCAAATACGGCAATTTCATTGTGTACTATATATTTGAAGGGAACCCCTTCCACAACCGAATCCGGCGGTACCCCTAAAAGTGACACCCGCCCGCCTTTGCGCACCATTCTGATGGCCTGGTTCAGTGTTCCTTCAGCACCCGAGCATTCAAAGGCCTCATCTACGCCCAAACCGTTGCTTTCCTTGCGAACAGCGGCAACCGGGTCTTCCTTTTCAAAATCGACCAACACGTCGGCACCCAGTCGACCGGCAGCCGCCAAACGGCCACCCCGCCCGACCATGATTGTTTTGGCAGCGCCCAGCGCTTTGGCCAGCCGCATGCTCACAATTCCAATCGGCCCCGGCCCGATGACCGCAACCGTACCACCGGGGGTGACGCCGCTTAGTTCCACACCATGCAAAGCGACACCGGCGGTATCGCCCATGGCACCTTCTCTAAAAGTTACATTTTCCGGCAAAGGTGAAATGCTGTTGATGGAATACACATTGTATTGGGCGTAGGCCCCTTGTGATTTGAAACCATAGTGCCGGTGACCCGTTTCGGGCTTGCCGTAATTCTCACATATCGTGTATCGTCCATTAAGGCAGTTGCGGCAGGTTCCACATCCTTTGTGAGCTTCGCCTGCTACCCGGTCTCCGACATGATAATCTAGCACCCCTTCGCCTATTGCCGTAATCTCACCAGCCCACTCGTGCCCCGCGATAAAGGGATAGGAAGGCGGCCACTCTCCTGCCAGACCTCCCCTGAAGATTTCTGGATCGCTGCCGCAAATCGCAACAGCCCGGATACGGCACTGAACCTCAAAGAGCCCCGGGGTCGGGACGGCAACATCGCGAATTTCAAACTTCCCGGGTTCTGTCAAAACCAAAGCTTGCATACACTGCTCCTTTCTGATCTATAGCGGTTGTCAAAAACCGGATACTAAAGACCGCCACGTTCATCTACAAATGCCATGACTTCACCATAGGTTGGCATCGAATTGGAACAACCGGGTCGCGTCACAACAATTGCGCCACATGCATTTCCGAAACGGACCGAATCCTGAAGTTTCCACTCTTTCAAATACCCATAGATGAAACCTGCTCCAAAAGCATCGCCGGCACCGAGAATATTTTTGATTTCAACAGGAAAACCAGGAACATCGATGATATCACTCTGTCTTTGATGAATCCGGCATCCCTCTTCTCCGATTTTCTCGATTACGGTTTTTGGGCCAATTTTGAGAAGACGCTTTATGTTCTTTTGAGTATCACCTGCAACCCGAGCATCGGAAATCTGTGAATGGGTAAGCTTGACTTCATCCGGATCGGCAATCATTACGGCATTGATTTCGTCCGCCGTTCCGATAACGATATCCACAGTGTGAAGCACAGATCGAACGGTGACCCCAAAGTATAAGGGATCCAGCCACTGATCGGGCCGAAAATCCAGATCGAAAATGACAGATACTCCATTCATTTTTGCAATTTCAGCACCATAAACGGTTGCACTCCGGCTGGGATCTTTTGAAAGGTTGGTTCCCGCAAATTCAAAGACACGACTGTCTTTGATGGGAGCTGCCACTACGTCGTCAATGTTGAGTTCGATGTCGGCACAATTATCCCGATAGTATACGAGCGGGAATTTATCGGGTGGTTCAATCCCTAAGATAACAGCGCTTGTTCGTTTTCCAGGTTTGCGGGGACAAAACCGGGTCTCAACGCCTTCCCGGTCCAAAAAATTCTTTACGAAATCCCCTACCAGATCTTCCCCAAAAGCAGTCAATAAAACAGTGTGTAATCCCAGTCGCTGACAACCGACACTCATATTCGTTGGGGAACCCCCAACAAACGCTGCAAAGCTCTTAATATCGACGAAAGAAGCACCTATATCGTTGCTGTATAAATCAATACAGGAGCGTCCCATAAAAAAGGCATCGTAAATAGCATCTTTACCTGTATCACTCATATTGTGCCTCCGGTTTTTCTAAACGCCGTCTTAAAAACAGCTACACATTTCATGATTTATAACTCGTTTTAAGATAAATTATCAATTGATTTCATAAACAAGTACGTATATTCAGTCAAGATTAGATTCATAAGGAGGGATCAGCATCTTAACTATTAATTATTCGTCTTTTCTTATTCGTAAATAATCAAACTCCATGATCTCAAGAGGAATCCAATGGCAAAAGGAACCATCTCCCGATCCGAATCGAAGGCGTTCTTTGACGAGGTAACCGGGACGAAAATTCGTCAGGTTACCAATCATGCTTCGATTCATCATCATCCGTTTTACTACCTGCCTTGCTTTGACGACGCCCAACAGCGACTGTTTTTCGTGTCTCATCGAACGGGGCGACCGGAGATCTTTGCTGAAATTCAGGATACCGGAGAATTGGTGCAATTCACCGAACACGAAGGCCTCAGTGAATGGTCGGTGCATCCTTCGCATGATGGCCGTTACGTGTATTTTACTGCCGCGCTCGGCGCCTGGCGCGTGAATACGGAGACCCTCGAAGAAGAAGAGCTGTTCAATTTCGGAAAGATGGCAATTCGCGAGAAGGGGATGGTCGGTGCATCCATGGGCACCACAACCTTAAGTCATGACGACGCCTTCTGGGCAATTCCGATCAAGGTAGGTGACCTTTATCGCTTCTATCTGATCGAAACAGCAACCGGGAAGTGTGATGTCATAACAGAACACATTTCCATCGGCCATCCTGAGTTTCATCCATCAGATAACTCTCTGTTGCGTTTCGCCGGGCCTTTCGATGAACGGATTTGGGTGGTGAACCGGGACGGCAGCGGCAAACGGCTAATTTATCAGCGCAAGGCATATCGAGGCCATCCCGTCAGAAAGGAATGGATTGTACATGAGACATGGCGTCCGGGCTCACGTGAGATTGTCACGACAAACTGGCCGCACGGGGTGATCGGCATCGACATCGATACGGGTGCAACGCACCGGGTGTGCAGCTTTAACGCATGGCATCCGGCGATCAACCGCCAGGGAAACCTGATGTGCGCGGATACAACATTCCCCGATTGGGGCCTGCAACTTTTCAGCCCGCTGGATGGCGCGGGGGAGCCGCGAACCCTCTGCCTGTCAAAGGCCAGCAACGAGGGCGCACATTGGAATACGCAGTATTGCCCCTATGACGACGGCCCGGTTCAGGTTTACGCACCCCAACATACGCATCCACATCCCTGCTTTTCTCCGGATGGCCGCCAATTGATTTTTACCAGCGACCGGTCAGGCTGTGCACAGGTATTTGTGGCAATGTTGGAGAATTCTGTTCTGTGACCCCCGGACATTGATTGCGCCCAATCAGGCAAAAACAAACGTTGCGCTTTTTGGAGTGCATTCATCCTGCACGGTATTCGTTTAAATTCACCTTCAGCTCGAGATAGGTGCCACCGCGCACCGGGGTGCATTCGATACTACTTTTAGCTTGACACTCTATTTTCAACCCGTCAAAATCAACCCGGCTACGCCGACTACAGTGAAGGAAATCGAGAGATGTCTTGCCCGGGTCCGCAAAAAGGGTTTTGCTGTGGCAGACCCGGAAGTCATCATCGCGCTGCGGGTTTTGGCAGTGCCTGTCCTCAATATTGAAGGATATTCCGTAGCGACCGTCAGTGCAGCCGCACCGGCTATGAATATAACGCTTAAAAAGTTTGTAAGTAAAACCGCTGAGCCGGTTATGCGGGCGACATGTGAGCTTGGCAAAACGCTTGAGGCGTCCGCGACGGCATTGCCGGGACCAGTTGCAGCGATATGAGACGAGAGAAAACCTTTCTGTCATTCTCCGGTCTCAGCGGGATGAGAGAACCAAACTAAATTCAGAAAAGGAGGTAAATATGGCTTTAACTGAAGCATTTCGAGGTGTTTTGCCCGCCATGCAGGTCCCTTTTAAACCGGATTACAGCCTGGACGAAGCTGAATTACGCCGGTACACTACCTGGCTGGCCGGGCATGAGGGTATTGGCGGGCTGGTTACCAACGGTCATACCGGAGAAGTATTCGCTCTTTCAGCCCGGGAGCGTGCCGAGGTCACCCGAATTGTGGCCGATGAAGTACAGGATAAACTCCCCGTGGTCTCCGGTGTTAATTGTGAAAACATACCGGAAGCGGTAGAACACGCCCGTATGGCCAAGGAAGCCGGTGCCAAGGGTCTTCTGGTGATGCCGCCTCACATTTGGTTGCGGTTCGGCATGCGTTCCGAGCATGTCGTCAAATATTTTGCGGCCATCGGTGAAGCGGTGAACATCAACCTTGTTGTCCACATCTATCCTGCCTGGACCAAGGCGTCGTATTCATCGGCGTTACTGGCAGAGCTGGCTAAACTGCCGTGGGTGACAACCTTCAAAATCGGCACCAGAGAGATGTCCAAGTATGTCCGTGACATCGCTGCAATCCGCGCGGCCGATCCAAGTTGCACCATTCTTTCCTGCCATGATGAATATTTACTGCCAACTTTGGTGCAGGGTGTTGATGGCGCACTGGTGGGCTTTGCATCCCTAATCCCGGATTTTATTACCGGCCTCTACCAGGCCGTGTGTGACGGCGATCTGAAGAAGGCCCAAAAAATTCAAGGAGATATCAATATCTTGAAGGAAGTCGTGTACTCCACGGGTGAGCCTTCCAGCGACGCACACGCGCGGATGAAAGTGGCGATGAATCTGAGCGGACGCATGAACAGCAACACGGTGCGACCGCCCACCGAAATGCCCACGGGAGAGACGTATGATGCCATTGTGGCGGCGGTCAAAGCGGTTGGCCTGATGGCGTAATCAGAGAACAAGGGTTAACACATGCTCAAGCAACAGCTAAAATTCTTTAAGGCTTCTGCAAAATAGGGTTTTAGGGAGCATCGACTGCCCTTTGTAGCAGGGCTAAAGGAGGAAAAAGGAAATACAAAGAAAAAGTAAGTTTTA
>JAQYWI010000259.1 GCA_030145015.1 Desulfobacterales bacterium
CAAGTCGGCCTTGTAAGCTCTGAAAAAGAGGTTCAAGAACTTAAATCCAGGCTTCAAGCGAAAGGATATTTGGCTTACAGCCTTCCGGCAGGAACCGAGCAAAGCCGGACCCGAATTTTAATCGGGGCTTATGAAAGCAAAGAAGCAGCCGCAAACCTTACAAGCCAGCTCCGGAAAGATGGCTTTAATGCCGAAATACTTCCCAGATAGCAGAGTCCAACACCCAGCACAATGATAGAGCTCTAAACGGTGATTTTGTCGATACCCAATCTGTCCGTTGTCCGTTGTCAGTGGTCCGTTGTGAAATATCACTGAAAGCCACCCTAGATCCTCTTTTCAACAACCGACAACAGACAACAAACAACTGACCTTGAAAGATACCGCTGGACTATTCTTAATTATCGGATCGCAAGGCGTCATCATGAACTGCTCGATGCAACAAAGACGGGAACACCCAAACTGAAAATGAAGGCTCACAAAAGGAACCTTTCAAACGGCCGCGGCCACGCATACGGAGCATGGCTTCTGGTGTTGTTGGCGGTACCGGTGATTTTTATTTATGCCGACACGCTAACGACTCCGTTTATTTTTGATGGCAGAATTAATATTGAGGAAAATCCCCATATTCGAATTTCCCGGATCACCCTGAAAGGTCTGGCAACAGCTGCCTTTGATAGTCCATCACATCAACGCCCGGTGGTAAATATCAGTTTTGCGCTAAACTATTATCTGCACGGCTATAATGTGGTGGGCTTCCGTCTGGTCAATATCATTATCCACGTTATCAACGGTATTTTACTTTATTTTTTCATTCAGGCAACATTTCGCACCCCTGCATTGCGATCCTGCAACACACACGCTAAGTGGATCTCATTTTTTGCGGCAGCCATCTGGATGGTTCACCCGCTGCAAACCCAATCGATCAGTTATATTGTTCAGCGAATGAACAGCTTAGCTGCCATGTTCTACATTTTATCATTTTTGCTCTACGTTCATTTTCGAATGAATCCGCAAAAGGGATCAAAGGGGTGGTTGTTGTCAGGCTGCATCCTGGCCGGGATACTGGCTTTAGGCTCAAAGGAAAATGCGGCAACCCTGCCCTTTTTTATCATTCTTTACGAATGGTATTTCTTCGAAAATTTAAGTCTGAAATGGTTAAAGGCTCACATTCCGGGGCTGGCCGGTTTATTTTTGCTGCTGGCAATCATTACCCTGATTTATGTGGGCATTGATCCATTAGATAAAATACTGGCGACGTATGAAATTCGTAATTTTACGCCGACACAGCGCGTCCTGACAGAGTTTCGGGTGGTTATGTTCTATATCAGTCTTTTTCTCTGGCCGCATCCTTCCCGGCTGAACCTGGATCATGATTTTGGGCTGTCATATTCGCTGACGGATCCGATCACCACCCCATTTTCGATGCTGGCGATTGCAGTTCTGATGGCTCTGGCCGTCATAACGGCAAGAAATCAGCGTGTTATCTCATTTTGCATCCTATGGTTTTTGGGCAACCTGGTGATTGAGTCTTCGATCTTCGGGCTTGAAATCATCTTCGAACACCGTATGTATCTTCCCACCATGTTGCTTGGCCTCATTATCGTCCTTTTCGTCTATCGCCGGGTAAAGCCGATATGGTTGAAGACCGTCATTTTGTGTGCCCTGGTAACAGTTGGCTCTGTATGGACCTATGAAAGAAACAAGGTTTGGCGCAATCGCATCACCATCTGGGAAGATTGCGTCAAAAAATCCCCGCAAAAGGCCCGGCCGTATAATAATCTGGGAGCTGCCCTGGCAGATGAGGGTCATTACGATGAAGCGATAGCGCATTATCATAAAGCATTAGAAATTAGCCCGTATTACCCGAATGCTCACGCCAATCTCGGCTTGACCCTGGCAAAACAGGGAAAAGTTGACGAAGGCATCACCCAGCTTTTAAAAGCCTTGCAGATCAAGCCGAAGGATCACGAAACGCTCAGCAATTTAGGAGTGGCACTTCTTATGCAAGAACGTTATGCGGAAGCCGTTAAATATTTATCCGAAGCGGTTGAGATCAATCCTCATTTCGCCAAAGCGCAAAATAATTTGGGAGTTGCGCTGCAACGTCAGAATCGGTTCCAGGAGGCCATGGATCATCTTCGATCTGCACTGCGACTTGATCCCGATTATGCCGAGGCTTATAATAATCTGGGAGTAACCCTGGCAAACCAGGGACGGTATGAAGAGGCGATCGAGCAATTTTCCGCAGCATTGGCGATCTATCCCGGCTACGCGAACGCCCGCCGGAATTTGGAAAAGAGCTTAAAGGATAAAGGCAACTAAGGCTGGGAGGCTTGAAAGCCTGGAAGCTCGCAAGCATTTGAGCCTTCAAGCTTTCCAGCCTCCCGGCTTCCCAGCCATCAAGCTGTACGCTATCAGCTATGAGCTACGAGCTAAAAAAGGGTTGGCCAAGATGGCCAACCCTTTTTTAGTGGTGCCGGAGGTCGGAATCGAACCGACATGGATGCAAGATCCGCTGGATTTTGAGTCCAGTGCGTCTACCAGTTTCACCACTCCGGCAAAGCAATCAGTTTTATAAGCAAATTCTTGAAAGTTGTCAACAGGTTGGAATCCGGCTCAATATGTCGTTCGCCGTAACCTGCCCTTCTCTTAAAATCCGGGGTGGATCCACAGTCACATCGACAACGGTGGACCCGACCCCAGCCATAAGCGTGCCGGCGTCCAGGATGAGGTCCAGTTGCCCGGCAATTTGCGGTTCCAGATCTCGTGCCCGGTGGCAGCCCGCCCGCCCTGATAAATTAGCGCTGGTTCCGGTAACGGGGCCCTTTACATGTTTAACCAGAGCGGACGCAGCCGGATGTCCGGGAAGGCGCACGCCGATTTTACCGGTTTGAGCCGTCAGTTGAACCGCCAGCATATTGCGGGCTTCAAAGACAAGCGTCACCCGGCCGGGCCAAAAAGCTTCCATAATGGCATCTGCAGCCGGAGGGATATGCGTTACCAGAGATTCCAGCCGATTGCGGGTATCAATCAGCACGAGAATTGGTTTATCTTCCGGACGTTGTTTTATTTGAATCATGCGTTCAACGGCGTCCGGATTTAACGCATCTGCACCCAGGCCATACAGGCAGCGCGTGGGAAACGCAATCACGCCACCCTGCTTAATAACCGCCGCCGCTTCCGCTATGATTTCAGCTTCGGGCTGAACGGGATCTATTTTAATTGTCTGTGGGTTCAAGGTTAAATGGTTCACCTGTTTGTAAACCGTTCCGCCAAAGGCGGATTCGTAGTCAGTGGCCAGTTGTTTTTGGTTGCAACGGACAACAAGCCACTGACAACTAACATCATTTGACTATAAGCTATCAGCTATCGTCTTTGAGCCAAATGCCTGAAGCCTATTTATGAGGCATTTTGAAGTGCCTTTGCTTTTTGTTCAACTTTAGCAGCCATATCCTGCTTGTATTTGTCGAGTCTTTCCGCCAGCACCGCATCGGCTAAGGCAAGGATTTGGACTGCCAGAATACCGGCGTTTCTGGCACCGGATTTTCCAATGGCCATGGTGGCTACCGGAACTCCCGGTGGCATCTGGACCGTCGCCAGCAAGGCATCCATTCCCTGCAAACAGGAAGAATCAATTGGGACCCCAATGATCGGAAGGCTGGTGTGAGCCGCCATCGCTCCGGCCAGATGGGCTGCATGCCCGGCACCGGCAATGATAATCTGGATACCACGCTTACGTGCAGAGGATGCCCACTCTGCTGCCCGCTGCGGGCTTCTGTGTGCGGATGCAACCGTGATCTCGAACGCAACGCCGAAATCTTTTAAAACATCCGCAGCGCTTTCCATGACGCTAAGATCAGAATCACTTCCCATAACAATGCCAACTTGCAGCGGTCCTCCGGAACCACTTAGTCTTTTTTCTTCTGTACTCAATTGTCCTCCTTTATTGTATTTCAGATAAACTGAAAAGATAGGAGGCCAGGAGGCTGGAAGGCTTGGAGGCTAAGAATAATTCTTCCCCTCAAGCATCCCAGCTTTCCAGCCTCCCGGCTTTCAAGCCTCATAAATTTTAAACTTCCTTTACGAGCTGTTCTAAAAGTGCCATTTTTTTCTGATCCAGCGTCTCCCGGCTGATCCGGGCACCTTTGACCCCACCGTTTAGCGCGATCTCCGACAGGTAACATTCGCCTTTTTCTGTAAGCATGAGGTCAATGTGGCCAAACGGAAATTTACCCCGCTGCATGACGGATCGGCAAAACGCCTCCTTTTCCGCATCCAGATTACAGGCAGATCCGGTTCCACCCGAGCCTATGTTTACCCTGAAATTGTGAGGATTGGATCGGCTGTAAGCTTCGACATAATCTGCTACGATGATGACCCGAATGTCCGTAAATTTCTCCCGCAAGGGCTGCAACACAAAGGGATAGGCGGATTTAGAAAATGCCATGAAACTGTAGAGGGTTTCGATGCTCTCCCAGCGCCGGATACCGTGTCCGCAGTGCATGCGGTCCTGTTTGGTCACCACGGGCCCGATGTTATGCTTATTGAATGTGTTGACTGCTTCAATCAAATCCCTGCGACGGGGAATTGCAGCCGTAAGGGGAAGCATCCAGTCCCTTAGGACAAAGGCCTGGGCAACTTTTGAGCTGTTGAGGATCTGGGAAAGGGGAGAAGGCAGACAGTCGATTCCGCGTTCGAGCATATCGATGAGCATCGTTTGCTTTAGATGCTTCAATGACACATTGCCGATGAAGGCATCGCCGGCGGATAATTCATGATACAGGGCTCTTAGCTCCCTGGCACTTTTGACAATCATGGACTCACCTGCTGTTTTTGTGCTCCTCGAGGCAAAGTTCGATGAGGCGATCAAGAAGCCGGCTGAAGCTGAATCCAGCAGTCTGAGCGGCTTGGGGCAACAGGCTGGTTGCAGTCATTCCCGGTATGGTGTTGGTCTCAAGGACATAAATTTCTCTGTCTTTCAAAATCATGTCGGTACGGCTGTAACCTTTGCAAAAAAGGGCCTCGTGCGCGGCTTTGGCGTAAGTTTGGGCCTTTTGTGTCATTTCATCATCAATGCGCGCCGGACAAATTTCCTGAGTGGCACCGGCTGTGTACTTCGCTTCATAATCAAAAAACTCATGGGCATCATCCGGTATGATCTCAATAAGGGGTAATGCCAGAAGTTCTTTGTTTCCGATCACCCCGCCGGTCAGCTCGATGCCCTGTACATAAGCTTCGATCAAAACGGTTGCATCATGTGAAAATGCTTTTTCTACGGCAGCTTCTACAGCATCTATTGATTTAACGATGGTCATACCGACACTCGAACCCGCTTCGTTTGGTTTGACCACCACCGGAAACCCAAACTGTTCTTGCCAGGCCTCCGGTTCCAAAGGATCGCTCTTTTGCAACGCTACATAGGGCGGAATGGGCAGAGCGGCTTTTTCATAAAGATACTTGGAAGCGAGCTTGTTCATGGCAAGGGAACTGCCGAGAACGCCGGAACCCTGATAGGGGACATTCAACAACTCCAGAAGCCCCTGAACCGTCCCATCTTCACCGTACGGGCCGTGAAGAATAATTAAGGCCGCATCAATTCCGCCGGCATCATCCACCAGACGCGCTAAATCCGTTTTGGGGTCATAACGGATGATATTGTATTTTTCTTTGTCCAGGGCCTCGTAAACCTGATCGCCGCTGCTTAGGGAGACCTCCCGCTCGGAGGACACCCCGCCGGAAAGAAGCGCAATGGTCATTTTTCCCATAGCTACCGCCTTTGTGGTGTGGGTTCTGGGTTTCTAAGGTTCAGCGTTCAGGGTTAAAACAAGCGTTATATTTGTTGAATTGGTTTGATTGGTTAAATTAGTTGATCAACTGAACCAATCGAACCAATCAGACCAATTGAACTAATGAAACCGGCCTTTAGGCCTTTTGCCCCGAACCTCTGAACCTTTGAACGCTGAACCCGGAACCTTACCTGATTATTTCTTCTTGCCCCTTGAAGCGGATGACTCGAGCTTTTTTACCAATTTGTCCGAATACTTCTGGGGTTCTTCAAATTTGATGGAGGTACTCCGTAAGGTATTTAGCTTCATGATCAGATAATTGAGCTTTTTTAGTGTGTGGTATTTTTCAGCGGTATCGGTCATTCCGTCAAGGAGTGCTTCGGTCTGTTGAATCTCCTTTTTGACTTCGATTTCAGGCGGGAGGCAATCGGCGTTTTTTAATATCTTATAGGCCAGACGGAGCTCTTCGGCCACCGCTTGATCGTCTGCAAGGTTCAACGGTTTCCCGGTACCTTC
>JAQYWI010000260.1 GCA_030145015.1 Desulfobacterales bacterium
GTTAAATGATCGACTCGATTTTTTGCAAATCCCAGTCCGGCAAAGTCAAGATACCCGCCGCTTTTATGGCAGTCGAGGCAACCGACCGGTTTTTTTGATATATGCTCGTGCAGCTTTGCCTTGGCTTGAGCCACCTGGTCGGGAGTCAATTTATCCCTGTGCTCTAAAAACGCCTGGGCCGATTTTTCGCTCATGGGCCGAATGATCTCTTCCTGCCCGCTTGCAAAAATCTTTTTGGGAAAAATTTGCGCCGGAAATTTGCCGTATTTGCCTTCAACCGCCATGGCGGCCACGCCTGTCTGGCGATCCACCCAGGTAAAGGAAATTGTTTTATCGGCCGGATCTTTACGCACATGGCATACCGCACAGGCCAGAAATCCTTCATGCGAATTCAATAAAGACCGAATCTTTTTTTCCTTGCCGTGAGCATAGGTCCCATGACACGTCCGGCAAACCGGTTCATAAGGACCGGGCTGAAAAATAAACTCATCGATCATATGAAAATGGCCCCGGGCAACCGGCGATTTTTGCAGCCCTATTTTTCTAAAGAAGAGATCGCCTTCTTCTGTTAGTAAGGGATCTTCAAGTTTCCCGGCGCGCACTTCAGGAAAGTAAAGTGTCTGGATGAGCCATAGGCCAAACACAAAAAGCGGCAATACAAATACGGCTTTTACCAGAAACACACCGATTCTAGATTTCAAATGAACAATCATATGCCATCATTTCATGTAAGCGTGTAAGCTCTTATATGACAAATCGAAATTACAACGCGCCGCTCTCTATTTATGGTTTAAAATATATGCTCTTGGGGTGCGATCAGACTTTTCCCTGATATATATTTTCTGCAATTTGGGATCATTCATTATTTTTTTATAATGCCGCCCGTATTCTTCTTTCATTTCCGCTTCACTAATGAGGCCGGTGATCCATAAATTATCCAGCGGAAATTTATGCGGTCGGAAATGAATTTCGTAAAAATGCCATATCATAATCGCCAAACTGGCCAGGATGGCTTCCATCCCATGCATAAGAGCTGCAATATCGACCACAAATTTGCTCCACTGGTACTGGGTCCATAAGATCAGCCCTGTTGCGGCCATGATCGTGGTTCCGGCAATCAGAGCGCCGTATTCTATTTTATGCTTGTAACAGAAGCGATCAAATTCGGGCGGCTCCTCTTTTATGTTGAGGTAATAGAGCAGATTGTCGCGCATATCCTTTAAATCCCTTAAGCGCGGCAGCATATCCATCAGCCAGCGACGACCGGCCCTTTTGCACAAAAGATAATATATATGATACCCGCCGACCAGAATCATGAGGGTACCGGCGATGCGATGTAAAAGTCTGCGATACCGGAACAATAATTCGCCTGCTTCTCCAAAAAACGTCAAGAAACCTTCCGGGAGCTTCAGCATAAAACCGGTAACAACCAGTATAAAAAAGCAGCCGGCGAAGATCATATGTTGTGCTCTTTCGGAATAGCGGAGCCGCACAAAGTAGCGTTCGCCGGTGATCGCTTCGGACGCCGCGGGCGCTTCAGCATCTAATGCGAGTTCATTATCTTCCATGATAAAGACCTGTCAGAAAGCATATGGGTTCCAGTTAAGACCCAACTTAATTTTGATTCGGGTGCGGTTTTTTCCGTTTTCTTTTGGCGCTTAAAAAATCCAGCCATTGATGCAAGGCCATAAACATAATGGTGGTGCCGATGAGGATTTTATACATCAGCTTGATGAACTGTAAGACCCTGAAACGAAATATCTCATCTTCTGAGATATCAAGTTCAGCCCGCCCCAGTAGGAGGCCCCTTGATAGATTTTCAAATTCATCAACCTTCCGGCCGGCCAACATCTGGGCCTTGGTGCCGTAGGCGTGGACCCTCCCGGTGGCAAACTTGGCCTTCGCCGCGGGGTGACAGACCTGCACCCCCCCCTGGTTGCTGCAGGTCTGGATACGGTTGCGGTCGTTAATCGGTGAAATCAAATCGGAACGCGGGCGGATATCATGGGTCGAATATCCCAACGGCACGTGACAGCTGATACAATCCGGCGCATTTTTAACTCCATACTTTATCTCAATCCAATGAAACGTATCTTTAAAGGTCTCAATGCTCTCCAGACCATGACGGGCCATTTTGTTCCGATCTTCATGGCAACTTGTGCATAATTTTATGACCTCGGCCGGAGCCCTGCGCTGTCGCATCCGATGGGTAATATGGGTGTAAAAATTTTGGGCCCACCTATCTTTCGTATGACAGCCTTTACATCGCGCCAGGGTTTCGGTGAACAGGGCCTGGCTGAGGCCCCATTGCCCGTCAAAAGGATTGTGCATCCGATTGTCATGACAATATTTGCAGGTCGGCAGATCTTCGGAAGCGGGTTTGAGATTATCCGGGGTTCCCCGGCCATGGACGCTGGCTTCATATTTGTTGATCATGTTGGCGTGGGAAAATTCCAGATTGGTCGACGGCTCTTTGATATGGCATTTGGTGGCACAATCCACCTTCTTGACTTCGGTGTGCGGGATACTGTCCAGTCCGATGTGGCAATTTTTACACTTGAGCTTGCCGTGAACCGATAGCGCATACTTTTCAGCATTAACGTAATATACCCGCTTTTTACCGAACTCGTCGTAACGGCCCATGTTCGGGTAGCGATGGCAAAACAGACAGTTTTCCGTATCGGCAGGTGTGTCCGATTGTGAAAAGGCGGATACACCCGGAATCAGCAGTAAAATTGCCACCCATATTAAGCGTATGCGGTGTAAATTAACAGGCACCATCTCAAACCTCTCAATTGAGGTTTTTGTCGTCGACCGGAAGCCACCCGGCTTCCTAAAATTTACTGCAGCGTACCTTGTTGTTTCACAAAGGTCTACTGGGATTCCGGTGTCTTTGATCCAACGCCGGGATCCAGGATGAGCGGGATATAAAAATCGGTGTACTTTTTAATCATTCCGATGACTTCGTTGCTGAGCATGGTATCAATTCGATGCTGCGGAAACCCGAGCTCTTTAATCGGCAGCAGCGGAGCCTCTTTTTGATGGCAATCTTCGCACACATAGGGTTTTTTGCTCACAATATTATGGATAATCCTTCTGGCTTTTGTCCTTTGAACCTCGGATAAGGTTTTTTCCGTTTCGCTGTACTCACGCGCAAAGGCAATTCGCTCGGGCGTATCCACGGCCTGAAGTTCCCCGTTAACCCGTTCAAACGGCAGGATTTTAGCGTCATAGGTACCGGGACGCATACCTTCTTTCACCGGGCTTTGAATAATTTCACCGGTTTCGCGGTCATACCATTTGAAGATGCCGGTTTTGGCGTCGCCTTCAAGCCTTACATGACAGGTCTGGCAGGCAATAAATGATGCATGCATGTTGTCAAATGCTCTAAGTTCTTTGACTTTGTCATGGGGGATATCCCCGTGGCAGGCGATGCAGTAATTACGGTTATCCGGCGGGAAATTAAAATCGATGTGGTGGAAGTGACCTTTGATAAAGCGTTGTTCCAGAACCCGGTATCCGAGGTAGTGCTTGATGGTCTCTTCGCTTTCAAGAATGGCTTCTTTGAAAGTGGCCTCGGTTTTTTCCTTTTGTTCTTTTTCCAGAGCGCGCTCTTGGATGATGGTCTCGACCTGTTGGCGGTGGCGATATTCTTTGACGATTTTACCGAAGGTCAGATTCCAGATCAGAAGCGTGAAAAACACCGTCGCAACCAAACCTACCAGAATATATACTTTTGCAAGAATCTTTTTCATCACATGTGTCCTAATTAATTATCAGTCGATTTAGCCCCCCCGGAAAGATCGGGTACCGAATCTTCAGCGGGTGTCTGTATGTCCTCCCCGGCATCTTTCTGCGGCCGGGTGCCGTGGTGCGGCAGCATCTGGTCTTCAAGTCCGGCTGCGGTCATCACTTCCCTGTATTGCTGGTAGTGCTCCTCAGCCATCTGTTCCTCGGAAAGATATCCGGTCAGGAAAACGGTGCCCATCGGAAAAACGGATAATGAGAAATGAACGTTATAAAAATGCCAGATGAATAAAAACAGCATGGCCAGCAAAGCCTCATCGCTGTGGGCGATCAGGGCAAAACTGATGACCTCCCCGGGGAAAATTCGGGTGACCAGCTCCTTGTTCCACATGATCAAGCCCGAAGACCCGATGATAACGATGCCCCAGAAAGGCGCCCAGTAATCAAATTTTTCCTTCCAGGTAAACTGGGCGCCCTCCGGGGGTTTGTCGGAAATAAACAGCAAATATTTCAAAAGGTCGCGGATATCTTCTAGATCCTTGAGACTGGGTAGGATGGGCAAAGTAATCAGCGTTTTGATGACATTACCCGCGCTGAGCTGCCCCTTTTGCTTGAGGGGCATAATATAATTTTGCAAGATCGTGACAAATACATAAATAAGATGGTAGGCAAACAGCAGCAGCAACGTCGAGCCGGCGACTTTGTGGACAATCGGGGCCACATGAATACCGCCAAACAGATTATAAAGATAGGGCGCCCAAAAGGCCTCTTTAAACTTAAGCGGCATGCCGGTCAGTATCAGCGCAATCACGCAGGAGGCCATGGTGATGTGCTGGAAGCGTTGATTCAGTGAAAATCTGTAGAAATACCGTTTGCCGTCCTTTTCTTTAATTTTGTTTTGAGGTTTCACGATTTTTTCCTCCGTTTCAGAGAAGCATGCGGAAACAGCCGCCTGATCAAATCCAGACCCATGATCCCCATCAACGGCAAGAGCGTCCCACCGGCAAGAACCAGAAAAAATGCGGTGAAATAGTACTTCGCCGGACTTTTTTCCAGATTGAACTCGGGATGCACCCTGTAGGCGGAAAAACCGGGAGTGGCTTTGGGGTGGCAGTCCAGATTCGAGCAAATCATTTCTTTGTTGTTTTTATGGGTAATGGAGTTGGCGTTCGAGGAACTCAGCATCTGGTGCACCGATTGTCCCCGGTTGACATGACAGTCCAGGCAATCGGGAACCCGTTCGCTCAGAAAAAAGGCCGCCTTTCCGTGAAACGTTTCGCCGTAAGAGTAAGCTGCCCGGGTGGTCATTCCGTGACGTTCCACGATCTCGGGATTGTCGTGGCATCGGGCGCACACCTCGGCCACGTTGCGGGGATTGCGGATCTTATGCAGTCTTGTGGTGATATGGTTGTAAAATCGATAAATAAACTCGTCCTTTTTGTGGCATACCCGGCAGCGCCCCGCAGCGGTCTCGGAGATGCCGGGCCGCACGGTCTTGAAAAACGAAAGCGGTCGGTACAGGGGGTTGTCATGGCAGTCTAAACATGTCGGCATATCTTCGGAAAATTTTTTGGGATTGCCGTATTGGTCAACCTTGGCATGCACGCTGGCTTCCAAAAATGACTGAACATCCTTATGGGAAAATTTCGTTTCACTGGAGGGCTCGACAACATGGCACTGGATGAAGCAGTCCACTTTTTTAACCGGATCGTGGGGAATCTTTTTAATGTCGGGGTGACACCCCTCGCATTTAATTTTGGAATGCACACTCTGGTGAAAGATGTCCTCGTTCACATACAACAGCCGAAAGTTGCCTTCTTCATCCACTCGGCTGAGGCCGGGATATTTGTGACATAACAGGCAGTTACCGATATCAGCGGCCGAAGCGCTCAAGGGCAAAAAAAGCGTGAAACACAAAATGCCGATACACCATCCGCCAACAGATTTAATTATTCGTTTTAATGTCATAATTTTAAAAACCTCAAAATTAAGGGTCGCTCGTATTTAGCATAGGATAGCTTTTTTGGGGGTGTTTTATATGACACACGCTATGTGATGAAACATGAGTTAAAACTTTAGGCGAAGTTTGAGATTTTTTGTTCATTCTGCAATGAATATGCCAGAAAAAGAAAGACGCGCTGATCCTTGAAAAACATTGTATTTAGGCGCATAAAATGCTTTATATGATGAACGCAGATCATCAAATGCGGTGAAATCACCATCTTGAACTGGTGATTTCACCGCATCATGATGGTTTCAACGGCAATCGATAAGGGTTTTTAAAAAATGCGCCCGACCTCACTACAGGAACATGGGCGAAAAGTCAATTCCCAACACAGATAAATACAAAACAGCGGGTTGTTTTATTCAAATGAATTCACCACGAACGGTTTGGTATGGTAATTGCCTCTTACAGGAGTGGGTCATAAGGGGTCCTGGATTTTAATTTAAAGCCGGAGACCGCGGATTGATATTAAAAAGCTCGATCTATCAAAATGGCGTTTTAAAAATGAAAAAGGTTGTTTTTTTAATTTTGGCCATTTTTATTGG
>JAQYWI010000261.1 GCA_030145015.1 Desulfobacterales bacterium
AAAATGGGATCCATACCGGAGGAAAAATATCGGGTGCTGTGGGACAACCTGCCGGTATGGTTTAAAATGAGTCGCTTAGGAAAGTTCTTTGAAGAAAAGAAATGCACTCTTGTTGTAACCACCTATGCCAACAGCTGGGGCGGGTTGAGCGATTTTCAAGAGGATCAAAGCGGCGATATTTACCAGGCCATTGCGGCCTCTTATCTAAACGTGTACATTAATCTTGGATTTGAGGAGCGCATTCAGTATCTTGCCCGGCTGATTGATGATTTTTCCCTGACCGGATTTATTATGCACTCCAACCGCTCCTGCAAGCCTTACTCCGTGGGTATGTATCGCTTACAGGAAGAGGTATCAAAGCTGACCGGCAAGCCGGGGGTCGTTATCGAAGCCGACCAAAATGATCCCCGGGCCTATTCCGATGCCCAGGTAGAGACCCGCTTGGAGGCCTTTATTGAGTCCATGGATCCGATCAGCAACAACAAATGAGCTAAAATTAAAAATGATCTAAAATGCCTAAAATTTTAGTGTCGCTGCGCTCCATCTTTTTTAAGATGATAGAATTCCTCAACTTTAGGCATTTTAGATCATTTTAGGCATTTTAGGCACTCCTAACTTTTGAGCACCTTTAGAACTTTTATCTTTGTCTTCCAAGATGATGTGCTAATTTTGAGATAGATATTGCCCTATAGATCTTTTACGAGAGTTTCGGCGGCAGTAAAGGGGTCGATTTCGCGATTATTTAAGGCATCCAGAAGTGTTTGATAGGTAGTCGATTTGCCGGTGCTGCTAAATATTTTGTCAGCCGCCATTTCCATAACGAGGCGGCGCAATAACTGGAATGTCTGTTCAAAATTATGCTTGCCGAAATCATCGCTGTCCAGCAAATACTGGCGGTGGCTCCAAAAAGCATCCACCAGCTCCGCAATACCTTCAGCGTTTTCAGCCACGGTCTTGAGAACCGGAGGGTGCCAGGCACCCTCCGGATTCGTTCCCATTTCCAGCATGCCCCGAAGTTGGGTGACGACATCATCAGCCCCGGGTCGGTCGGCCTTGTTGACAACAAACACATCACCGATTTCGAGTATGCCGGCTTTCATGGCCTGGATATCATCGCCCATGCCCGGTATGCTGACCACGGCTTTGGTGTGAGCCAATTCGGCGATTTCGACTTCGGCCTGACCAACTCCCACGGTTTCGATGATAATGACATCGTATCCCATGGCATCCAGTACCATGACGGTTTCACAGGTTGTCTTACTTAAACCGCCCAGATGCCCGCGCGTGGCCATAGAACGAATGAAAACCCCTTGGTCTTCAGTATGCCGGCGCATCCTAAAACGGTCGCCTAAGAACGCTCCGCCTGACAGCGGACTGGAGGGATCGATCGCCACCACGCCGATCTTCAGGTTGCGCTGCCGCAATTCAGTTAAAATATGGGTTATCAATGTTGATTTACCGCAACCCGGGGCGCCGGTGATACCCAATACAAATGCGTTTCCAGTATGCGCATAAAGGGCTTTGAGTCCTTCGATACCCATGGGATCGCCCTCTTCCAGCATCCGGATCAGTTTTGCGCCCGCCAACTGGTCACCGTTCAGAACTTTTTCAATATTCACTTTCACAGCATGAATTACCATTTACTGGTCACTGGCTTCTGGGCTCTGGCAGCTGATCATTGCTCACTAGTTCCTTGCTGCTTGTCTCTGGCTCGGCCAGCAGCAAGAGGCCAGTAGCCAGGGGCCTGACACCTGACACCCGAAACCTGAAACCCACTTAATTTCATTTATAATACCGGATACATCCAATCCTTAAAGCGCTCATTACTGCCGCCGGCAATGCCATCCAATAATTCCGCAATTTTACGGGTTAAAGGCCCGGGAGCGTGCTCCAGCTGGCGATCATTGATCTTTATGACAGGCAAGACTTTGGAGGGGGTGCAAGATAAAAATATTTCTTCAGCTTGGAACAGCAGTTCCGGTTTTAGCTGCCCTTCAAAACATTCGATCCCGGCCGTCTTTGCCGCTTCCAGAATTGACATGCGCGAGATACTTTTTAGAACCGTTCCGGTAGCAGCCGTCATTAATTGATTATCCTTGACCAGAAACGCCGACTCGGTACCACCTTCGGCAATATATCCCTGGGTATCAAGCATAACGGCATATTCAAAGCCCTTCTTTTGAGCCTCCATCCGGGCAACCATGCCATTCAAATAATTGGCGGCGGCTTTGGCCTCAATCGGAACCGTCAAGGGATCCAGTTTGCGCCAGCTGCTCAGGAATAGGGTTGTGCCCTCTTCAAATGGAATGATATGTTTTCCTAAATCCATTTCGGCATCAATTGCGAAAATAGACACGGTCAGCTGTTTCCGGGGAGGTAGAATTTCAACCGAAAACTCAGGATAGTAGCATATAATTTTCAGATAACCTTTTTGAAGACCATTGCGTTTGACGGTCTCGCCAACCGCTTCATAGAAATCTTCCTTTGATAGCGGAAGCTCCATATTCAGAAGTTCAGCGGATCTAAATAACCGATCGATATGCGCCTGAAGCCGAAAAATAGCCGGACCGGAACCGGTTGCGTGCAGGCTGATAACCTCAAAAATAGCCGACCCCCTTCCGAAGCTGTGACACATGATGTGAACGGTGGCGTTCTCCCAAGGGACATATTCTCCATCTAAGTAAACGATACGATCTTTAATCATTTTCACCTCTCGATTGTTTTTCTAACCAAAAGCGCTAAGGTTAAAAAGCGCAAAAAAAAGTTATTCCCCGATAAATTTAATGCACCAAGACTCCATAACACCTCACGCTAAACACTGTCAAATTATGGTACCAGATAACAGAAAACAGAGGTCAGATGACAGAAGACAGAAAACAGTCTGCCCCTTGTCTTGTGTCATCTGTATCTACCTGACACCTGAAACCCGACACCTGACACCTATAATTAAACCATGTTTTGTAAATTCATTGCAGGGCGCAACCCTGTTATGAGTCGACCTGCCAATTCCACGGACTGAGACCAAACCTTAACCACTTGAAACGGTCTTTGAGCATTTGTGAAATATTTTTGCCGATGCGGCACATTAAAAAATTTTCCGGCTTTAAGCACACGTTTGGCTCGTTGGTCTCATACTCTTGAAAACCGTGGGGTTGAAAAAGATCGATGAGCGCTTCGCGGTATTGCCGGGCGGTCATGTCGGTGCCGGATAGGTCCCAGGTCCACGAATACCCTACCAGGTAAATAATTTTGTCTTCAATATGCGGATGCGCGAGCATCATTTTCATCATTCGAGGCGCAATCCCGACAGAACGCCATTTCCGGCAAACCTCAATGGCTTTTATTTCCATCATGATCTTCGGCCCCAGATCAGCCCAGCGCTCACCCGGGTCGGGATATGCCAATACAGCGAAGCCGATGATGTTCTCAGGCTCGGCAACCGCCAGAACCACATTTGCATCCGAACACCCGGCTTTATCCTCCAGACTTTGCCGACGCGTATATAGAGATTTATAATGCATATTATTCTGGAACTGACCATCAAAGGTATATTGTCGGATTTGTTCCGGACTACAAAAGGAATGAATGCGTATATCGCCTTTAGGGGTTGGAAATAATACTTCTTTTGAGAACCTCTCGGTCATGTTCGCAGCGGTGATGCCTGAAGTCGTCCCTGTTTAATTGGGAAGGCCGGTTGAGTGGGATTTTACATAATATAAATCCCATTATCAAGACACTTCTTCCTAAATTGAGAGTTCAACTTAGGTTCTTTTTTGTAGACGTCATTGCGATAAAAAAAATGGCAGGCGCGCGCCTTCTAAAACGCATCGCCTGCCACAAAATACAAGGTTGACATAAAAAAACTACTTCTGTGGTTTTCCAAGAACCTCTTCGAACATTTCATCATCCCAGAGTCTTGAGTCAGCAATATTCTGGCGGAACTTGATGAAGTCAATGGTATCCTGGCCGGTGATTCTCTTGGTGTTAAAAGCCCCGAAGCCCAGGAATGCTTCACCGCCCATATTCGCGGCCAACCAGTGCCGGTGGCTGTTTTTGCAGATATCCCAGAAGTATTTCTTTTTCATGCGAATGCCGTCGATGGATTTAATCAGGCATCCGGGAAAAAGATTGGCAAACGTCCAGACAACCTTATCGATTTGCTTGTCGAGCAATTCAAAGTCCGCATTGGACTGATGCTCCTTTACAAACGCCCGGGCCTCTTTGGCGGCATCACCGGATTTATACTCACCGTAAACGATCTCACCGTCTTCGACATACTTGTCGGTGACAATCATGGGGTTGCGTACCCAATTGCCGTCCACTTTGAGGACCGGTACAACTTTGCTGATTAAATTTTTGGTTTTCATCTTGTAGGCCGACCACATCTCGCAGGAGACACAGTTCCACATCGCATCTTCGTTGCTGAGCATCCAGGGTAGAAAATCTGATGAACCCCCATCGGGCGCGGAACCGTGTCGCGGACCCGCCTGACCGAATATGGCCAAATCGGAAGATAATGTAAGATCGCATGCCATCCCGATTTCCTGCCCGCCGGCCACGCGCATGCCGTTGACCCGGCAAATGACAGGCTTTTTGCAGGCCAGGATCGAATCCACCATGTGGTTGAACAGTTCCATATACTGACCGTACTCATCGCAGCGCTGGCTGTAGAATTCACTGTATTCTTTGGTGTTACCGCCGGTACAGAAAGAATAAGGGCCGGTGCCGGTAAATATGACCGCCACCACGCTTCGGTCCAGGGAGGAATTTTCAAATCCGGCAATTACGCCTTTGACCATCTCGGTGGTGTAAGAGTTGTACTGTTTGGGGTTGTTGAGCCGGATCCAGGCCACGTAAAGCCCTTCCTGCACGTTGCCTTTGGGGTCGGTCAGGGGTCGTTTTTCATAGACGACGCAGGGAGCGTCGGCGTCGGTTCCCCAGTGCGCATCGCTATGTAATAAATGGTTTTTGCTTTCGTTGTCGCGGGGCATCCAGTCTAAAGCCATAATACTTACCTCCTTTAATATTGAAAAATTATTGTTATGATATTTTATCTTTGTTTAAAAGTCAGGTGTCAGTACAATCCGCTTGTCCGGGGACACTTTGTGGGCCTCATCAAAGGTTTCCACTATCGTGCTCATGGGGCGGGTTTGCACGAAGGCATCGATGTTGATTTTGTTTTTGACAACCATATCCAGTACAATCGGATAATATTCCGGCAGACATCCCCATGTCCCCATAATATCTGCATCAAAGGCCATCAATTTGCCAAACATGTATTCGGCTTTTGCAAGTCCGAACCCGACCACAATCAATTTGCCCACAAAACTCAGCAGGCTAAGTGCAAGCTCCTGCCCTCCTCCGGCACCGGTGACCTCGAAAATTTTCCAGCCGAAACTCGGCAGTCCGTTCTCTTTACAGATGCCTTTGAATTCTTTGGAAACCGCTCTGGCATCTTTGTCGGTGGAATTGATGACAATATCAGTCCCGTATTGAAGGGCCCGGTCAAGTTTGGCCTGGTTGCGTGCAATACCCACAACCGTATTTGCGCCTAACGCCTTGGCGGTTTGCCCCATATATTGCCCCACCCCGCCGGTAATACCGACAACAGCTACATTATCGCCCGGTTGCAAATCGGCTCTTTTGGCAGCCTGGTAGGGTGTGGTGGCGGCATCAGCTACAACCGCCAGATGGGCCAATGGAATATCGCCTCGATTCTTTACCTCGCACAAATCAATACTGGGCACCGGGATATGACTGGAGAACCCGCCATAAACGCCAAGGCTGTTTCCCGGCATTTTCTGACCCAGGCATCTGTTGCCGCGGCCGCTTTTGCAAAGGATGCATTTGCGACAGGGCATGACCGCGGGAATGATGACCTCTTTGCCAATCCATTCTTCATCTCCCGCGACTACAGTTCCCGCAATTTCATGACCCAATGTCAGGGGCGGCTTAGAAACCGTGGGTACACCATCATAAAAATAACCTAAATCTGTATGACAAACACCACAGCCGGCGACCTCAACCAGCGCTTCACCGGGTTTTAATTCCGGAACCGGAATTTCCGTTTTTTCAATTTTGCCTGGCGTCACCTCTTTGGTTTCCCGATCGCGGGAAGTGGGTTGGACCATCTGCCAGGTTTGGATTTTGTCTGGTACGCCTGCCATAATATCCTCCTTTGTTATTTTTATTTTTGTTTCCTGCATTTTTTCTAAATAACTGAAATAATTATTTTTTATTCTACTTTTGTGCTTGATATTTCCTCCGTGTTCGTTTAGAGTTTATTTGC
>JAQYWI010000262.1 GCA_030145015.1 Desulfobacterales bacterium
GGGATCGTCGATAACCTCATAATGCTTATAGATGACGTTAAGGAAAGACCGGGCCATCTTTTCTTCTTCACTGACCGTCAGACCAAAAACGGCCCGGGGTGTCAGAGGACCGATCACCAAAATGGCAATCAGCCAGACACCTATCAATTTTCGAAGCAGACTCATGGAAACTCCGTTATATATCGGCTTTAAGTTTTAGCGCGCATGGATCCAGGTCACAAAATCGTGCAACCACGGCATTGAATGCAATTTCCGATAACTATGTATCGCATAAAAATGCCATATTTTAAAGTTCTTTTCAAACTATATATTTTATGTTAGTTTTCCGGAGTTATGGCACGGATCATCTGTATAGCCAACCAGAAAGGTGGCGTCGGGAAGACGACTACAGCAATAAACCTGTCAGCCGCTTTAGCGGCTTCCGAAAAAAGAACGCTGTTAGTCGATTGCGACCCCCAGGCAAACGCGACCTCGGGACTTGGCATCGATAGGTCCAAAATAGAAAAAACACTTTATCACGGTATGCTGGGCCGGGCCGGCGCTGCAAACCTGATTGTAGACAGCGAAATAGCCTCCCTGAAGGTGATTCCTTCCGGTGTCGAATTGATCGGGTTTGAAGTCGAGATGATATCCGACCCCAATCGCGAAAAGGCGTTAAAAAACCTTGTTTCCGGCCTGCACAACGCTTTTGACTATATCTTTCTGGATTGCCCGCCTTCCTTGAGTCTCCTCACGGTGAATGCCCTCACCGCCGCCGATTCGTTGTTGATACCGCTACAAGCTGAGTACTATGCCTTAGAAGGATTGGGACAACTTCTCAATACGGTAAAACGCATTAAGCGAAACTTGAATCCGGAATTAACCATCGCCGGAATTTTACTGACGATGTTTGATAAGCGCACCAATCTCGCCTATCAGGTTGCAGAAGAAGCAGAGAAATATTTCAAGGATCTGGTTTTTAAAACGATGGTGCCGAGAAATGTCCGCTTAAGCGAGGCGCCAAGCTTTGGTAAACCCATATTGCTCTATGATGCCACCTCCGCCGGCGCTCAAAGCTATTTTGAGCTGGCGAAAGAAATATTAAGAAATTAACGGGATGCCCGACTGGGTTAAAACCCAATCGCGGTTATTGGTTAATCGTAATTGAAATTGCAAATTGTTGGGGAAACACATGCCGAAGAGAAAAATCACCGAAACGTCTGCGAGCGGACCCGCCAGACGCAAAAAAGTGGCCCTGGGAAGAGGTTTGGGCGCACTCATTCCCGAAATTGAAGAATCCGATGAACGCCCCCGGGATTTTTTCTATTGCGATATAACGCTTATTCGACCCAACCGATTCCAGCCACGCCTTCAGTTTCCCAAGGATGAACTGGATGAGCTTAGCCAATCGATTAAAGAACAGGGCATTCTGCAACCGCTGTTAGTCCGTGAAGAAGATGACGGTTACGAGCTGATTGCCGGCGAAAGACGTCTGCGCGCTGCTAAAAAAGCCGGATTTGCCCAGGTACCGGTCGTCATCAAGCGCATTGGCGATTCCAAATTGCTGGAGCTGTCGATTGTCGAAAACATTCAACGTGCTAATTTTAACCCCATCGAAGAATCTGAAGCCTACCACCGTTTAATCACCGAGTTCAATCTTACCCAGGATCAGGCGGCAACCCGGGTCGGAAAAAGTCGCTCGGCGATCGCCAATTTTTTAAGGCTCCGTCAGCTGCCCGAGCAAATCAAGGCCAGCATACTGGACGCATCGTTGACAATGGGCCATGCCAGAGCGCTGCTGGGTATCGAAAACTCCGCCCAGCAATTGGCCGCATGGCGGGCCGTGGTTAAAAAGGGCCTTTCGGTCAGAGAAACCGAAAACCTTATTCGATCCTTGAAAGATGAGAAGAAAAAACCAAAAGCGGCAAGAAAAAGCTCTGAGGACCTTTACCTCATGGGTCTGGCTGAGGATCTCTCGCGCCATTTTGGCACCAAAATCATGATTAAAAAGCGGGGCCAAAGGGGTAAGGTTGAAATCGAATTCTACAGCAACGATGATTTGGACCGCCTGATTAATCGTCTCCAACAAACCAAAATATAGAAGTAGTTTCCTAACCTTATTTAATGTCCGATAGCTGTGCCCCGATTCGCTTCAAAATACTTACGAAGATTAAATGTAAAATGCCTAAAGTTCAAATTAAGACGTTCACTTATTCGAAATTTTAGGCATTATTTTGGCTCTGAAAGATGATCTGAGGCGATGAATCGACTTTTTATAAACGGACGTAATTAACTGTTGACGCATGAAATGTCCATTCATATCATCATAGATGGATATAATCTTATCCGCCAATCGACAACCCTTAGCCGGCTGGATCAACAGGATATCATGCTGGGCAGAGATGCCCTGGTGGAAATGTTGGCGGCCTACCGGAAGATAAAACCGCATCGCATTACGGTGGTCTTTGACGGCCACCATAGCCCGGCTTTTTCACAGGCACGCGACCAAAAAAAGGGTATTGCCATTCGGTTTTCCCGCAGGGGAGAATCCGCTGATGATCTGATCAAGCGCATGGCACTCAAGGAAAGAGAAAAGGCGCTGGTGGTCAGCTCAGATCTGGAAGTCGCCAATTCGGCGGCCGCCCATGGAGCGGCAACAATCAGCGCGCCGCAGTTTGAAGGCAAAATTGGAATGGCCGTTCAGCTCGACGGTCTGAAAATCGAAGCCGAAGATCGTGCGGGCTGGACCCCAACCACAAAAAAAAAGGGCCCTTCCCGCAGACTTTCCAAAAAACAGCGCCGCAACCGCATGAAAATAAAAAAGCTCTGAAATGAAAATCGTAATTGCCAAAACTTCAGGATTTTGCATGGGCGTTCGCAGAGCCGTTGAAATGGTACTGGATTCTCCCGAAGAGCGGCCCAATCCGATTTCGACATATGGTTCGCTGATCCATAATCCTCAGGTTATTGAAATATTGGAAGAAAAAGGCATATCCGCTTTCACCGAAATCCCGCAACAGGGCTCCGGCACCGTACTTATCCGGGCGCATGGGGTTCCGCCGCAAACAAAAGACCAGCTTGAAGAAGCCGGTTTCAAGGTCGTCGATGCAACCTGCCCCCGGGTCATTAGAGTCCAGACGATTATCAAAAAGCACTTTGGAAAGGGGTATGCAACGATTATTGTGGGTGATAAAAATCATCCGGAAGTTATGGGATTACGGGGTTATGGCGGTGATAAGGGATATGTCGTTAAAAATGCGGATGAACTTCGAGCGCTTCCCGCGTTTGAAAATGCCATCATTGTCGCTCAAACCACGCTCAATACGAATCTGTGGCAGTCTATAAAAAAATGGACTGCTGATCACCACCCGCATTATAAAATTTTTGAGACGATTTGTGATTCCACCGAAGGCCGTCAGGCCGAAGTTCAACGACTGACTGAGTCGGTCGATGCGGTTATTGTGGTGGGCGGCCGCAATAGCGGAAATACGAAAAGATTGGTTGAAATTGCACGCCAGAGCGGCAAACCCGCGTTTCACATTGAAAGCGAAACGGATCTTAGCGCAATTGATTTGGAAGCGCTGTCCTCAGCCCGCCAAATCGGAATAACGGCCGGCGCATCCACGCCCAACTGGGTCATCAAAAAAGTCTACCGGGCCCTGGAAGCGTTACTTTTCAAACGCAAGCAGGGTTGGCGGCGGCTTCTGTTCGAGGTTCAAAGAACGCTTTTGCTCACCAATATTTATGTGTCACTCGGCGCCGGTGCATTGTGCTATGCCTGTGCCAAGCTTCAGGGAATTCATCAGACCTTTCCCTATATTTTGATCTCCATGCTGTATGTTCAATCTATGCATATCCTCAATCATCTAACCGACACCCGCGCCGACCGGTACAACGATCCGGATAGAGCCAATTTTTACGATAATAACAAAACCCTGCTGACAATTCTAGCGACGCTTGCGGGCGGATCCGGGCTGATCATCGCCTATAGTATCGGTATATTTCCTTTTACGACTTTGTTGATCATGAGCCTCATGGGACTCTCGTACAACCTCAGGATTGTACCGCAGTGGCTGACAACCATCAAATATCGCAGGTTACGGGATCTGCCCGGCTCAAAGACACTTTTGATTGCCATGGCCTGGGGGATTGTGACGGCCGTCCTGCCCCCCCTGTCCAAATTCGGGACCGTTAATTGGATAAATATACTGGTGGCGTTGTGGGCGATCGGGATCGTGTTTGTCAGAACCGCCTTCTTTGACATTCTGGATATGCAGGGTGATCGGCTTGTGGGCAAAGAGACCATCCCCATTCTGTTGGGAGAAAAACGGTCGATGCGTATCCTCAAGATAATATTGACTGGATTGATCGCCACACTAGTTGTCACGAGTATTTTTCAACTGACCTCAAGCCTGGGATTTGCGCTGACCCTCTGCCCTATTTTTATTTCGATTATTATTCTGGCTTATGAACGCGCCCAGATGTTCCCGGGTATTCGATTAGAATTTTTGCTTGAAACCCAGTTTTTCCTGGCGGGTGTGATTTCCTTCTTTTGGATTCTGCTCACATAGAGGTTCAGGGTTCTGGGTTCAGGGGTTCAAGGTTAAAACAACCCAGAACCTTTGAACCTTGAACCTTTGAACCCACTTATACCTGAACCTTTAGGCTGCCCTATCGCGAACATGAAGGGGCTTTTAGGAGCGATCTTTTTTTAACTTAAATTCGGGTTCTTTTCCGGCCGCCAGTCGTTTCAGATTGTCCTGGTGACGGATAAAAATAAAAAAGGCGATTATACAGGCGGCGGCGAGCATCATGACAAAATCGGTTGTTAACCATATCGCCGCCGGCAGAGTAGCCGCGGCAGCCAGCGATCCGACTGAAACGCGCCGCACCACAAATAGCATCACAATGAAAACTCCGAATGCGACCAGAATCGCCGAAGGGGAAACCACCGTAAAACACCCGGCGGCAGTGGCAACGCCTTTGCCGCCATCGCGAAATTTTAAATACAGGGGATAAAGATGCCCTAAAAATGCGGCCAGTGCGACTCCCGCCAAAAAAATATCGGCGGAGCCATTGGCGGAGCCAAATGCCAAAAGCGCCAGATAAACAGGAATGGCTCCTTTTAAGAAATCGCCGCTCAACGTCAGCAAACCCGGCAGTGCGCCGGCTTCCCGCATGACATTAGTCGCCCCGATATTATGGCTGCCCTTTAAGCGGATATCCTGGCTGGAGAAGATGCGGGCTAAAATCAGGCCCCAGGGGATGGAGCCCAGCAGATAGGCCAATATCAGCAGGCCGCCGAATAAAAGCTGAGAATTATGATTCGTCATTGGCATATAAGCTGTCTCAATCCGCGGCGGATTAACACCCGATGGTACAGTTTTAAACCTATAAAAAGTGCTTACAATACTAAATGAGCTAAAATTAAAAATGAGCTAAAATGCCTAAAATTGAAGAATTAAACCCGTCGAGGGCCTCCCTTCGAGGGCCTCAGGGTCGAACGACAGGGTCGAACGATCATATTTATAAAGAAAGATAGAGCGCTGCGCGAGCGAAACCATAACTTTAGGCACTTTAGCTCATTTTAGGCATTTCTAACTTTACAGCACCTTTGGAACTTTTTTTCTCTGTCTTCGAAGATGAACTGCCAATTTTGATATAGCTTGGCGTATCGACATGGATCCGATTCGAATTCCAATCGAAGATGTCCTGGACCTGCATACATTTCGACCGCGAGATATAGCGGATCTTTTGGACGAATATTTCGCCGAATGCATTAAGGCCGGCATACCATCCGTGCGCGTAATTCACGGCAAGGGCAAAGGCATCCAAAAAAAACAGGTGCACAAGATTTTAAAAAAACACCCTTTGGTCCAAAACTTCAGCGATGCACCCCCCGAAGCCGGCGGTTGGGGGGCCACATTGGTGCAGTTGCGACAACCCTTGCGCTAGAGTTGACTGATCTAAAGAAGCATCCCCTTTAGTGTTGTGTCCTGCAAATAAGTTGCAAAATGATTGTCACTCCCGCGCAGGCGGGAGTCCAGTTCAAAGACGTCTGGATTCCCGCCTGCGCGGGAATGACGGATGGATAGCACGCCTCAGCACTTAATAATATTTTTGACAATATTGCTTGGACACAACAATAGCTAGGTATGCTTTAAATCTCACTTCACCCGCTGGGCCCGGGTGATGACGATTGGCTCATCCGGCACATCGCGGTACATGCCGCGGGTAACGGTCGAGACCTTGGAGATCGCAT
>JAQYWI010000263.1 GCA_030145015.1 Desulfobacterales bacterium
AGACCGAAAACCCCAAACTGCGAAGCATTCTCAGCAGGATGCATAAGGATATAAAAGAGGGCGCCAGTTTGTATGATGCCTTTATAAAACACCCCAAGGTATTTTCGCCGTTATACTGCAGTATGATCCAGGCCGGCGAAGCCGCCGGCGCGCTGCCGGAAGTGCTTGAACGCCTGATTTACATTATTGAGCATGAGCACCAGGTTAAATCCGATATTAAATCCGCCATGACGTATCCCGCCATCGTCGTGGTATTTCTGTTTACTGCATTTCTGGTCTTAATTACCCAGGTGATCCCCAAATTCGTTAATATTTTTAATAATGCCGGCTTGAGCCTGCCCCTGCCGACCCAAATCTGCCTGTTCATTTATACGTTTTTATCTAACTACTGGTATCTCCTGTTGGGCGGAACGGTTGTGGCCATTGTGCTTCTTTATTACTACTTGAAAACCGACCAGGGTAGATTGGCCCGGGACACCATTATGATGCGGGTACCGTTGCTCGGACCCCTGTTTGTGAAAAGTGCGATATCCCGCTTTGCCAGCATCTTTTCCATTCTGCAGGCCAGCGGAGTGGATGTGCTGGATTCGATGGATATCTTATCCGGCACGATCGGCAATGCTGCGATTGGTGGCGAGCTGGAAAACATTAAAGACAGCCTGGCGGAAGGCCGCGGTATTGCCGGCCCCCTGGGACAGGCGAAATATTTTACACCCATGCTGATCAATATGGTGGCCATCGGTGAAGAGTCAGGCAACCTGGAAAACATGCTGCGGGATGTGGCCGAACACTATGATACGGAGGTTGAGTACTCGATGAAAAAACTATCCGAGGCGATCGGTCCGATACTGACGGTCGGGCTGGCAGCGGTGGTCGGCTTTTTCGCGCTGGCGATCTTTTTGCCGATGTGGGATCTCACGTTGATGGCGAAGTAAGGGTTCCGAGGTTCAGGGTTCAGAGGTTCAAGGATAAAGGCCTGAAGGCCGGTTTGATTAGTTCAATTGGTCTGATTTGTTCGATTGGTTCTGTTAAGCAAAGAATCAACTTAATCAACTTATTCAACTAAATTGACCAATAAAACCAATGGAACCAATAAAACCAATTTAACGATGGCAGTTAACCAATTAAACAAAAATATTATTTTGCCCGACGCCTGACGCCGAAAATCTAAAATGCGACAATCACGGTTTTACATAAGCCTTTATATCATTATCCCGTTTATTATCACCGGGTTGACTATTCTGGCGGGAATCGTTTCTTTTCGATTGACCAAATACAATCTGGGACAGGGGTCTGATCCCGCCCAGCCTGTTTTCTGGTTTATCATTCTGTCCGGTATCCTGACATTTGTGATCGGATTTGCACTGGTGCGCTTTATTTTAAAACCGGTTGAACAATTCGTCGAAAAAGCGGTGAAGCTGGCCTCGATTTCAGGCGGTCGGAACGATAAAGGAAAAGAATGGTCGGTGGATAAAATTGAACAATTTGCCAATGTGTTTGATCGGGTGACGTCGGTGCTCAGCCGCATGGACGCCCGCCATTTCTTTCCTCAAATTATCGGTGAAAGTCTGGCCATGCGCGGTCTTTTGAGCCTGATTAAAAAAGTGGCCCCGACCGATTCAACCATTCTCATTCTCGGTGAGAGCGGAACCGGCAAGGAACTGGTGGCCACCAGTATCTACGAAAATTGTCTGCGCAAAAGCAAGCCCTTCATCAAACTAAATTGCGCCGCCATCCCCACGGAATTGCTTGAAAGCGAATTGTTCGGGCATGAAAAAGGGGCCTTTACCGGTGCGACAAAAAACAAGCCCGGCAAATTCGATATGGCCAACGGCGGAACCTTTTTTTTAGATGAAATCGGCGACATGCCGTTAAATCTGCAGTCTAAAATCCTGCGGGTAATTCAGGAAAAAGAGTTTTATCGGGTGGGCGGCAGCAATACCATTAAAGTGGATGTCCGCTTTATTGCATCCACCAATCAAAATCTTGAAAAAATGGTACAGGAAGGTAAATTCAGAGAAGACCTTTATTATCGCTTCAATGTGTTTACGCTGCATCTGCCCCCATTAAGAGAACGCAAAGAAGACATCCCGCTTCTGGTCGATTATTTCCTGCAAAACCTGACGAAAAAGGTTGAAATTTCTTCGGTGGCCTTGCAGATGATCATGACCTACGCCTGGCCGGGTAATATTAGAGAGCTCAAAAACGTTATTGAAAGTGCGGCGGTGATTGCTGAAAATGGTTTCATCGAGCCCGCTCAGCTGCCGGGCTCGATCACGGGCGCATTTAACACCGATTCCAAAGCGGTTTCATTACCGGTTAATTTACCCCTGGATGAACGCATCAATGAAATCGAAAAAAGTATGATCATCGAAGCCCTGAGAAAAACCGGCGGTGTACAGGTGAGGGCCACTGAACTGCTCGGGATAAATCAGCGCAGTCTGTGGCATCGAATTAAAAAACACAAAATTGATGTAAAAAGCCTCAAAAGCAACGAAATATGATGTTTTAGTTTGTAATTTATCGACAAAATATGTAGAATTTGGATCTTACTATTCGATCAAAAAACAACCGCCCGTAAAGAAAAAATTTTATATTACTGAAATAATTCATTATAATTTAAATATCGCTCCAGAGCATATTTCTGGCATCAAAAGTGCATTATTTGTTATCAAGTATAGCCTAAAAAAGAGAATGATTTTACCAATTCGGGGGTTAACTCTTTTTTGCTTGGTGCTTCGATTCGCAAATACGGTAACGTATTTAAAAGGTGTTAGATCAACGTATTTGCTTACTCAGCACTAAGTCCTGAGTAAGTAAATTCGTAATCGAATTTACGAATCGACGGACTTAGCTAAAAACTATATTATAAGCAGGAGGAAGGATCGATTATGAAAACATCCAAATTATTGCGAAATCAGGAAGGCTTTACCCTGGTTGAGATTATTGCCGTTTTGATCATTCTGGGAATACTGGCTGCCGTTGCGGTGCCCCGCTATATCGACCTGGAAGCGAATGCCAGGCAGCGCGCTATCGATGCCGGGATATCAGAGCTCAACGGCCGCGAAAGTTTAACCTGGGCCGATCAAAAGATTTCCATTACCGGTTATACCGATGACGCAACTCTGGCCGCAGCGGTAAATTATACCCTCGGCGGTGATTATACTTGGGGGGCCGGAGTGCGCCCGCCATGCTGTACCGGGGATACACTCGCATTCAGAACAAATACAATTGTGCCCTTAGTGCGAACTGTATCGACCGATGCGCAACCCGCGACGTGGGCCCGTTAACAATCGAGATAAGAAAACGAGTTTTGTTGAAAAATGAACTCTTAGCTTCTGAACTGATGATGAAGTTTACACCAGGCGAGAAAGGATTCACGTTACTCGAGATCATTGCCGTGCTGGTCATCTTGAGCGTTTTGGCAGCCGTCGCCGTACCCCGCTATTTAAGTCTCGATGAAAGCGCCCGCCAACGGGCCATCGATGCCGGAATTGCGGAAATTAACGGCCGCGAAACCTTAACCTGGTCCAATATTAAGATAACCAATACTGGTTATGAAACTGACGTAATTTTGTACGGACAGCTAAACTATACGCTCGGCGATGATTATACTTGGGGGGCCGGAGCGCGCCCGCCATGCTGTACCGGGGATACACTCGCATTCAGAACAAATACAATTGTGCCCCTAACACGTACTGAATCCAACGAAACTCAACCCGGATCCTGGTCAAGGTAAATTTGGCGGCAGCCTAAGAACTCCTAAAAATCGGTTTCTCAATGAAAGCAGCGCATCTGCGCTGCTTTTTTTTTGCAGATACAGGGCATGATCAAAGAAATCGCACTGTCAGCGACCTTTTGTTCTTGCCGCGATCAGTTCCTGTGTTATATTGCGGTGTGTGATGAATGCCTAAAATGAGCTAAAGTGAACTAAAATGCCTAAAAATAACAATTAAGAGACTATTAACTCGAGAGGATAAACTAATGAAGCTGGCAGTCAGTGGAAAAGGCGGCGTTGGCAAAACAACATTTTCCGCATTAATGATTCGAACCCTCAATGATGAAGGCAAACGCGTACTGGCCATTGATGCCGATCCGGATGCCAATCTGGCGGCCGGCATTGGCATTTCTGATGCCGATAAGGTCGTGCCGATATCTGAAATGGAAGACCTTATATTGGAAAGAACCGGCGCCAAACCCGGCAGCATCGGAGGTTATTTTAAACTCAATCCCAAAGTGGACGATTTGCCGGAAGCCGTGTCGGTGAGTTTTGACCAGATCAAGCTTATGCGGCTGGGGGGTATAAAAAAGGGGGGTTCCGGCTGTATCTGCCCGGAAAGTGCGCTGCTCAGGGCCCTGGTCATGCATATCGTCCTGGCACGCGATGAAGTCGTGGTTATGGATATGGAAGCCGGCATCGAGCACCTGGGCCGGGCAACGGCAAAGGCGGTCGACAAGCTCATCGTGGTGGTGGAGCCGGGTCGGCGCAGCATCGACACCGCCGAAAATATCCGTAAGCTCGCCGGAGAAATCGGACTGAACCACATCACCGTGGTCGGCAATAAAGTGCGTAGCGCAAAAGATGAAAAATTTTTAAGAACCCATTTAGACGATTTTGAATTTCTTGGCTTTCTGCCCTATGACGAGGCCCTAATCGAAGCGGATCTCAACGGCGTCTCACCTTTTGATGTAGACTCACCGTCAAAAGCTCGGGTAAAGTCCATGATCTCCAGACTCTAATGGTAAAACGCAGAAAACATTCCTTCCGGCCAAAGCATTATTCCCGCAAGAAACCAAAAACACTCCATTTGAAGGCGGGTGCCGATACCAGGCTCCGTAAAACCTTTAGCGAAATCGGCATACCCCAAAACCCCCCGTTCACACCGGATGCCTTTCAAATCAATGCTCTGGCTGCAATTGAACACAACGACTGTCTGGTAACGGCACCGACCGGTGCCGGAAAGACCTGGATCGCCGAACGTGCGATCGCCCGGATTCACGCCGGCAATGGCAAATCCTGGTATGCCTGTCCGCTAAAAGCCCTGAGCAATGCCAAATACGCCGAATTTTCTGCGATTTTCGGTAAGCGACATGTCGGCATCCTGACCGGCGACCGCAAAGAAAACCCGGATGCTGCAATCATCGTAGGGACCACCGAGATCCTGCGAAATCAGCTGTATGACGCCATGCACCGGGGCGAAGTGCTGGCTGCCGATTTTGTGGTTCTGGATGAAGCCCATTTTTTAGGAGATGCAGACCGAGGGGTCGTCTGGGAAGAAATCATGATTTATCTGCCGACACGCATCCCGCTCTTATTGCTCTCAGCAACCATCGGCAACGCCGATCAAATTGCAAGCTGGCTATCTTCGATTCGGTCATCCCGCTGTGCGGTCATCAAGGAAACGAAAAGACCGGTCCCGCTGGTTCCCCTTTTTCTGCATCCTTCCGGGACTCTGCTGCCGTTAACCGAACGCGCAAAGACCGCCGGTAAAGAAACAATATCTAAAAAGATTGATAATTTTCTAAAGGCAAAACACAGGAAACAAAGCCGATTGAGTCGCGAACTGCCCCCATTTGACCAGGTGTTGCAAGTGTTAAAAAAATTTCAGCTGCTACCGGCTCTATTTTTTCTGAAGTCGCGCGCAGATTGTGACCGGGCGCTGGAACTGTGTCGCTTGGGACTGCAGATTGACCCGGATCGCAAATCCAGGCTTAAAGAACGGATTGAACCCTATACCTATCAAAGCCATCATATCCTTAACCACCGCCAGCGCTGGTCTCTTGAAAACCTGGCGATCGGATCCCACCATGCCGGCCAGCTGCCGGCCTGGAAATTGATTCTGGAAAGATTGATGACCGCAGGTTTGCTGGACGCGGTGTTTGCCACGTCCACGGTTGCGGCCGGCGTGAATTTTCCTGCCCGTACAGCTGTCTTTCTCAATTCGGACCGCTTTAACGGAACCCAGTTTCTGCCCCTGGACGCCACCCAATTTCACCAGATGACCGGCCGGGCCGGTCGCAGAGGCATGGACAATATTGGTTTTGCGCTGCTGCTGCCCGGCAAATTCATGGATGTGCGCCTAATGGCGAGGCTGTTTCACTCAACTGCTCTGGATGTCGCCAGCCAGATCAGGATAAATTTTTCCATGGTGCTCAATTTACTGCTGTCACACAATCCGGATCAAGTCAAAGATTTGCTCAAGCGGTCGTTTGCAGCGTATTT
>JAQYWI010000095.1 GCA_030145015.1 Desulfobacterales bacterium
GAAATCACCGAAAATGTGCCATCAAACAACCCGACAGCCAGGGCATTCACGCTGACATCCGCATTTTGGTTTGCCGCGGCAACCAGTATGGGAATGATCGGCGCGGGTTACCTGATTGCACCGGATTTTTTGGCCAATGTCGAGTATATCCACTTCGGCCGCATAAGGCCGATGCACATCAATGCCGTGCTGTTCGGTTTTGTGACTCCCGGCCTGTTGGCGGTGGCGTTTTATTATTTCCCCCGATTGTTGCGCACCGAGCTCTTCAGCCACAAACTGGGGGTATTCAGCGCCATATTCTGGAATATTATGGTGACCGCCGGCATGATCGGAATTGCTACCGGGCACACTCAGGGCCGCGAATATGCGGAATTGCCATGGTCGGTCGACATCATGGTGGTGATCAGTTTTGCGCTGGTGGCGATCAACATCCTGATGACCGTCTGGCGCCGCAAAGAGCCGATTTTATACGTTTCCATCTGGTACACAGCTGCAGCGGTGGTGCTGACATCCATCACCTATTGCCTGGGCAACGTCATCTGGAAACCCGATACCGGCGCCCTGGTGGGTATCCCGGATGCGATCCTTTTATGGTTTTACGGCCACAATATTTTTGGACTTCTATTGTCGCCCATGGGTCTGGCGGTGGCCTATTATGTGCTGCCGATTGCCACGCGCAGCCCCTTGTACAGCCACACGCTGTCGCTGCTGGGATTCTGGTCGCTGATCATCGTTTACACCCACATCGGTACCCATCACCTGCTGCAGGTGCCGGTGCCCACCTGGCTGAAAACCATATCGATTGTCGACAGTGTGGCCATGGTGATCCCGGTGATGATCGTACTGATCAATCTGTGGTACACGATCAAGGGCAAACTGGGGGAGATTCATGCCGATATCGGTGCCAAATTCGTGCTGACCGGCACCATTTACTATTTCTTCGTCAATATCCAGGGCTCGATGATGGCCCTGCCGCATGTGCAGCGTATCACCCACTTCAACAACTGGGTGGTGGGCCATGCCCATATCGGTGTGCTCGGGTTTGCCGGGGTAACGGCTCTGGGGGGGCTGTATTTTATTCTGCCCAAAATTACGGGCAAGCCCCTGTACAGCAGATTCCTGGCCGACGTCCAATACTGGCTGGTGCTGATCGGCGTCACCGGCTTTGCGGTCGTATTGACCATTGCCGGATTAATTCAGGGCAATGCCTGGTACAATGGTGAAACCCTTTATCGGACCTTACCCATGATTCAACCCTATTACATTTTAAGAGCGTCGCTGGGATCGTTTATTATGATTGGCGCATACATCGGATTATACAACATCATTCGATCGTTATATTTTAATCGTGGAGCTGCAACATGAGAATGACCCCAACTGTCATTTTCACGGGCATCCTGGCCCTGCTGGCGGCCATCACGCTGATTGTCGTCTATTGGCCGTATGCCACCCAGGATATGACACCTTCTGATATTTTTCGCTCGCGCACGGCGATTGAAAATGAGGGTCGTAAGATTTACCTGCAAAACGGGTGCGTCTACTGCCACAGTCAGTCCATTCGGTCGATCGATTGGGGCCACGGGGCCCAACGCATTGCCCAATCCGGCGACTATATTGCCGATGAACCCGTGGCGCTGGGATCCCAGCGCACCGGTGTGGATCTGTCGCAGGAAGGCGGCGAGCATCCGGACGACTGGCACATTACCCATTTTGTCAACCCCCGCTACACGCGGCCCAGTTCGATCATGCCGCCTTTCGAGTGGCTGGGCGCGCAACGCATCGATACGCTGACCCAGTATATCCAAAGTCTGGGGTTCAAGGATGCCGACCGGCGCATGCAGCGCCAGCGTTACTGGAAAACGGAATCCATCAAAGCCTATGAGGCTGGACCGGTGGAAAATGTCCGCTGGCTGGCGGAAATCGTTCCGCAGGGATGGCGCAACATACCGAATCCCTATCCGACCAGCGCGGCCGGCCTTCAACGCGGCCAAAAAATTTATCAGAATTTTTGTATCGGCTGCCATGGTCCGATCGGTGACGGCATGGGGCCGGCCCAGCCCTGGATATACCCGCCGCCGTTGAACTTCACGATCTTAAAGGGCAGAGAAATATCCGGCGGGATCCTTTACTATCAGATCATGAACGGCATCACCGGAACCGCCATGCCGTATTTCAAACGCGAGCTGGAATCACAGAAGATCTGGGAAGTCGGTGATTACGTGGCGGTTTATTTTATCAATGAAAGTGATGCCAATTCCGAACCGCGCGGGATAGACTCCGCCTGGGAACCCTAGTTTAGTTGAATAGTTAAATGGCTGATTGGTTAAATAGTAAAAAAGGATACATTCTGATTTAAATAGATGAAATCATCAAAAACCAATCAACAAATTAACCAATTAACGAATTAACCAAAATGTACTACCCTTACTTTATCGCATACATGGCGGCCGGTTTTATTATCAGCCTGGTGGTATTTTTCTGGGCGCTGAACAGCGGTCAGTTCAAAGACCAGCAGCGGGCGCGATTCTTGCCGCTGCAAAATGATCTGCAAACCAAACCGGCAAAAGCACCGCGATTTGTGCGCATTCAAACCTTTGCGCTATTGACGCTGGTCTGTTTATGCCTGGCAAGCGCGGTGGCGGTGGTGACCTTTGCCCTGTTAAAGGGCCTGAAGTAATACCGCCTCAGGGAAAGGACGCGCTTTAGGACCCTAAAAAGGAAACCGGTTATGAGATATTTTCAGTTACTGGGCATTCAACATTTCGTCATGTATCTGTTTCCGGCCCTGGCATCGATTGTGCTTTTTATAATCGGTCTGGGATTCTACTGTTTTCGTCGTAAGGACTCGGAAGCGCGTAAAACCCGTATCATCGAGGAATTTCCCGGCGGCATTCAAGGCCGCAACGCCCCGTTTCCCTTGATTGTGTATCTGACCATCGTCGGAACCATTATCTGGGCACTTGCCTATATTATCTTAATCGGCGTTTTGGGAGTAAAAATCTGATGGAACCTCCGGCGCAGCAAACATCCGCTTTCAAAACCTGGCTGATCGTTCTTTTTTGTGTCGCCATCGTGGTATTCCAGGGCTGGCTGGCATTTACGGTTATTGGTGATCTCGGCCAGCCCGATTGGGACTATCGGCCGATCGCAGACGTCCCCGGGGAATCTGCCTATGCGGTCTATGATCCCTATTATGCGCTGCCCCATGCGCAGCATGTGCTCAAAGAGCAGGGCCGCGAAGAAAACCCGAAGCATTTGTACGTGCTGCCTTTTGAAGGTATTGAATAAATGAAAAAATTATTCGGAATTCTATTCGTCGTTCTGGTTTTAATTCTGGGTGCCTACCACCTGTTGATGTTTTATGACAATAACTTCCGTTACGGCCGCATGCGCGAAACGCCGGCCGTGCGGCCGTATGAAGCGCCGCTTTTGATCAAAGAAGCCGGTCTGGTTCCGGCCAACGGTGGCGAAGCCGTCTACCGGGTATCGGCGGGGATCGACATAAAGTCCCCCATCAATATGGCGCAGCCGGCTGTCATCGCCAGAGGAAAAGGCGTATACCTGACCTATTGCGCCCAGTGCCATGGCCACAGGCACGATGGCAACGGCACTGTCGGTCAGAGCTTTGCCCCGCTGCCGGCCGATTTGCGCAGCGCCAAGGTCCAGGACAGCCCTGCCGGTGTACTTTTCAAAAACATCAGCTACGGCGTTCCCGAAGGGCGCCAACCGCCCCTGCATGCGACCATCACCATTGAAGATCGCTGGCGGGTCGTTTCCTATGTCAAATCCCTTGGCACCCGAGAATAAATCTCCGCAAACCCAAATTCCATTGTTTTTTATATTTTATTCATATTAATTTCTGGTTTCAGGTTTCGGGTGTCAGGTGTCAGTGTTCAGCATTCGTATATCAGAGTTGTCAGCTCTTCGGATTCTGACACCTGACACCTGACACCTGAACACTGAAACCTTAATTTGTGACACCTGAAACCTATGTTAACGACACTCCATGAATAAAAGCTCCAATCACCAGCCTGTGAACCCACGGACATGCGACCTGTGTGGTCTGCCGTTACGTTATGGAACCGTTAATGCGGTGTTTTCAGGAGATACATATGCTTTTTGCTGCAACGGCTGCCGACAGGTGTTTACGATTTTAATGGAGTCCACGGATTCGCCGAATCCTGAAACTTTTCGTGAAACCGACCTGTTCAGACAATGCCGGGCCAGGGGCATCATTCCCGGCTCCGAAGAAGAACTAACCGCAGCGGGCAGCACCCATGCGGAGGCCGCACCGATGCCTTCAGCGGCTGCACGGGACAACGTTCTGACGCTCAAGCTGAGGGTCGGCAACATGTGGTGTTCGGCCTGCGCCTGGATCATCGATGAATCCTTGAAAAAAACCCCGGGCGTCGTCGATTCGACCTGTAATTTCTCCACGGACCGGCTCCAGGTGGTCTACGATCCGGTCAAAGTCACCTCCCATCAGATCATCGCAACCATCGGCAAACTCGGTTACCGGGCGACGACGCCCGGTGATTCTGAAAAAACAACCGAACGCCGTAGAGAATTTGTTCGATTTGCCGTTTCTGCTTTTTTGACCATGAACGTCATGATGTTATCCTTTGCCCTGTATACCGGGTTTTTTACGGATCTTTCTCCTGAAAATGCGGCTAAAATTTCCTGGCCCATGTTCGTCATGGCCACCACCGTTTTGTTCTATGGCGGATATGATTTTTATAAAAAAGCCTGGGCCGGATTACGGAATGCCGCTTTCAGCATGGAAACCTTGATCATCATCGGTGCTTTGAGTGCTTATTTTTTCAGCACCTATAATCTTTTTGCGAAAAGCATCCATCTATACTACGACACCGCTTCCATGCTGATCACGCTGGTGCTCTTAGGTAAAACCCTGGAGCGCCGCGCCAAAGGACAAGTTTTAGAAGATTTGGAAAATTTCTTTGCGCTGATGCCCACCAAAGTCAGAATCTGCAGTGGCGATTTCCCCGGGGGCCGCTATGTGGCCATCGAACAGCTTGCACCCGGCGATATCTTTCGGGTAAGCGAAACTGATATTATACCGGCTGACGGCCATGTCCTATCCGGCAACGGCACCGTGGAAGAATCTTCACTGACCGGCGAGCCCTTGCCCATCACCAAAAAGCCGGGTGACTTTATCAGAAGCGGTGCCCGGGTTCAGCAGGGCAGTTTTAAAGTCAAGGCCGCAAAGGTCGGAAACGACTCCACTCTGGGGCAGATGATGCAGATCATCGAAAAAACGCTGCTGACCAAAATGCCCATCGAGGGCAAAACCGATGTTATTTTGCAGTGGTTCGTTCCCGTCATTCTGCTGCTGGCGACAGCCACCGGCATGGCGTGCCGGTTCATGGGATTGTCGCTGGAAACATCGATCCTGCGCGCTGTAACCGTCATGGTCATCTCCTGCCCCTGCGCTCTGGGAGTTGCCATCCCCCTGGCCCGGGTGGCCGGTATATCCATTGCTGGCCAAAAGGGCATCCTGGTGCGCAATTTTATCGCATTTGAAATGGCTGGCCGGATTACCGCATTTGTTTTTGACAAAACCGGAACCATCACTCACGGCAACTGGACCCTGCAAGAAATTGTGGCGTTCGCGCCCTGTGATGAAAACCAGGGGTTTAAATTGGCGGCGGGACTGGAGCAAAACTCAGATCATTTTATCGGACGGGAAATTCTGCGGCAGGCCCAAAAACGAAATATTGAGCCCGCAACCGTAAACGAAATTCAAACGCAAGAAAATGGTGTTATCGGCCGCTTTAAGGGTGACATCCTAAAAATCGGATCGGCAGACTTTCTGAAAGACACGACTGTAAAATTCAATAAACACCCTGGGTCAACGACCACCCGCACAGCGGGTGGCTTGGATTTTACCGCCATCGGCGGGAAAAGACAGGGGCGCGAAGTGCCCCAATCGTTGCGGGTGGAACCGGGTGCGAAGCACCCGGTTTGGAAAACCCAATCCGATGATTTACAACAGGGATCCACATATTCGTATGTATATCTGAGCATCGGAGATCGGCCCGCCGCTGTGTTTGTTTTCGGAGACAGCATTCGAAACGGTGCCAGGGCAACCGTTGAAAAATTGCTTCAGCGGGGATTACGGCTGGCATTGGTTTCCGGGGATGGAATTGAAACCACCCGGGCCATCGCAAAGGATGTCGGAATCCAGGATGCCTACGGCGGTCAGATGCCCAACGATAAAGTCGCCATCGTCAAAACGTTGCAGGATCAAAACCATTCGGTGGCCATGGTGGGCGACGGCATCAATGACGCCCCGGCACTCGTTCAGGCCGACCTCTCCCTGGCCGTCCACTCCGGGGCGAATCTAGGGGAAGAGGTGGCGGATGTGACCCTGATGCGTGCAGAACCCGAACAACTCATCGATTTTTTAAGATTTTCCGGCGCTGTTAATAAAAAAATCAGCCAGAATCTGATCTTCACATTTGCGTATAATGTGATCAGCATCCCCATGGCCATGAGCGGCCTGCTGACTCCGCTGGTGGCCGTATCCGCCATGCTTCTAAGCAGCATCAGCGTTATTGGAAACACGTTGATGTTGGTACGCAAGCACTCTGCCTAGGGTGTCAGTTCCTGGGTTCCAAGGTTTAAGGTTCAACAGGCTAAATACCTTGTTGCATTAGTCCCATTAGTTGAATTGGTTTAATTGGTTGGATCTTAACCAATCGAACGAATCGAACCAATCAAACCAATTAAACGAAAAATGAATACTTTTATGCAATAAATTCCCATATCGCGGACCTCTCCAATCTCATGACCCGCAGAAGCGATCCCCAGGTCCTGAAAGATCAAAACCTTCCGCTATTAAAACACACTACATTCCAAGCGCTTACATCGTTTGTCGGGTGGCCGCAAATTTAATGCTTTAAAGATCATTATTATGTAACGAATGGTATTGTTTTTGCATCTATATATGTAGATGTGTTGTAAGGGTCGGCGCTGATACTTCGACAATATGAGGACTGAAGCCTTGCCGCAAAAAACATCAAATGCTCGAAAAATGCAGATATTAATAGCATTTCGACGTTTAGCGATGATTTTTGAGATTCATGAAATTAAACAATGATAAGCTGTTCATTTGAAAATCAGCTTTAAAGGAAAATGGCGCTGCCAGAAATTTATACAGCCTAACGTCAAAAAATCGTTAAATTTTTCCATTATTACGGTTAAATTTATAGGAAAATCAGAAACTGGCAACTTAAGCCGATATCTGTAAGACGAGGACTTATAAGGAATCCATAACCATAATTTATAATGGGAGGAAAAATGCCTAAAAAATCAATCGCCCTTCACCAGCACCTGGCGGCCGTAAAAGACGGCAAGCTGCGATTTGAAAATGCGTTCCAGGGGGTGACCCGTATGATTCTGGAAAGCGAAATTGAGAAGGTGGTGGTGAACGGTAAGACGACCTATGATTTTAGAATCTTCCGCAACGGTTCCAAACACATCATCGGCATGTATAATGAGATCAACAGTTTCGTTTCCTACGTGAAAGATGCGGCCGAGAGCGGTTCTTCCAAGGAAATGGCCTTTGTCCTGGTTGGCGAGCCGGGCAATGGCAAAACGTTTTTTGTGGAATTTCTGTCCGGCAAATATCGCAACTTTCTGGCCCAGGAAAAAAACCGCAAGTTTACGTTTAAATTCCTGAATCTGGACAAGACCGGTAATTACGGCAAAATTTCTACAGTTGAGTCGCAAACTTATGAGGATCCCATGATCCTGGCGATGAATTTGTTTGATGATTCGGATGAAAGTAAGAAATTTTTGGCCAAACAGATCGGCTTTTCCGATAAGGATATTGAAAAACTGTATGAAAATTACCGGCCTTTAGGCGCCTGCAGCGGCTATATCTGGAATGATATCCGCAATCATTGTGACGGAAATGTTGATGAAATGTTGAAATTCGTTGAGATCACACCCGTGCCCTTGACGGAAAGTTTGGGCACGGTGACCGGAAAATATCCGGCCAAAGATAAAATCACCTCCTCTGCCGTAGATCTGCTGGGCGAAGAGTCCATCCAGCGCTTACTACATATCACTGACACCAACAATCCGTACCGTTTTGATTTACGCCGCGGCGCATTGGCCCGCGTCGCCGGTGGCGGGATTCATTTCAGCGACGAGATATTCAAAAACAAAAAGGATCTGGTCCAGGTTTATCTAGGTGTCATTCAAAACCGCAACATCGAGATTGACGGCTTCAAGTGGCCCATTGATACGTTGATTGTGGCCACCAGCAACAACTCCGAATTTCACCGCTTTCTTTCAGAAAAAGAAGAAGCGCCCATCGTCGACCGCTGCCGGATCTGCTACGTGTCCCACAACACCAACTACAAACTCCAAAAAGAGCTGACCGGCTATGCCATCGGCAGTGAAACCCGCACCACGCTGACCCGCGAAGATCTGCACCAGGATCCCAATCTGAATTACTCCGCTTCAGTTGCTTCCGTTTTAAGCCGCCTGCCGCGTTCCGAAAAACTGACTCCGGTGGAAACCATGAAACTCTCCGCCGGAGAGGTCGCCGGCGAAAAAAGCATTAAAACATTGGCAGAAGTTATCGACACCCTCAACCAGGATCCGGAGATCATCAACCGCTTCGGCCAGAAGGGCCTGGGGCAGCGAAATCTGGGTAGAGCCATTCAGCTGATGATTGAAAGCTCTGAAACCAATGAAGGCCGGTGCATGTTCGCCTATGACATCTTCAAGGCGCTGGAACGTATTATTCTGGATTATGTTACGGAAGCCAATGATCGGGCCAAATACCTTGATGATCTCAAAACCGGCAAAGGATTGTATCGCGAACGAATTATGACCGAGATGTTCAATGCCTATATGGATGAACCCTTCGCCATTCGCAAGGACGTCATGAACTATGTGAACATGATCATCGGAATCGATGCCGAAAACTTAGGCCCTGATAAGATGTGGAAATACAAAGACCCGCAAAACAAGGAACTCAAGGCCTTAAAGATCGATGAACGCTATATCAACAGCGTGGAAGAACGCCTGGGCCTTAAAACCGAAGAACAGCGTGAGTCCTTTCGAACATCGATCCGTAAAATCTACGGCCAGAAGATTTCGGTCGATCCGGATTACGATTTTATGGACAACCTGGAGCTGGTAAAAGCCGTCACCGACGTCCGCCTCAAATCCGATATTGCCGGTGCCGGCAGTCTGATCGGCGCGCTGGCCAACCGTACCAATGAGGAAAACCAGAAACTCTACGATCGCATGATCGAAACCATGCTCAATAAACTGGGCTACTGCCGCACCTGCGCACAAAAGACGATCGAGTACTTCTGCACGCAAGAAGACGAAAAATAAAAGGGTCGCCCGCTTAGCCGGCCGTTTTCAGGTGGGCACAGAGGCCTTTCTAATGACTGTTTTGTTCATTTGAATTTTGAAAATTCGGATTTGTTTCGAATTTCGTTATTCGAATTTCGGATTTCAAATCTATGTGTAGTTCATTCAAAAACTGTGATTTAAATTATGGATCCAAAACTCCTCGAACTTTATGAACATCTGAAAAAAAAAGGCCTGACGCCCGAACAGGAGCGTAAAATTCTGGCCGAGCTGGAAGCGGCCGATGCCCATGACCTTCCTGAAACCGCCGCAGCTGGATCCTCCAAATCATTCCGCAAGTTCCAGAATATCTACAACTATAACGACCTGTCTTTCTTGCAGGGAATAACCGCCATGCAAAGTACCCACAACACCAGTCTGAAATCCATCGATGAACTGCTGGAAAGGGACAAGCAACGCGAAGAGGACGGCTTTCCGCGTAAAATAAACGTCGGCCGTATAATCAAACCGGGCAAAGCCGGCAAGGACAAAATCGTCGTGGTTCCGTCAACCGTGGAAGAAAAATTTATGCATGACCCCTCCTTTCAGACCTCCGAAGAAGAACCCTACGGGGGCACCGGTGATGGGGAAGAAGGTGATGTAATCGGTGAACAGCCGGTCCATGCCCCGGATGGCGGCGACGGAACCGGTCCGGGACAGGGAGAAGGCGCCCAGCACGAAATGGAATCCAACGCCTATGATCTGGGCCGGATTTTGACCGAAAAATTTCAACTGCCGAACCTCAAAGACAAAGGCAAAAAACGGTCCCTCACCCGCTATACATATGACCTCACCGACCGCAACCGCGGGTTCGGCCAGCTGCTGGATAAAAAAGCCACCCTGAAGAAAATTGTCGAAACCAATATTCATCTTGGAAACCTGCCCGATATCAACGCCATCGATCCAGCACAATTTCTGGTTTCGCCAACCGATATGGTCTACCGGGTGCTGTCCCGTGAAAAGGACTATGAATCCCAGGCAATGGTTTTTTTTCTGCGGGATTATTCCGGCTCGATGGCCGGCAGATCAACGGAACTGGTCGTTGCTCAACATGTGATGATATACAGCTGGCTGTTATATCAATATGCCATGCAGGTGGAAACGCGTTTTGTGCTGCATGACACCGAAGCCTCGGAGGTAGAGGACTTTTACAAGTACTACAATTCGGCGGTGGCCGGCGGCACCCAGGTGTCTTCTGCATACCGCCTGGTCAACGAAATTGTCGAAAAAGAAAACCTGGCCCGGGACTTTAATATTTACATCTTTCACGGCACCGACGGCGATGATTGGGACACCGACGGCAAGGAATCCATTCCCCAATTGGAAAAAATGTTGAGTTATGCCAATCGGATTGGAATTTCCATCGCCGAACATACTCAGGAAGCCACCCATAACACCGAAGTCGAAAAATATTTAAAAAAGTCCGGGATGCTGACGGAAAAGCCGGATTTACTCAGACTGGACGTCATGCAGGAAAGTGCCGACGAACCCAGGCTGATTCAAGGGATAAAGCACCTTATATCTGAATAAACAAAACCTGATTTTGTTAACTGATCATTCGCTAAATATATAAGGAAACTCGAAGCACGCCTGATTTTATAAAATTGGTCGAAATCCGAAACAAATCCCAAATTCGAATGTTCAAATTTTCTAAACGATGATTACAAACCTTACAAAGTCAAAAATTGAGATAAAGCCTTTTTGTTTAGAATTTTGGTCATTTTGATATTCAAATTTGCTTAGAGTTTCGATATTCGAATTTCGAATTTTACGTGGCCTTTAAAAAAAATTTGAATTAAAAAATTAATCCAGCGTTTTTTAAATGATTTCCAAATTATGGAATTAATCAATCAACATACCAAAAAGATAATGGAAGGGTGCAAAGAGCGGGCCCGGGAAGCCGGGCTGCAATTTCAGGATGAAACCCTGGAGTACATTGTCAGCAACCGTGACCTGCTCGAGCTAACGCCCAAACTGATGATTCCGACGCTCTATGATTACTGGGTCCACGACGTCGAAGTCCTCAAAGAAAAGGGCCGCTACGAGCTCTACCCCAACAATCCCTATGAGACAGTGATCAACACACGGCCGGCCATCTCATACTACAATGACAACAATCCGGATTGGATGAATGTCATGATCTTTTACCACGTGCTGGCGCACATCGATTTTTTCCAGAACAATTTGTATTTCCGGCACACCTGGGATTATGACTTCACCGGCCGGGCGCTTTCGGATAAGCGTATGATCTCAAAAATCAGATCGGAGAAAGGCCGCTGGCTCGATTATGTGATCGAGTTTGCCCGCAGTAGCGACAATCTGGTGGGATACCACAACGAGCTTGCCGTGCTTAATCGTCCGCCGGTGACGAAAAAATCCAGGATGCTGGACTTTTATTTTGACGAATTTCTACAATCAATAAAAAAAATAAATGTAAATGAATATATAAAAGAAATCGAAAGATACAATGACTGCATCAAGACCAGTAAAGACCATGGTGAAAAAGCCTTTTTTGCGGAGGTGTTCAGAAAATACCCGGAATTTGATGCCATCTATAAAAAAAGCCTTAAGGAAAAAACAGATCAAAAACTGGATTTGATGCAATATATATTGGAGCACTCCGAGTTTTTAAATAAGGAAGATAATCGCTGGATGAAACCGGTTATCGAAGTGGTTCGCAAGACCTCTTTGTTTTTCCAGCCCCAGATTCGAACCAAGATCATGAATGAGGGCTGGGCCAGCTACTGGCACGAAAATCTCTTCCTGCAGGATGACCGTATCGAAGGGCACGAGGTCGATTTTGCGCGCACCCATGCCTTTGTGACGGCATTGCCCCGGGTGGGATCGAACCCATATGCATTGGGGATGCGGATTTTCCATTACATCGAGGAACTGGCAGATAAAGGCAAGTATTCAATTGCGTTTAAGCGGCTGCTGGATGCCAGGGAAAGAGAAAAATTTGATGCCAACACCGGAATTGGCAAAGCGTTTGTCTATAAAATTCGCGAAAACCTGAACGATTTTATATTTATCAACACATTTGTGGATCAGGATTTTATCAATCGCAATAACCTGTTTGTGGCCGGCAAGCGGCTCAACCAGAGCAAAGGCGTCTGGGAGTATTATGTCAAAAGCCGCAAAGCTGGGGATTATCGCCAGATGCTCTTTGACTCGCTTTACCATCCGCCCCACATCGCCATTGATCCGCAAAAATCCAAGAATGGCGATCTTTATTTGAATCACCATTTTGAGGGCAAACCGCTGATCAGTGAATTTATTACCAATACCATGATGGGAATTGAGTATATGTGGGGAGCTCCCGTCAAGCTGGAGACCAGCGAAGTCAAAAAAGTCGAACCCCCGAAAATTCAAATCCCTATTCCCGGGATGGCAATGCCGCGGGAGGATGACGGCAGGCAAATGGAAATAAAGTGGCAGCGGGTGTTATACACCATGAAAGACCGCAAGCTTTCCAAAGTGACGTTAACGGACTCGGATGTTCACCAAACTGCAGCGAAATAGATTGGGTTTTCCAAACCGGGTGGTTGTTTGTATACCGATCGGGCGCTACGCACCCGATCACAAACACAATGATTGCGAGCTAACGTTCGCTTGTTTTTCCGTCCTACGGCCGGAAAATCAAACATCCCTCTCACAGAGCGGTATGGTCATTGATACGCACCCGGTTTCACCCGCAACGATTAGGGCACTTCGCGCCCCTGTCTTTTACCGCCTATGGCGGTAAAATCCAAGCCACCCGCTATGCGGGTGGTCGTTGACTCGGAGACATCTCATGGGCAAAGTGAAAAAAGCCATCCGTGCTTTGAAAAAAGAAGAAAAGCGCACCAAAGAAGATGTGAGTGCTGAGAATAATATTCAAAAAGCCATGCTGAATCTTAACCAGAACATGAGTGCAAAGGAACAGCGCACCTCGATTCCCTTTGCAGAGTTTCTTGACGAACTGGTTGTGAATCCGAAAAGCGTGATGCGCAATATTTTTCAGGTGTTTCACGATATGATGAAAGCCTATGTCGGCGAAGGTGTAGATGAATACCCCGATGATCCCGAGTCCATCCAATATGCCAATTACGATTGCAATAAGCTGTTTGTAGAGGGAACAGACAACCCGTTTTTTGCAGACCGTTTGTTCGCCAACCGGTTGGTTAAACTCGTCGAAGCCTTAAAACGCGGCACCCAGCAAAATAAAATCTATATTTTTAAAGGACCCCCCGGCTGCGGTAAAAGTACTTTTTTAAACAATATGCTCACCAAGTTTGAGGAATATGCCAGTACCGATGCCGGTTTTCGATATGAGACCGTCTGGCGTTTTGATCGCAAGATATTCGGCCAGTTCAGAGATTATGAAGCCCATCCCATCCTCAAGCAGCTATCCAGCCTGCTGCAAGATTCCAACCCGGATCTGACGGATGCAACCGGCAACACGGGTTTGCTGAATTCATCTGCAAACTCTGAAGAACTGCTTGATGATTCCCACGCACCATACATGGCTGAAGACTATGTTGAAGTCCCCTGCCCGAGTCATGACAATCCCCTGCTGATGATTTCCAAGCATTATCGGCGGGAATTTTTCGATGATTTGTTTAAAAATGATAAATTTAAATGGCAGCTTTCCACCGAAAAAGAATTTGAGTGGGTATTCAAAGCCCAGCCGTGTACGATCTGCAGTTCTTTGTATGAAGCGCTGCTGGGCCGGTTGAAAAGCCCGCAGCGGGTATTTGAGATGCTGTATGCGCGGCCGTACCGCTTCAACCGGCGCCTGGGTGAAGGCATTAGCGTGTTTAACCCCGGCGATCAGCCCTTAAAGCAAAATGTGATGAGCAATGTCATGCTTCAACGGCGGATCAATAATATGCTCAGGGACAGCAACCTGGTAAAATACATCTTTTCCCAGTATGCCAAGACCAATAATGGGATTTATGCCCTGATGGACATCAAATCGCATAATACCGAACGCTTAATTGAGTTGCACAATATCATCAGCGAAGGCGTTCATAAGGTGGAAGATATTGAAGAAAACGTCAATTCTCTGCTGCTGGCGGTGATGAACCCTGAAGATGAGAAGAACATCCAGGGTTTTCAATCCTTCCTGGACCGTGTGCAATACATCAAGATACCGTATGTTATGGATCTTTCAACCGAGGTGGAGATCTATCGCAATATTTTCGGCCGGCACATTGATGAACGCTTCCTGCCAAGGGTTCTTCACAATTTTGCCAGAGTTATTATATCCACGCGCCTGAGCACCAAATCAGATGCCATGCTGGACTGGATTGATGATCCCGCGCGCTATCGTCTTTTTTGTGATGAAAACTTGCAGCTGCTTAAGATGGAAATCTACACCGGATATATTCCAAACTGGCTGTCGGAAAAAGACCGCAAGCGCCTCACCGCCAAGCGGCGGCGGAAAATTATTGCCGAATCTGAAAACGAAGGCGATAAAGGCATCTCCGGCCGTGATTCCATCAACATTTTCAATAGATTTTACTCGACCTATACCAAGGAAGATAAGCTCATCAGAATGTCGGATCTGTGTAATTTTTTCACCAAAGCCCGCAAGGAAATCAAGGACCTGATACCCCAGGGGTTTTTGGATTCTCTTTTGCGCATGTATGATTACACGATTCTGCAGGAAGTTAAGGAGTCCCTCTACTATTACAACGAAGAGCAGATTTCCCGGGAAATTCAAAACTACCTGTTTGCGATTAATTTTGAAATCGACTCTGTCGAAACCTGCACCTACACCGGGGAAAAACTGGAAATTACCGAGGAATTTCTGGAGGGCATTGAAGCTAAATTACTGGGGGCCAAGGCGGATCGAAATCAACGCAAAACCTTTCGGGAAGAGACCCAGAAAGAGTACACCACCAAAACACTTACCCAGGAAATCATGGTTGAAAATGTTCCAATTGCGGAAACAAAGATTTATCAATCCATGCACGATCGCTACGTGCACAACTTGAAGGAAAAAGTGCTGGATCCCTTTCTTGAAAACGAAAACTTTCGCCGCGCCATCAAAGATTACGATAAAGAGGATTTCAAGACCTACGACAAGCGGATCAGGGAAGATGTGACCTATCTGATCAACAATTTGTGCAAAAAATGCAGATATACTGAACAGGGCGCCAAAGAAATATGCATTTACGTCATTGATAATGACCTGGCAAAGAAGTTTGCCGATGCTTAAATAGAGGGGAGATTGCGGAGTCTTATAATTCTGAGATTTGAACCTGAAAAAACCTTGTAGTATATCTAAGTCCGATTGAGTCCTTCCTTTAAGAAATTCCCAGGCATCAAATAACAAATTCATTTGGTTTGAATTTGCGCGTTAAGACAATCGCAGTATTCATCAAAGATAAAGTACATACAGCGGTGTTCATAGCTTGATTTTTCAAAAAAGCTGCATTTTTCCTGCTGTTTGGAATCTTCGGCGGTGCAGACGGACATCTTATCTTTTTTACAGTAATTCGTTTCAGAACAACTCATCTCGACGCCCTCCTCATTCAGGCCAGAAAATAAAGCATCAACAGCGGTTGAATATATTGGTGCGAGCATTGCTGCACACGGTTATTACCATTCCTAAAAGCAGAATTCATGCCAATTTGTCCGGCAGGTTATATCTTTTTTTATTTCACGAACAAGTGCGGCGGGTTAGCCCAAAATAAGGCCACGCTAATCTTTGTATATCGTTGAAGGTAGTCAAATCATTGACCATTGTTGGTACCGGCGCCTGAAACCGAGTAAATCCATCATTTGTTGGTAACCGTGACCGAGGACTGAAAGTTGATCCTTCAGGTTGAACTTTAACGTTAATCTGATTATGTTATCCTTAATTTCGGCAAATTTTACCGAAAAATATGAATATATTTTCTCATGGGATGGGAAAAAAATGGAATGGCTTGAAGAAAAAAAGCGCCGGACACAAATTAACAACAGCCCTAAAGGTGGCGATGAGGCCTACTTCGGTTATGAGCGCATCAGCACCGTGGCTAAAACCGATCGGGTCATACAACATTTTAACTCCGTAGCCCGTCATTATGACTTCATGAATACCTTATTAAGCTTCGGCATTCATTACGCCTGGAAGCGCACAGCGGTCAGGATGCTAAAATTGGCCCCGGGAGATCGCGTACTGGACGTGTGTGGCGGAACGGGTGATCTGGCAATTCTGGCCGCCAGAGCGGTCGGTCCTGCCGGCCAGGTTGCGATATATGATATCAATCGCGCCATGATTAAGGCGGGCTTACACAAAATGGCCAACACCGATATAGAGACCCGTTTGTGGCACGTGCAGGGAAATGCCGAGTGCATTTCTTTTCCGGACCGGCATTTTGACGCCGCAATGGTCGGATTCGGTATCCGCAATGTCACCCATATACAAAAGGGATTTGAAGAAATGTATCGCGTGTTAAAGCCGGGTGGAAAGTTGATGTGCCTGGAGTTTTCAAAGCCCACATGGCCGGTTTTTCGCTGGCTATATGATTTTTATTCGTTTTATATCATGCCGTTTCTCGGTGAGCTGCTGGTGGGCTCCAAAAAAGCCTATACGCATCTGCCGGAATCCATTCGGATGTTTCCACTCCCGAATGAGCTTTCAAAATTGCTCAAAGAAATCGGTTTTTCCCGGATAACCTACCGCCGCCTGACCAACGGAATCGCCGTCATCCATCTGGCTGAAAAATGAAACCCGACAAACCCGAGTTTCGGTTGAGCGCGTTGTTCCGTTTAGCCCGTTGTGCCCGTTAAGCCTGTTGAAGAAGATATCTGCCAGGTGTTCTTAGACTGAGTATATCGGATTCTCCCCTAATTTCTGGAAGTCAACATTATCTGTTGTAGCCCTCGCTAAAGCACTATTATTTCTATTGGGGATGTTACACAATGTAACACCCCTTAATTTTCATTGGAGGTCTTTCTGTTAATAATATGTAATAAATTCAAAATAATATCAGGGTGATCCATCGTGGCCCATGGTTCTTTTTTTTGCAGGGCTTGACATCTTTAAACTATTTGGATTAATAAATATTAACATAAAATTCTTTCGGTAAATTGCAGTTGTGCTGGAAGTTTATTGATCTACCAACAAAACCTGTGGAGGAAAACTATGAAAAGACGAGAATTTATCAAAAAAGCTGGTATTGGGGTTATTTCTGCTGGAGCCGTGATTGCAGGCGCTCCTGCCGTACATGCACAAAAGACGATAGAAATTACATTGGTTACGACGTGGCCTCGTGATTTTCCGGGTCTGGGTACCGGGGCGCAACGGTTTGCAAAGCGATTGTCTGATATGACCAATGGTCGTATGAAGGTGAACTATTTTGCCGCTGGTGAACGCGTAAAGGCATTTGATTCCTTCGATGAGGTTGCCTCCGGCAATGCCCAGATGTATCATGCCGCCGATTATTATTGGAAAGGCAAGCACCCCGGTTGGGCTTATATCACCGGTGTTCCCTTTGGTTTAACCTACAACGAAATGAACGCCTGGATACGCTTTGGCGGAGGCCAGGAATTATGGGATGAACTGGGTGCCGGGTTTGGGATCAAAGGACTGATGTGTGGTAATACCGGCTCGCAGATGGGCGGGTGGTTTCGCAAGGAAATCAATTCTGCTGAGGATCTGAAGGGGCTTAAGATACGCATACCCGGCCTTGGCGGCGATGTCATGGCCAAGCTCGGTGCTTCCCCTGTTTCCATTCCGGGCGGCCAGATTTATGAAAACCTGATTGCCGGATCAATTGATGCGACGGAGTGGGTCGGCCCTTGGAACGATGGGTTCATGAAATTATATGAAGCCGCCAAGTATTACTACTACCCGGGCATGCATGAGCCCGGCTCGATGCTGTCTATCGGCATGAATAAAAAATGGTGGGATGGTCTTGCAAAATCTGACCAACTGACTATTGAAGCTGCCGCATCCATGGAAAATGATGTAATGATGGCTGAATTCAATGCAAAAAACGGCGCATCCCTTGCCAAACTGGTCAATGAGCAAGGCGTAAAACTACGCGAATTTAACGATGATGTCTACGATGCTTTTGGTGAAGGAGCTGCGGCAGTATATGCAGAGGTAGTAAAACACAGTAAATTGACAGCCAGAATCCACGAAAGCTTTGTCAAAGCACGCCAAGAGGTTGGAAGCTGGATGAAGATCTCCGATCAGGCCTACCTTAACCAGCGCAACCGTGTACTGGGTTTGTGATCGATATGTAAACGTCTTCCATTGAAATATGGTACCCCCCGGGGTACCATATTTCTCCTTTTTATGGGACGTTTTAAATAACAAATTTGGCTTTCCAATTTCGCACGGCCGCACAGTCACAATACATCTACTACCGCATTTTTAAACAGTCCAAAGTTTATGAGCTCATCAGACACCACCGTTACAAATGATTTATCAAATACAGCCATAGAGGACGATGCTTCCGGCCATAAAGTCATCGTTTTGCTGATACGAACATTTGCAGTATCGATTGTCGCGATCATGCTGCTTTTTTTAATTAACAACTACCTGAATTTCTGGCGTCAATGGCCTGGATTGCCATCTCTTTTTTCACACTATGGCTGGTTTGGCCTGGAAGCCTTACGCACCCCCCTCGCAGGTGGCCAGATAATAAAAGGGTGGCTTCAAATTCTGAGTTACCTGGGAGCGGTTGCTCTGGTTGTCCTTTATGTCTTATGGACTCCCAAGCGGCCCTTGCGCTCGGATGCGGCTTTACTGTCCAGGTTTGCTGCCTATATCATTCGTGCGGCCTTTTGGATCGTACTGATTATAGGCTTGGTCGATATCCTCATCTCTTTTCTCAGGGTGGAGAACCTCCTATCACCATTAGTTGGTGATGATTTGTCCGAAGCCATTGGGCGCCCCCAATTTCGCGGTACTTATGTGCACTATCCACTGGTCCTGCTATCGTTTGTCATCGCTTTTTTTAATAGATCTCTGGGATTTACCTGGTTGACTTTTCTGGTGGTACTGGCAGAGTTCCAGATTGTTATTTCCCGGTTTGTTTTTTCCTACGAGCAGCCTTTCATGGGGGATCTCGTACGTTTCTGGTATGCGGCATTATTTCTTTTTGCCAGTGCCTATACCCTGGTTCATGAAGGACATGTTCGTGTCGATGTTTTTTATTCGCGTTTCAGTAAACGCAACAGGGCATGGTCCAATACCGTTGGCACATTGCTGTTGGGCTTGCCAATTGGGTGGATTATCCTCGTGACCGGTATGTGGGGTAAAACAAGCAGTATCAACAGCCCGATCTATAGTTTCGAGGTTTCACAATCCGGTTATGGATTGTATGTGAAGTACCTGATGGTCGGGTTTTTAGCGGTCTACGCTGTGTCCATGATTGTACAATTTTCCAGTTACCTGCTCGACAGGGTCGCTGACCTTCGTCAAGAACCAGGTGGTGATCAGTTAGCCGGTGAGTCATAACACGATAATAAAATAAAAGGGATCACTAGATGGAATTAGTCTTTCTCGCTATTCTCCTTCTGACGATGATGGCTGCGCTTTCTTCCGGTTTCCCGGTCGCCTTTTCATTGCCGGGGGCTGCCATTTTATCCATTGGATTGGCAGCGCTATGTGGTTATCTGTTTACAGGAGATTCCAGCGCCTACTTCGTAGAAGGAGGCGCCCTACAGTGGCTCAATGCCGGCGTGACCAATTTTCGAAGCCTCTATTGGGATGTCGAGCGGGATACCCTGATCGCGGTCCCCTTGTTTATTTTTATGGGCATTATGCTGCAACGTTCCAAGATCGCAGAAGATCTTTTGGTTGCGATGGCCCAGCTGTTTGGGCCGGTTCCCGGAGGATTAGGCATCTCCGTTGTCCTGGTCGGCGCACTGCTTGCGGCTACCACCGGTATCGTTGGGGCAACGGTCGTTGCCATGGGATTGATTTCACTTCCGGCAATGTTACGCAACAATTATTCCAAACCATTGGCAACAGGCACAATTTGCGCCTCGGGCACGTTAGGACAGATCATTCCCCCCTCTATTGTGCTGATTATCCTTGCCGACCAGTTAACCGGCGCTTCCGATCAAGCCAGTACACTCCGCAAAACAGCTTATAAAGCTGCCACCGGTGAATTTAACATGCCTTCGATACTGGATGTTACCTCTACCAGTGCCGGTGAAATGTTTATGGGAGCCCTGGTACCCGGTTTGGTACTTGTCGGGTTATATACCATTTATATCTTGTTTGTAGCCATATTTCGGAAAGGGTCCGCTCCGCCGGTACCTTATGAAGGAAAATACGATCGAAAATTCGCCATCCGGGTTGCGATGGCTTTGACGCCGCCGTTGACCCTCATTTTTTTGGTGCTCGGCTCCATCATACTGGGAGTGGCAACGGTCAATCAAGCAGGTGCGGTGGGTGCCGTTGGCGCCATGATCATGGGGGGCTATCGCCTTGC
>JAQYWI010000432.1 GCA_030145015.1 Desulfobacterales bacterium
TTGTGGCTTGCCCCGGTCGGCTTCTTGATCATATCAGCCGCCATACCGTCGATCTTTCCCAATTGGAAGTGCTGGTTATTGATGAGGCTGACCAGATGTTCGACATGGGTTTTTTCCCTGATATCCGACGCATTTTGACACATATTCCCAAAAAACGTCAGACGTTGCTTTTCTCGGCTACAATGCCCATTGAAATACGTCGCTTAGCAGGGGATGTTCTGCGAGATCCGACCACCGTCCAGGTGGGAACCACTGCACCTGCGGATACTGTTCATCATGCGCTCTATCCGGTGGCTCAGCATTTGAAAACGGCGCTACTGTTAAAGCTGTTGGGAAATACCACCGCCGAGTCGGTGCTTGTATTTACCAGGACCAAACACCGCGCCAAAAGCTTGGGGGAAAAGCTGGCTGTAGCTGGATACCGGTCGACTTCTCTGCAGGGGAATCTTTCCCAGGGACGCCGCCATGCCGCACTGGATGGATATCGCCGCTAGGGGCATTGACGTCACCAAGATTTCTCATGTCATCAACTACGATATCCCTTCCACCCCCGAGGCATACATTCACCGAATCGGACGGACCGGCCGGGCTACTCGAAGCGGCGAAGCTTTCACCCTTATTACCGGAGACGACAAGGATATGGTACGCGCCATCAATCAGACCATTGGAGCTTCTGTAGAGCGACGAACCCTGGCGGACTTCGATTATAATGCTACTCCTTTAACACCGCAAAAAAGAGGCCCCCATCGTACCCGAGGGCATCAAACGCAAAGGAGCAAGCCCGCCCATGAGCCAAAAGGACGGGTTAGGAAAGGATCGTTTGCCTGGTTGTCCACCCAAAAGACGAAGGCATCCGGCAGGCGAGGCATGCAATCTGCCTAAAGGCTATAAGTGCTGCGCACGCTGTTTTATGGCAAGGTCAGCAATGACCTTGCCATGTTTTATTCTGCTAAAATCAGTCCTATATCGGCGACACAGGCCGGCATGACGAATCAGTCATTATTCCCGCCAAGATAATACCGTGGTGTTGTGGGTGCTGAGGTAGAAAAACCCTCATCTGCCACGCCCTTGTGCTCCTCTGCCACCGCCGTATCCTCCTCGGCCACCGCGATTTTCTGTGCGAGGGCGAGCCTCATTCACGTTAAGCACTCTTCCTTTTAACTCTTTGCCATTTAGGCTTTCGATTGCAGACTGCGCTTCAGCTTTAGAGGCCATCTCCACGAATCCAAATCCTTTTGATTGACCACTATACTTGTCTTTTATAATGGTGACGGATTCAACCTGCCCGAATTCTTCTAAAGCCTGCCGTAAATCCTGTTCGGTGACCTCGTACGACAAATTTCCTACATAGATCTTCATTCTAATCTCCTTTTGTAATAAATTATAAATTTTCACATCGCCTAACCCAAACCAGCCGCGCGGCTTTTTTGCGTTGGCTGCATTTGCAGGTGTGCGCCCGGCATGGGCGTGAACTTGTTGGGTGAAAGTCCTCTGTGAGTACACCATGATTTTATGCGTTTTTCAGGGACTTGCAGTTTACAAATTATCATTAATATACTAAGCGGTTATCATGCCAAGAAAATCGAGGATAGATGCGCCTGGGGCGTTTCATCATATCATAGCACGTAGGATTGAGCGTTCTGATATCTTTAAGGATAACACTGACCGGAATAATTTTTTAGTACAAGGAATGGGGTCGGGTCT
>JAQYWI010000096.1 GCA_030145015.1 Desulfobacterales bacterium
CACTAGAACGATAGAACGCCTGTTTATCTTTTAAGGCTCCATGATGAAAAACATCCCTGTATGGAGAACGCCATGGGAAAAAATAGAATAAGAGATAACGGTGGCACACGCGCAAGGACAGACAGGCGTCAGACCAACTCAATTTATATCAAATTGGATCGCCGAACCGGGAAGGATCGCAGATCAGGCAACGACCGCAGGGAAGGTGCCGGCCATTTTATCACCATCGAGCGTAGAGATATCTATAGGAAAAAAGACCAATATAAAATCTGAAATCCAAAGGAGAAAACTATGGCAACCCAGGACAGATGTTGTACGATCGTACCCTATTTCAAAGTTCAGAGCGGCAAACTTGGAACTTTTAAGGAAATGTGCGAACAATTTGTTGAAATAACCAGCACGGAGCCCAAATGCCTGTATTACGGATTCAGTTTCGATGGCGACACGGCCCATTGCCGGGAAGGCTATCAAGATGCCGAAAGCGCTCTGGCCCATCTCGAGAATGTCGGCACGCTGCTGCAAGAGGCCCTCAAAATTTCCGAACTCACACGTTTGGAAATTCACGGCCCCGAAGAAGAATTGGCAAAGCTCCGTAAGCCCCTGGCTGAATTGCAGCCTCAGTTTTTTACCCTCGAATATGGTTTTCGCCGCTAGTTGATCCGAAGATTCAGTTCGATTTTGATTGGATAATCTTGCCAGGATTACACTCTTTGGCGCAACAGGATTGTTGCGCTATCTTTTCCGCTTGTCCTGTAGGGAGTCTTTGATGAACGTGCAAAAAAAATAACAGGTCTGTTTAGTTTTGTATAATTTTACATCGCTGAAAAAGTCGCTAAATTTCAAAAAAATAATAAAATCAATGGCTTAAATATTTGGCACACAAATTGTATTTCCAAACGGTATTATTAACTATTATCGATACAATGGTTAAGATGAACAAGGACACCTTCGACATGTACAGCAATTATATCCCAAATGTGCAAACAAAAAATTTAGAGCGAAGAAAAGATGCCAGGAAAAAAGTCAACGAACTCCAACTGGTAGTTGCCAATTGCAGGACCATGGATAGTGATTTCCAGGCCCCCATTGAAAATGTCAGTTCCGGTGGCGTTTTTCTTAATACCAATCAACGCTTATTTGTCGGGCAGGAGATCGCGATAAAATTTGATTTTCCCGACGCCGGCAATGCGATTATGGCAAACGGCGAAATCGTCAGAACCTCATTTGAAGGCGCCGGCATAAGATTCAGGATGTTTTTTAAAAAATAAAAATATTCGATTGAACCCCTTAATTACTTGAATGAAGGCAGTCATGATTTTATGGCTGTCTTTTTATTTGACCATTTCGCTGTTAATAGTGTATAGAGGTATATAGTTAAACGCTGATTTGACGACACATCTGACCTGAAAGCCGATTTGAATCTGCAAAGCGAGCCAGGTCTCACTTCTCTTTTTACACTTCTCTGAAGAATCTTTACTTCGAATGCTTGCACCGGACAGAACCGCAACCGCAGACGAGGATCCTTAAGGCAACTCGAATTTAAACGCACATTCACCGGTATCCTTGGTGCCGGGAGGTCGTCAGTTCCGTTGCCTGAAGGGCGACCTCGATGTCAGGCCTCAAAGGGGAGGTGTCTCGATATGCCAAAAGAAATTCTAATTGTGGATGATGAACCGGGTGTGGTGGTGGCCCTTCAGTTCCTGATGGAACAGCAGGGTTACAATGTCTTGGTCGCGCAAAGAGGCGAAGATGCCCTTGATCTGATATACAAATACAAACCGGATCTGGTAATTCTGGACATCATGCTTCCCGGAATTGATGGTTATGAGGTTTGTGAAATTGTGCGTTTAAATCCCGATTATCGCAACATCAAAATACTTTTTTTGACTGCCAGAAGAGATGAGGTTGAAATCGCCAAAGGTCTGGCGCTAGGGGCGGACGCCTTCATTACCAAACCTTTCTCTAATGATAAGCTTATTGCCGCAGTCAATGAAGTTCTAGAAAGGACCTATGAAGAAGCCAAGAAATAATATGGCCCCAGAAAAAAGGAGATCGGATGAAAAAACAACTCATTAATTATGAAACGCTTCTCAAGGTAACCAAAGCAATGTCCATGTCCACCGAGCCGGAAGAGGTCGTTCAGTTAACGGTTGAAAGTGTTAAAACATCTTTGGAGATTAAGGGATGTGCCCTGTTTCTTATTGATCCCAAAAGCAAGGAATTGGAAGTGGCTGCCGCCAGTGGGCTCAGTTCTGAATATTTGAACAAAGGCCCGTTAAACTCAATCCGCTCTATTGGTCAGTCTTTGAAAGAGGGACCGGTGGCAATTTATGACGTTACGGATGATCCCAGAATCCAGTACCCGCAAGCAGCCCAGAAGGAAGGCATTGCATCTATTCTAGCCGTACCTATTTTTATCCGCGGAAATGTCATCGGTTCTATGCGCGTATATAGTTCGGAACAATGGGAGTTCACCCTGGAGGACGTTAATTTTGTACAGGCACTGGCTCAAATTGCCGGGGTTCTGATAGACATGTGCAGGCTCTACCAGGGGCAAAGGGAATATATCGATGTTTTAATGGATATGCGCGAAACAAGAGCAATGTGAGTCATATTGGGATTTACGAGGATCAAAGACGAGCTTATATAGACTCGCGCTTATATTGTATGACGAAATTTTTAAAGCAAGAAAATCAATGCAAAATATAGCTTCCTGCAATTGGGAATCAGCAGTTGTTTCCCCAGAAAGACTGGCGAAACAAATCAAGCCCGGCATGAGCATCTTTCTGGGAACGGCAATGGCTGAACCCAGAACCACGGTTCGGCATCTGATGTCCTCAGGTGCTAAAAATCTAGAAGATCTCGAGCTGATCCAGCTGGTCAGTATCGGAGATGCCATTTCCCTGCAAACACTGCAATCCCAGAACTTTCGCCTAACAACCTTTTTTTCCGGCTGGGTCGCCAGCGAAGCGATCGAAGAGGGTCGGGTGGACATGATACCCAGCCGGTTCGTGCAGATTCCTCAATTAATCGAATCCCGCCTGGCACCGATTGATGTTGCCATCGTTCAGATCACACCTCCCAATGAGGCCGGATTCTGCAGCCTGGGCATTGCGATCGATGTGGCCCGGGAAGCCCTCGAGCAGGCCTCCATCCGCGTGGGGGAAATCAACACCCAGATTCCCCGAACCTTTGGAGACACATTTGTTCAGATATCTGAATTTGATTTTTTGGTGCGTTCGACAGATCCGCCCATATACTTTGAACGCTGGAAAACAGATGCGGTTTGGGATCAGGTAGCTTTACACGTTGCTTCGTTAATTGAGGACGAGAGCTGCCTGGCGTTTACAATCGGTCCACTCTACGAGGCGCTGGCCAAACAGCTGGTAAATAAGCGTAATCTGGGGATACATTCGCCCTTTTTCACGGATCCGTTGATGGATCTGATGCAAAGCGGGGCGGTTACCAATCGACGCAAGCAAACACATCGCGGCAAATCACTGACTTCCTATGCCCTGGGCACCCCGAAGCTGATGGAATGGCTTGATAACAACCCTCTGGTCGAGTTCCAGCGCGTCGATAAGGTGTTCAACCCGTTGATCATCGGCCGTAATCCTAAATTTGTCACCGTCGTTGCGGCCAGGAAGGTGGATTTGTGCGGCCGCATCGGACTTTACGTTGGAAAAGGCAATGTCGCCACCGGACCGGCTGAGGTGATGGATTTTTTGAGCGGTGCCGAACTATCGGAAGGCGGACGAACCATCTTTGCCCTCACCAGCCGGGACCCAAAAGGCATGTCCAATATTTTGTTGTCCATTGCCGATCTGCCCAATCAGTTCGGCGCCTTCGAATCAATTGGCGCGATCGTTACGGAGTACGGCGTTGCCTATTTAAAGGGACGTACCGTCAGGGAACGGGCGCAGGCCCTGATTGATATTGCGCACCCGGAGGACCGCGCCGGCCTGGTGCAGGCAGCCAAAGATAACAGGATTTTATACCAGGACCAGATTTTCCTGGCAGAGAGCGCGCGCCTCTATCCATTTGACATCACTGAAACCTATACGATCGATGACGATCTTGCGGTAAGATTCAGAGGCATGCGACCCTCTGATGAGGAAGGCATGCGCCATCTGTTTTATCGGTTTTCAGAAAAAACGGTATACTACCGGTATTTTCAAACGATTAGAAGCATGCCGCATGCGAAAATGCAAGAATACGTCAATGTGGACTGGAATCAGGTCATGTCAATCGTCGGGCTGGTCGGTGAAGAGGGAAAAGGTCGTATAATCGCCGAGGCACGCTACATCAAAATTCCGGGCAGCCCTTTTGCCGAGGTGGTTTTCGTGGTAGACGAGAATTACCAGCGCCTTGGGATTGGCGCTTTTTTATACAGGATGTTGATCCGTCTGGCTAAAAAGCGGGGCGTCAAAGGATTTGTAGCCGAAGTCTTGTATTCCAATATCGGCGGCATTATGAAGATCTTCAAAAAAGGAGATTTGCCGGTAAAAACGCATCTGGAGAGCGGTGTATATCACCTGGAAATTCCTTTCGACGCAGCGGTCACGGCCTGATCGGGTCGAATTTCAATATTCACGTCGAAACAGCTTCAGCCATACGGTCCCGCTCATCGCCACCAGCCCTAAAGCTGCAAACGCCACCCCCCACCCGGCGATTCCACTGCCGGCGATATCCAACACGGCGCCCACGGCCAGCGGTGCCAGGAATCCCATCGAAAGCCCGACAAAGGAATACAGCGCCATCGTCCGGCCGGCTTCTTCAGATCTGGCTGCGGATACCAAACCCGCAGTCAGAGAACCGCTGTCTGTCATAATCGCAATCCAATATGCAAAACAAAGACCGGCCACTATTATAAATGTCAGGCCGGCTGCAAACCCGATCAGACAGCCGATTAGACCGGAAATGAGCATGACGATGGTGATAAAGCGTCGTCGCCCCCAGTACAAAGCGCCTTCATTGCCGAGAATGCTCGCCGGCACACCGGCTAAAAGAATCAGGGTTACAAGGCTCTGGGGGCTGAGTTTAAAATTGGTCTGGGGTTGGAGGCTCAGACTGAAAAACATAAACGCCACCATCCACGAACGGAAGCCGAAAAGTTCCCAGCAATGGGCCGCATATCCTAACATATAGCCTATGGCTGAACGGTTTCGGAGGGCCGGCCGGAAATCCAAAAAGGATGCGCTGACCACTTGATCCGATGTCTCCGGCGGCCGGGGTCTGACGGCAAGCGCAAAGAGTACAACCCCTGCAACCGGAGCCAGCCCCATCAATATAGCCGCCCAGCGCCAGTCGAAATGGCCGGTCAGCCATCCCGCCAAAAATACGGACAGGGCGGTTCCAACACCAATGGAAGCCGTGTAGAAAGATATTGCCCGGCTTTGTTTTGCACCGCTAATCCTGTCGCTCAGCGCCTTCACGCCCGGCATATAGGTGCCGGCAAAGCTGATGCCCGCCAGAAGGCGAAACACTGTCGCCGTCCAGGTACCCTGCGCCAGCAAGCCAAAGCCCATCAAAGAAACCGCGCCTAATCCGGCCGAAAGCAAATAAATTTTACGGGGATCCACGCGGTCGGTTAAACTCACTAAAATAGGTACGCTGGCAGCATATCCCCCGAAATAGATGCCGCTGATCCAGCCGGCCTCCGTATGGGTAAGCGCCCATTCGGCCTGAAAATTCGGCAGCAGCGCCGGAAAATACATGATGGCCGCCACAGAAAGAATTTCAGAAATGCAGACCCAGACAATTAAAGAATTCATCAGCAAATGGGATAGAGGAAGTGAGTTTACGTGTTCGGGGCTTCGCCCGAGTTGGAATGCTGGAATGCTGGAATATTGGATAAATGGGTTTTGACCTCCAGACAATAAAGCTTATAGATCGGAGAGGATACTAGACTGTTGTGTTAATGGCACTAGTCGTTTTAATGATAAGATTAAAAATGGATAATATCCTTTAAAAACCATTATTCCATCATTCCCCTATTCCATTATTCCATGATTGAAACAAAAATTCAGGTCTCAAAAAATCTCTTATATTTTTATCCAGTTACAGGAATTCCGAGACGTTATATTAGCTCTGGTCTTTAAACAAAAGCATCAAAAAACCCTTCAAATCCGCTTTTTGCTCCAGAGATCTTACCCTTTCTATTATTTCGTTTTGTCTGACTTCAAAAAAAACCGGTGAAACCAGGTTTCTGAATTTATCGATCAGCTCATCCCATGTCAGCGGGTTCTCGGGGTCGCCTTTTGGAAAATCGATTCGGGTCGAATACGCTTTCCCATCCTTTGTCAGCAGGGTCACAGAAGCCGGCCACTTCTTCGGAAATTCGGTTTCCAGTTCCGGATCCATTACACAGGAAATTTTCCCCATCAACTCCCTCACCGGAGATGATTTGATTTGTTCCGGCGTGTATTCATCCAGCGTGGCCTTTCCACACAAAATTGCCACTGCAGCGCCAAACGGCATACTAAACTGCGCATCAACAACCGACTTTGGATTGGATTTCTGTTCTTGCGGCTCAGCGACGATGGCAAAGCCGGCTTTAAGGATTCCTAAGGTCACTTTTTCAACCTGTGCGGCATCTAGATTATTTTCGCCCATAATCTTGAGTATGCCGTCAATCGGGCCCTGGTTATATCGGCAGCAGGCGTGCGGCTTAATACTGGTATGCAATACCTCCCAGGGATCGCCCCAATCCTGCAGGACTTTGTCGGATTTTGAAGCGGATGAATAGGCATGCAAAAATCCGAAGCGGCCCTCGATAATCGTGCCGGGACCCGTAAAATTTTCGCGCGCGAGCAAAGCCGCCATTATACCGCTATGCGCGGCCCAACCGGGGTGCAGGCGTTTGGTAAAGGCCCCGTCAGATAAAAATTCCATGGACCCCGCCGCCTGACTCCCTGCGATGCCCAAGGCATTCTGCATCGCCTTTTGATTCAGTTTAAGTATTTTTGCGGCGGTGATCGCAGCGCCCATTGTTCCGCAGGTTCCGGTGGGATGAAAGCCCCGGGCATAATGCGCGGCCGGATCCAGCGCCACCCCCAGCTTGATCATCACTTCGTAGCCTGCGGCTATGGCTGCGATTAATTCTTTGGCGGAACAACCTGCGATATGCGCTGCAGCCAAAGCAGCCGGCATGATCGCAACCGCCGGGTGCAGTGAAGCTTCATTGACGACATCATCCAATTCCAGAGAATGCGCAGCTGTGCCGTTGGCCATGGCCGCATAAGGAGGGCTGGCCTTATGGTGAGTCCCGATGAGGACGGCACCATCCCGGCTACTATCTAAATTCAAGATCGCCCTTTGAACAGGGCTGCTGGATTCGCTCAAGGCACCCCGCGCCGCAACCCCGATAAAGTCGAGAACAAGGTATTTAACGCGGTCAACGACATCAGTAGTTAATGCCTCGTAAGTGAGGTCATGACACCTTTGAACTAAATCTTTTGTCAGTTCCATTTTAACTTCCTTCAAGGATTCGGCCCTCTTTGGCCAGAGCAATAAAATGCGCCACATCGATTTCTTTAGGGCAAACAAAGGAACATGCCCGGGAGGAATGACATCGGTAAACCCCTTGATCGCTGTACAATATTTTCAGCCGCCGGGTTTTCTCCTGTTCACGCGGGTCCATTACGCGCACAATGCTTGCCAGCATCGCATTGGGTCCCAAAAAACTGTGGTGACTGCTGATACAGGCCGCGGCACAGCAAAAACAATTAATACATCGGGTGGCATTGACATAATGTTCCAGTCTCTGAGGCATTATCGGATACGCATCCTGCTCTGATGGCAAAGAATCGGCCCGGATAATATAAGGTTGGATCCGGTCTATCCTTTCATAGGCCCTGGTTAAATCCACGACCAGGTCACGGACCACAGGGGCCACATTCAGGGGTTCAATCGTGAAGGTGTCGGTTTTAAAGTAGTGAACCGCGTTTTCGACAAGAAGCTCACAGGCCAACAGGGGTTTTCCATTGACTTTAACCGAACACGTCCCACACTGGCCATGTTCACAGGATGAGTTCCAGGCCAGCGTCGGATCCTGCTCGTCGTTTATTTTACGAAAGAGATCCACAAACCGCAGGATTCGACCGGCTTCCAAATTATACGCCTGAACCCAGGATCGTTTTTCCTCCGGATCGTAGCGCTTAATTTTTAGGGTAATCTGATAGGCATGTGCTCCTGTATCACTACCAGCCATTAATCTATTGCTCCTTATGAATCCATTTGTTTATTATTACTGGAATAATGGAATGTTGGAATATTGGAAGACGGGGTATCTCAAAGGAGGATATCATTTATGTCGATTTTTATCCTTTAAACCCAACATTCCATCCTTCCACTATTCCAGCTTTCCAATTGTGGCTAAGCAAAAAAATTGGTCTTGTTATTTCTATTCAACAAAATATTAATGATATGGCTGCCGTTAGTACTTTCGTTCGATCATTCCAAACTTCTCCGCAAACTCCCCGCCTTCCTCGAAAATACGCATATCGACATTGCGCTTGCTGAATTCAACTTTACCGAACTGCTTCATGGATACGAGCGTATGATCGTTAAACGCGTCACTTCTTTCGGGAAAATCTTCGCGAAAATGAGCGCCCCTGGATTCCTGCCTATTGAGAGCGCCTTGAGCAACCGCCATGGAAGCAATCAAAAGGTTGTCAAGTTCCCAATGCTGAACCAGTTCCTGATTCATGCGCAGACTCTTGCTGGATAAGGCCGTCTTATCGGCCCGCTCTTTTAGTTCTTTTAAAACAGTAATGGCCCGCTCAAGTCCTTCTTTGGTTCTAAAAATACCAACATCTTCTGTCATCCGCATACGCATGGCATCGCGGATCTGCCCGATATTGTCCTTTCCCCGGGCTTCGAGGTAGCCATTAAATAGCGAAACAGAATGACGCCCTTCGGCTTGCGGAATTTTTTCAGGCAACCGGGTCAGATAGGTTAAGATGCGATCACCCACAAATTTCCCCATGGTGATCAGCTCTAATAAGGAATTGGTGCCCAATCGGTTAAAGCCGTGAAAGCTGGCAGCGGCACATTCCCCGACGGCAAACAATCCCGGAATGCTTTGCCCGGAGATGTTCTGCACTTCACCATATTCACTGGTGGGAATACCGCCCATGTGGTAGTGATTGCTCGGATGAACCGGACAAAGCTCCTTTTTGGGATCAAGGTTTAGGTATTTTTTAAAAAATCCGGTTACCTCAGGAATCTGTTGGTCATGGACCGCATCCGGCAGATGGCGCAAATCGATCCAAATATGCTCAACATTATGGTCGGGATTCAAAATGCCTCTTCCAGCGCGAATTTCGGAGGCGATCGCCCGCGACACCAGATCACGGGGCGCCAATTCTTTCATTTTGGGTGCGTAGCGTTCCATAAAAGCGTGCTTATCGCTGTTGCGCAGAATGCCGCCTACCGACCGCAGGGTTTCGCTGGCCAGAATGCCGGGGCCCACAATTCCGGTGGGATGAAACTGGACGGCCTCGGGATCCATGATGCCGAGTCCGGCCTGGAGAATGAGCGCCAGACCGTCTCCTGTATTCTGGCGGCAATTGGTTGTGACCTTGAAAATCTGGCCGCTGCCCCCTGTGGCTAAAATCGTGGCCTTCGCCAGAATCCGGATGAATTCGCCTTCTTTTTGCTTGAAAACAATGCAACCCGCACATTGGTGGTCATTAAAGAGCAGCTCGGTGGCAATACTTTGACTGATAAAGGCAATGTCGCGCTTCAAAGATTCCCCCCAACAGGTATCCATGATTCCTTTACCGGTTCGATCGGCCTCAAAAACAGCCCGATAAGCCGAAGATTCCCCAAAACCCACCGTATGTCCGCCAAAAGTTCGCTTGCCGGGTTTTCCATCGGTGTCACGACTGAAATGCATGCCTTTATTTTCCAGCCACATAATCTGCTCCCAGGCTGCATCGCAAATTTTGCGGATAATGTTTTGATCGGCCGTACAATCAGATCCTTTCCAGGTGTCAAACATGTGATAAATGGGTTTGTCCGCCGGATCTTTAGGATCGACCGCCGCCAGGCCGCCCTGGGCAGTAGACGTGTGTGACTTTTGAGGATGAGAACCTTTGGTTATTGCAATAATCCGGGTTTGCGGCCTTTTGTCTAGCACCTCGGCCGCGCAGCGCAACCCGGCACCGCCGGCACCGATGATGAGCAGGTCGCATTTGAGTGTTGAGTTTATTCTCAGAGCTTTATTCACTAAAATATTCCTTACAATTCAGATTAAGCTCGAAATTCGAAACACGAAATCCGAAACAAGTTCAAAATACGAATGTTCAAATGTCCCAAACGCTGAGTTCAGCTTATGTCTTTAGTAAAAGTTGTAGTGCAACGACCACGTTCATTATTTCTTTTAGTTTTTGAATTTTGGTCATTCGATATTGTTTCGTGCTTCGAGATTCGAATTTCGAATTTATTTTAATTACAAAGAATTTTCTTCCTCATAACCAGTATTAAGTGTTGAGAATTATATGCTAAGCGTCAGTCTGATGCCGATCCAGCCGAAAACAGCCATTATCAAAACAACCAGGCCGGCCAAACCCGTTTGCAGCAGCCCGGATTTCAGATAATCCCTGATGATAGCCGTTAGACCATATCCGGCGTGATACAACCCGGCGACCACCAGGGTCAGGTCTATAAATTTAATAAAAACGTTTTGCATCCTTGCAATCACAACTGCGGCCTCGTGGCCGACTGCGGGCTGAAGGTGCATAAAAAGAAGGTGCGCTGGAATCATGACAATCAAATAAGCGCCGCTGATGCGCTGCAGCTTCCAGGTAATCGAACCGGCCATATTCCGGATTCTGGAGGCAACCACATAGCTCGGGAGGAAGCCGATCATAAATATGATTAACCAAAAAAAGATCGGCGAAACCGTCTGATTCCCCATGACCATCAACAGTCCGAGCAATAAGAAATAGGTTGCGGAAAGCCCCATTACCCAGCGAATCATGGATTCATCGTTGCGACGCCCAAAGATTTCATAAAGGATCAACCGGCCTCCATTGAGGGCGTGAAAGATTATCGGTACGGCCAGCAGCCACTCCAGAAAAGAAAAGGGAAAAAAACCGAAGAGTTTCATTTTGGCATCGTATGCATCCGGCGTGGCCAGAAAAGAAAGCGTGTAAATGTGAACCCAGATATAAAGTACCATGAGCATGCCGCTGATTCGATGAAACCAGGCAATAACAAACGGCCAGCCGTGAGTTTTAGCGTAAAATGATACCACGGGCACATTTTCAAGCCCTGATAGAATCATTTGTTCTAGCGACTTTTTGACGAAATGAGTAGTCATTTTTTATTTCACACAGAGGTGCAGAGAACGCAGAGCGTTATTTTTTTCTACTGTGTCCAACCTCCATAGAGAATTATTTCAGTGCTCATATTGTTTTGCGAATTTTGAAATCTTTAAAATACGCCTGCAGCGCTCCACCACCGGGTAGTCAATAAATTTGCCTTCCAGTTGGATTGCGGCCGTTCCGCCGGCTTCGGCCGCATCAAAGGCTTGAATCACTTTTTGGGCATACTCGATGTCGCCTGTTGTTGGAGAAAATAACCGGTTGCAGATGTCTACCTGGTTGGGATGAATACACAGTTTGCCCTGAAATCCAAGCTGACAGCCGCGTTTAATGTCGGCTTCAAGTGCTGCGCGGTCCTTGAGATCAATCATAAAAGGTGTGTCCAGGGGCGGCTCCACACCGGCAGCCCGACAGGCAACCGTAATCCTGGCCCGCGGATATAAAAGCTCCTCTCCGGTTTTGGTGATGTCAAATCCCATGTCTAAAGCAAAATCGGCCGCTCCAAAGGCAACCGTAAAAAGTCTTTGCGGATCGGTTTTTTGCGACACGATTTGAAAAACATTCTCAACAGCCAGGGCCGATTCAATCAACGCAATGATTGAAACGCTCCCGGGCCGCAACCCTTTATCATCCTCAACTTTCAGCAACCCTTGATTGATCGCCTGAATTTGGGCAGCGGCCTCGACTTTTGGAACGATGATACAGGCCAGCCCCTCGACTACCACCGCATTGAGGTCTTCTTCAAAAAATTCTGTATCCAGAGCATTTATACGCACAAAAACCGGACGCTCTTGATATTCCAGAATCTTTTCGCGAACAACAGGTCGCGTTTCTTTTTTTTGTGAGTAGGGCACGGCGTCTTCCAGATCGATTATGACAACATCGGCAGCCGTGCCGACGGCCTTGTCCACTCGATCCGGACGGTTGCCCGGAACAAAAAGCGCGGTTCGTATAAAATCAAATGTCTTCATCGAAAGAGTTTCCTTCATGATTTGGATTTGTACCCCAAAAATCTGATCGGATACGCCAGGCTTAGTCGATTGTCGACTATGTACATTTGGGTCCGGTAGGTGTCAAGGGAAATGAAACCTGAAATGCGTAATTTGGATACGGGCTTCTTGCAGCTGGCTACTGGCTGAGCCGGAGACAAGAATCCAGAAGCCAGCGGCCAGTCGCCAGACAATGGATTTTGCCGCCTTGATCCAATGCAAACTATTTGATATATCCAAGGCCGCTCGAGAACATGAGAACGCCCGCACAGCTTCTGCAACCTTTTGAGATAGAACGAAATGTCAATAATCGAACACATCCCCGCGATCGTCAGAGTGATAATGGTCTTTATCCTGGTGCTGATTTGCATCAGAAAAAAACTTTCTCTGGGCAATGCATTTATACTGGGGGCCATATTTTTAAGTGCCTTATTTGGGCTAAAGCCTCTGGCGATGCTAAAATCTATGGTCGCATCCATTATAGATCCGAAGACCTTATCGATTGCCGGCATTGTCTCGCTCATTCTAATCCTTTCCAACAGCATGGAAATGGCGGGTCAAATGCAAAGGCTTCTGGACAGATTTCGAGGCCTGGTTTCAAGCCCCCGCCTGAATCTGGCTATTTTACCGGCACTTATCGGCCTTTTACCCATGCCGGGCGGTGCCGCCTTTTCCGCTCCCATGGTCAAAGAGCTGGGGACCCAATCCAAACTTTCCGGTGCCCAGCTGAGTTTTGTAAATTACTGGTTCCGTCATATCTGGGAGCACTGGTGGCCCCTGTATCCGGGTATCCTGCTGACCACCGTCATAACAGATCTCAGCCTGCCATTTATAATGCTTTTGATGTGTCCATTTACAATCATTGCGGTCTGGCTGGGTTACCGCGCGCTAAAAAATTCAGACCTCCCCCGGAACGTCAGGGCAAGCAACCGACACGCGCCTTTGAGGCCTTTCCTTAAAGAACTGGTGCCCATCATCATCGCCATCGTGCCGGGCCTTGCCATGGGCATTGCCTTTTCAACCCTATTTCCAGCCTTTCCGATTTCAAAACAATTAGGGCTGATTCTGGCACTTTGTATGGCCATTGGATGGGTCTGGTATGTTAACGACACATCTAAAAACCGGATTTGGTCAATGCTGCGAAATCCGCGGCTTCTTAAAATGATGTACATGATTGCAGCCATATTAATTTTCAAGGGGATTCTGGCAAATAGCCATGCGGCTGACGCCGTTGGCCGGGAACTGGTACAAATGCATGTTCCGCTGGTGCTGATCGCTATCGTACTTCCGTTTCTGGTAGGCATGTCCAGCGGAATTGTCATCGCTTTTGTGGGCAGTGCCCTTCCCATACTGATACCTCTGATTCATTCTTTTGGTGAGGCCGCGTTTCTGCCCGCCTATGTTATGCTGATATTGGCCGGCGGCTTTACCGGGATTTTGCTTTCACCGCTGCATCTGTGTTTCCTCCTATCCAACGAACATTTCGGTGTATCCATGGGCTCTGTCTATAAACACTTATGGTGGCCCTGTGTCTTGCAGATCGCCGCAAGCATTATTTACTTCGGAGTCCTTCGCTGGCTGCGCCCCTGGATGTAAAAACATCAAAAACCTGAATTGTCGCCGGCACACATCGCCTTTTATAGACCGCTCACACCCCGATCATCATGGATACTGCCTAAACAAGTGGTTATTAATTTTTAAAAGCGTATTCTTTTTAACTTGATGAAATTACTTGTCATAAGCTTATCTCCGGTCATTTAGCCGCGAATAACGGCCAAATTCTGCTTGACATTCAATTTGTTATATTAGATTAATAAATGAAAATTCTTCATTATCAATAGGTTAATCGCGTTAATCCATAACAACATTAGACATGGAGGAACGAATTATGGCGAAAAAACAAAGAATGATTATCACATTGGTGGTGTGTTTAACCGCCATCGCTCTGGTCTTTTCCGGTCCGGTCTGGGCCAAGGCTGAAGGCGACACCATTGTCTTTGGTGCGGCGGTTTCTTTCACCGGAAAATACTCGACCAACGGCAAGCACACCAAAAACGGCTATGATCTGGTTGTCCAGCGCGTCAACGAAAAAGGCGGCGTCACGGTGGGCGGCAAAACCTATAAGATCGCCGTCAAATACTACGATGACGAATCCACGCCGGCCCGCGCCGGGCAGCTGGCCGACCGGCTGATCAAACAGGACGGCATCAAGTTCATCCTGGGCCCTTACGGTTCCGGTCCGACCGTAGCCATGGCACCCATCACCGAAAAATACAAGATCCCGATGGTCGAAGGCAACGGCGCTTCACGCGCGCTGTTTAACAAGGGCTACAAGTATCTGTTTGCGGTGCTTTCCACCTCGGAGCAGTACCTGGCGGAATCCATCAACTTGCTGGCAGAACAATTCAAGGCAGCGGGCAAGGACCCGAAAACCGCCAAGATTGCCATTGCGGTTGAAAACGATCCGTTTTCCATGGACATCCGCGCCGGGGTTATCGATGATGCCAAGCGCTGGGGCATGAAAGTCGTCATTGACGACAAGCTGCCCAAAGAACTGACCGACATGACGGCAACGCTGACCAAGGTCAAGGCCTTGCGGCCCGATGCCCTGATCGTCTCCGGGCACTCCAAGGGGGCAGCGCTGGCGGTGCGCCAAACCGCCCAGATGAGGGTGGATGTGCCCATGCTGGCGATTACCCATTGTGAGGCCGCAGACGTGGTCGGCAAATTCGGCGGGGAAGCCAATTACACCTTGTGTGCCACTCAGTGGGCACCGACCATGACCTACAAAGATGAGTGGTTCGGCTTTGCCGGTGATTACGCCAAAGACTTCGAAAAGGCATACGGCTACGTACCGCCTTACCAGGCGGCGGAATCATCAGCAGCGGTCCTGGTCTATGTTGATGCCCTGCAGCGCGCCAATTCCTTTGATACCGAGAAGGTGCGCGACGCGCTGGCCGCAACCAAGCTCCAAACCTTCTACGGCTGGGTGGATTTTGACGACACCGGCAAAAACATTGCCAAGCCCATGGTGCTGCGCCAGGTCCAGAAAGGCAAGTACGTGCCGGTGGCGCCCAGCAAGTTTGCCGGCGGTGAGGTTATCTACCCCAAACCCATGTGGAAAGATCGCTAAACCCATAAAACGGAAACCCGTTCCGGTGTTTAACGCCGGGACGGGTTTAGTTATGCGGTTATGGACAATCTCCAGATTTTATTCGCGGCCCCGATCTTCACCTTGCAGCTGCTCATCGATGGCATCCTGATCGGCTCCATCTTTGCGCTGGCCGCCTATGGCATGGCAATGGTGTGGGGTGTGATGAAGATCATTAACTTCGCCCAGGGGGAATTCGTCATCCTGGGCGGCTTCATCCTTTATTCTCTTACCCGGATCGGTCTCAACCCCTTTTTAGCCATACCGTTGGTACCGGTGGTGTTATTTGTTGTGGGCTGGGCCCTGTACCAAATTGTGATCGTGCGCATCGTTGAAAAAGACCTCTTCATATCGATCCTGGCCACCTTCGGGATCGCCATCCTGCTGCAGCAGCTCATGAATCAGGTGTTCGGCGCCGATGTCCAAACCGTCGACCCTGGACTGGGCACCTGGTTTTTGTTCGACAACGCCATAACGGTGCTTCAGATTAAAGTCGTCAGCTTCTTTGTCGCTGTTGTACTGGGCGCATTGCTGGCATTATTCATGAAGAAGACGCGACTCGGGCAAGCCATTCGCGCTACATCCCAGGATGCCCGCGCCGCACGCATTCTGGGAGTCGATACCAACAGGGTTTATGCGACAACATTTGCGGTAAACGCGGCCATCTGCGGTGCCGCCGGCGCCCTGGTGGTCATGACCTGGGTGATTCAACCATTTGCGGGACTGGCTTACACGATTCGTTCTTTTATGATCGTCATTATCGCCGGACTCGGTAATGTGGCCGGGGTGATTTTTGCCGGCTTGGGTCTGGGGGCCGCCGAGAACTTCGCCGGTTTTCTTTTAGGGGCTGAATTTCAGGCCGCGTTCATCTTTTCACTGCTGGTCGTCATTCTGGTCTGGCGCAACTTTGAGCTCAGGCTTCAGCGCGGGTATCTAAAATGAACATCACCGGACGAAAGCCTATACTTTACGGCATTATCCTCATCGTTTCCCTGATTGCGCCCTGGCTTATGCCCGCTTACCAAACCCAGCTCGCGTTTTTATGGGTTATGGTTCTGTTTGCACTCACCTGGGATATCATTGGCGGGCAAATGGGCTATAATTCATTCGGCAACATCGTATTTTTCGGCCTGGGGATGTATACAACTGCGGTGGTACAACGCAATATGCACTTTAGCATCGAGGAATACGTCCATGTCGCCGGCCGGGTGGAAATGTTAACACCCGTGCAGTATCTGGAAGGATTGTTCCTCGGCATGGGCCTGGGGGCGGTAATTGCTGTTGCGGCGGCGGCGTTCCTGGGTGCCTGCATTCTGGCAATGGGAATGCGCGGCCAATATTTCGGTATCTGTACCCTGGGGCTGGGCGTTGCCGCCGGTGAACTCGCCAACGGCTGGGAATATATCGGTGCCGGCTCCGGCCTGGTAACCCCGGTTTTCCCGGATCAACTCGGACAGCGCGGCGCTTTTTTTTATTATATCTTTTTTGTGTTGGCAATCATTGCTTTTGTGACCCTCCGAAAGCTTTATGCGGGGCGCTTCGGTCTGGCCATTAATGCGATTCGCGATGACGAAGACAAAGCTGAGGCCATGGGTATCTACACCACCCGGCACAAAATCGTTGCCTGGTGTATTTCGGCCTTTTTCCTTTCACTCACCGGCGGCGCTGCCGGTCATCTGATCGGCTTCATCGACCCCACCGAAGTGGCCTTTGCCGGCTCGACCTTCGGAGTCTGGATGATCTTAATGGCCATCCTCGGCGGCAAGGGAACCCTTTGGGGACCGGTGATCGGTGCGGTAATTTTTCACATTACCCAGGAGGTTTTCTGGACCTATCTTTTCGGCTGGCAAAGAGTGGCTCTGGGCGCACTCATTGTGGCCATTGTGGTGTTCTTCCCCGAGGGTATATTGGGCTGGGTGCGGGAGCGCTGGCCGGAGCGCTTTGGTTATCGCGTCGAGAAAAGTCAGGCTGTCAGCTCTTCCGGGGGAGGCGCGCTATGAGTGAGCAGCAGCTGATGGTGGAAGGGGTCACCAAAAGATTCGGCGGCGTGGTCGCCAACGACAAGATCTCCCTGTCTGTTCCCACAGGCAGTATTATCGGCCTGATCGGCCCTAACGGTTCCGGCAAGACCACTTTGTTCAACTCGATTGTCGGGTACCACCCCGTCGAAGCGGGTTCCATTCGATTTGAAGGCCAGGAACTCACGGGTCTGCGCGTGCAGGCCATCGCGCGGCTGGGACTTCTTAGAACTTTCCAACAGACACGCATCTACGGAAAAATGACCTGCGTCGAAAATATGCAAATCAGTGTGCCGCACAGCAACGAAGGTCTGCGCACCATGTTTTCCGAATATCCGCAAGAGGTCACCCGCAAGGCCGAAAGTTTGCTGGAGTTCGTCGGGCTTTATGAAAAACGGTATCTCATGGCCGGCGATCTTTCGTTCGGCCAGCAGAAGCTTTTAGAGTTCGCCATGGCACTCATGAACGAACCCAAAATGCTGCTTCTGGACGAGCCCACGGCCGGCATCAACCCCACCCTGATCAATGGGTTGATCGAACGCTTGAAGCGCACCAATACCGATCTGGGAATCACGCTCTTCGTCATTGAGCATAACATGCGCGCCATTATGAACCTGGCCGAATACATCTACTGTCTGGCCCACGGCGAGCTTTTAACCAGCGGTCCACCCGAACAGATTCAAAAGGATCAGCAGGTAATTGACGCTTATCTCGGGGCGAAATGATGACTCAAAATAATGAACCACCAGAAGGAAAAAGCCGCACCGTCGGCTACGGCCTGGGCCCCGTGGAAACTGTACTTTCGGTGGATGAGGTCGAACGCCAGGCTGCCAACCTGGCCGCTGAAGGGCCAAGCCGGGAGCACTTGAGCGAACTTGTGGGGACAGAATCCCTGCTGACAATGCAGGGCTTGAAAGCCGGCTATGGTAAGATGGTCGTCTTACACGATTTTAATCTGCAGGTGGGGGCGGGACAATCGCTGTGCCTCATCGGCCCCAACGGGGCCGGCAAGTCCACCGCCCTGCACTCCATCTACGGTTTTACCAACATCACCGGCGGGACGATCAAGATACATGATAAAGACATCACCCGGCTGGGTCCCAACCAGAAACTCAAAACCGCAGGAATCGCCTACATTCTGCAGGACGCCTCTATTTTCCCCGACATGACCGTTGAAGAAAACATGGTCATGGGCGGCTATTTGATGGACAAACAGGATCGGGCGCATGAAGCCGCCGAGAAGGTACTCGCAAAGTATCCGAGCCTGGCCGAACGTCGCAACCAGAATGCCGGCGTGCTGTCGGGAGGTGAAAGGCGGCTTTTAGAAATCTCGCGGGCCCTGATCATGGAACCTGAAGTTTTATTGGTCGATGAACCGTCTATCGGCCTGGAGCCGCGTTTCATTGAAATGGTCTTCGAAATTCTGTACGATCTGCAGCACAATGAAGGCAAGACCATCGTCATGGTTGAACAAAATGCCAAAAAAGGGCTGGAATTTGCCGATATCGGCTACGTGCTGGTCTCCGGTCAGCTGGCCATGGCCGACAGCGGCGACGCGCTTCTGCAGAACCCCGAGGTCGGCCGCCTTTTTCTTGGCGGATAGACTTATACGCTTCAGGCGGGGCCATCATTTTTGCGCTGCTTTATCGCTCCTGCCCGCATAAACCATAAATCCGAAACAAATCCGAATATCGAATGACCGAAATTCAAAATCTTTTTGAACATTTGAATTTTGAAAATTAAAGATTTGTTTCGGCCAATTTTATAAAATCAGGCGATATTCGCATTTCGAATTTTGTCTTGAAAAAAAATAATGAATTAATTTGCAAAGATTAACTTCCCCCGAAAAAGCAGCAAAATTCAAATAGCTTCTTCAATCGCTTTTCCCAATTCCATCGTCGTTGCGCTGCCCCCCATATCCGGCGTCCGTAGTTTAGAGGTCTGCAGCACGGTTTCTATGGCTTTCTCGACGGCGGCCGCTGCTTGCGTGTGACCCAGATGATCCAGCATCATCGCTCCCGACCATATCTGCGCAATGGGATTGGCAATACCCTGGCCGGCAATATCGGGAGCCGAGCCGTGTACCGGTTCGAACATGGAGGGATACGCGCGGGTCGGATTGATATTGGCCGACGGTGCGATTCCGATGGTGCCCGCGACGGCAGGACCCAAATCAGAGAGGATATCACCGAAAAGGTTGCTGCCCACGACAACGTCGAACCAGTCGGGGTGCAGCACGAAGTTGGCCGTCAGAATATCGATGTGGTACTGATCGGCGCGAATGTCCGGATACTCACGGCCGATAGCGGCAAAGCGTTCGTCCCAGAAAGGCATGGTGTGGATGATACCGTTGGACTTGGTCGCCGAGGTAATATGTTTGGCTTCACGTGTTTTGGCGAGTTCAAATGCAAAACGCATGACCCGGTCGACACCGCTGCGCGTAAAAACCGATTCCTGCACAACGGTTTCAGCTTCAGTCCCGTTATAGAGACGCCCGCCGATTTCCGAATATTCGCCTTCGTTGTTTTCCCGCACAATTAAAAAATCAATGTCCTCAGGTCCCCTTGCTTTTAAAGGTGAGACCATACCCTCCAGCATGCGGACCGGACGCAGATTGATGCATTGCTGCATTTGCCGACGAATGGGAATCAGAAGCCCCCATAAAGAAACATGATCTGAAACGCCGGGAAATCCGACGGCGCCAAGAAAAATTGCATCATACCCGCGAAGCTGCTCGATTCCGTCTTCAGGCATCATGCGACCGGTGCGGGTATAGGTTTCACAGCTCCAGGCGAGTTCATCCCATTTGAAACGGATATCAAAACGACGCGCCGCCGCTTCAAGGACCCGGATGCCTTCCGGAACCACTTCTTTACCAATCCCATCGCCGGGAATCACGGCGATGGTGTAATTTTTTTTAGCCATTCCTCCTCCTTAAATAGGGTTGTCTGTCTTAAAAGTGCTACAAAAGTCGTAATAACTATGGTTTCAGGTTTTCGGGTGTCAAGTGTCAATCCGATTGCATGCGTTATATTTGTTCGATTGGTTCGATTTAAGCCAACCAATTCAACCAATGAAACAAATAGAACTAATTTAACGGGTTCTTTAACCCTGAACCCAAGAAACGTTACACTAGTTTACACCCGAAAACAAATGGCACCTACCCCGTTTCAGGTTTTGTGGCTTTGCCCTCGGGCAGCAGCAAACAAAGGCCAAAGCATATGAGGGCGGCGATCAAAGCAATCCAGAACACCACTGAGACGCCTTTGGCAATCGCTTCCTGCAGAATGGTTCTGGCGT
>JAQYWI010000264.1 GCA_030145015.1 Desulfobacterales bacterium
CTGCTGCGCACGGTTTTTACCCAGGCGGCTTCAGAATCGGTCCGCAGTACGATCCCTTGTTCAGTAGCCAATTTTGACCTCGCTAAACAACACAATGCATATGGTGTCAGGTGTCAGGTGTCGGGCAAAAAAGCTCGTAGCTGATAGCTCATAGCTTGAATGCTGGGAGGCCGGGATGCCAGACAGCCTGGAAACTTTCGCGCTTATAAACCTTCCAGCTTCACAGCTTTATGGCTTCCAAGCCTATCCGCCTTTTTTTGAATCCTGACACCTGACACCCGACACCTAAAAAACCGCGTTTTGTAAATTACATGCAGGACGCAACACTATTGCCTAAATTTTGCAGGAATCGCTTGAAGGAATTTTACCCGGAAGCTTCAGAGGATTCTTCCGCTTCATCAGCCCCAGCCGCATGCGCATAGCAAATCAATCCGCATTGCAGGCACCGCGAAGCTTCTTCCTGGGCCATATCGGCGGAAAAACCCCTTTCGATCTCTCCGCATATCGCCAGTTCCTTGCCGCTGCAAATTGGCATGATCCTGCGCTGACTGGCTTGCACTTTTTCGACATGATACACATTTTGCAGGATGGATTGCGGGGTGATGACTTGCTCCGTCAGGTTAGGAGATAGCCCATGCATAACCTGATGAATTGATGCAGCTGCCCGACGCCCGGCACCGATAGCTTTAATAGCAGCGCTATAATCCGCCAGCACATCGCCTTCAGCGAACAGGCCGACCTCATCTTTGAATGCCGGTCGCTTATAGGTCTGAATACCTTCCCAGCCAATAGCCAAATCCGGTGCCGATTCCACGCCTTCGATTTCAGCCGCTTCCGGTTTCGGCCTGACAAAAACCAATTCGGGAAAACGGCCGGCGGCAAACACCAGCGTCTGAGCCGGTATGACGGTTACTTTAAGCGTATCGGCTTCAATATATTCCACCCGATCGAGCCGCTCAGCCTCTCCGACAAGGCGGTTTATAGCTGCATTATAAATCACATTAAGATCCGTCAGACCGCGTTTTTCCACTTCCTCATCCGATATAGGACTGTCTTCCCAGGTCTCCCGGAATAAAATGGTGATGGTTTTGGCTCCCAGCCCCTTGCAGACTTTGGCCGCATCAAGCGCCAGGCTGCCCCCGCCGACAATCACAACATCGGATTCAACGGGAATACCCCCCGGCGGCTCGGTTCCGAACCGCATGAGATCTACCAGCATGTAGGTTCCGGGAATCGGTGATTCGATATCAGCAGTGGCCCCGCGTGTCAGACGGCTGTCCCAGCCTCCGGAAGCTAAAAAGACCGCATCAAAACCTTCTTGGAGTAAAGATTCTATCGCAAAATCCTTGCCCAGGGCTTTTTGGGTTTCGACCTTGACGCCCATTTCAATGATGCCGCCAATATCCCAGTCCAGAATCTCCTCGGGCAGTCTATCTTTTGAAATCGCGCTCCTGAGCAATCCACCCAGTTTGGGGGTTGCTTCAAATACGGTTGTAGCGTGTCCCAGGCGAGCCGTAAAAAACGCAGTCGACAAACCCTGCACGCCGCCACCCACAACCGCAATTTTACGGCCGGTCTCCGGAGCCTTGTAAGGCAGAATCCGGTTGCCGCTCTCTTTTTCATAATCTGCAGCATAGCGCTTCAAATAGTTGATCGCCACCGGCTCATCAATATAATTTCGCCGGCACTCCAGCTCACATGGTCGGGGGCAAATCCGGCCAATCACAGCCGGAAAAGGATTGCGTTCCTTGATGACCTGAACGGCGCGATGATTGTTTCCCAGTGAAATTTGATGAATATATTCTCGAATATTGATCCCGGCCGGGCATCCCCGCTGGCAGGGCGTGGTGCATTCTTCCGTGGTGTACTCCCGGATAATTCTGCGCGTAATCGAAGACAGATTAATGATGTGCTTCGGACAGACCCGCTCACAGGTTCCGCAACCTGTACATTTATCCTCGCTAACGACCGGCAAACCTTGCGGCCCCATGGAAATAGCATCAAACGGACAGGCCCTGGCACAGGTTCCGAGGCCCAGGCATCCGATGGTGCATACCTTCATGCCGCCTCCCAAAAGTGCCACCGCCCGGCAGTCATCTAAACCGTTATAAACATATTTGGTATCCGCATCCCGAACTCCAAAATAGCAGCCCGGCAAAGCGATGTCCGGCTCAACGGCTTCGACCTTAACACCCATTATGTCGGCAATCGCCTCGGCCACTTCCGCGCCGGCGGCCACACACGAATTCGGTGCAGCAACACCGGCCACGATGGCCTCTGCATTGGCGCTGCAGCCCGGCAGCCCGCAACCGCCTCAGTTTGCACCGGGCAATTCCGCTTCGATATCCAGTATCTTAGGGTCAACATACACATAGAAAACCTTGGAAGCGATCGCCAGAACAATGCTGATACCCAATCCCATGCCGCCCATCAATATAATAGCTTCAACCATTAGAATACCCCAGAAAAATTAAATTAAAATGAGCAAAGATGCCTAAAGTTAAATCGTGTATCATTCACCACAGAGCTCACAGAGCATACAAAGAAATTCAAAAGTTAATTTATCCGCAGATTACGCAGATTTCCGCAGATTAATTTATAAATTAAAAAATATAAAAAAATTAGGCCCACCGGTTTTGGATTATTAGTAACCATTGATGTCTCTGTAATAATTTTAATGAATATCTCTTAATACTAATTTTTTAAATCTGCGTTAATCTGCGTAATCTGCGGATTATTAAATCACAAATTCAATTAAATCTGCGGACCGGCTTTGAGCCTGTCTATCCCTGTGTTCTCTGTGGTTAAACAAACTGATTGAAACGCTCAATTCAGGTTAAAAAATGGCGTCAAATTTACACTTATCAAAACAGGTCATGCACTTAATGCACTTTTCCAAATCAATGCGGGCAACTTCTTTCTTTTGCCAGGTGATGGCTTCCACGGGACAGCTTCGGAAACAAAGACCGCATTTGGTGCACATTTCCGGATCCACCTCAAATTTTAACAGCTCGATGCAACGTTTGGCAGGACATTTTTTATCAAATACGTGGGCCTTATATTCATCCTCAAAATACCGTAAGGTTGAAAGAACCGGATTGGGTCCGGTCTGCCCCAGCCCGCAAAGCGCCGCCTCTTTAATCGTAACTGAAAGTTCCCGCAAGGTCTCAATATCTTCTTTTTTTCCCCGGCCATCACAGATTTTTTCCAGGATCTGCAAGAGTCGCCGCGTGCCCTCACGACAGGGTGTGCATTTACCGCAGGATTCGTCCTGGACAAAGTCCATAAAAAAGCGGGCCATATCGACCATGCAGGTGTTTTCATCCATCACAATGGCCCCGCCGGAACCCATAATGGCACCGACTTTGGCAATTTCCTCATAGTCGATGGGGATATCCAGATGCTCTTCAGGTACGCAACCGCCCGAAGGACCGCCAAGCTGAACGGCTTTAAACTTCTTCTTTTTGGGAACGCCACCGCCGATATCATATATCATGGTTCGCAGTGTCGTGCCCATCGGTATTTCAACCAAACCGATATTGTTGACATCGCCGGAAAGCGCAAACACTTTCGTTCCTTTGCTGCTTTCCGTACCGACACTGGCATACCATTTTCCGCCATTTATGATAATCTGCGCAATGTTGGCCAGCGTTTCGACATTATTTAAAATGGTCGGCTTTTCCCACAGGCCTTTAAGGGCCGGAAAGGGGGGCCGCGGTCGCGGCATCCCGCGTTTGCCCTCAATTGATCTCATCAGGGCCGTCTCTTCTCCGCAAACAAACGCACCGGCGCCCTGGTAAATGTCAATGTCGAAATCGAAGCCGGTCCCCAGAATATCTGTTCCCAGTAATCCGTATTCCCTGGCCTGTTTGATAGCCAGCTGCAATCTTCTGATGGCCAACGGATATTCGGTTCGGGCGTAAATGTATCCCTGATGGGCATTAATCGCTTTGGCGGCAATAATCATCCCTTCCAGGACGGCATGCGGGTCGGCCTCCAATATACTTCGATCCATGAAAGCACCCGGGTCGCCTTCATCGGCGTTACATAAAACGTATTTGGTCTCATCGGGACTTTTACCGGCAAACTCCCATTTTAAACCGGTTGGAAAGCCTGCTCCGCCGCGACCTCTTAAACCCGAAGTCTTTACCTCTGCAATGATTTGTTCCGGGCTCATTTCCTGCAGTGCTTTGGCGACACCGAAATAACCGTCCCGGGCAATGTACTCATCGATGACCTCCGGATCGATGAGCCCTTTGTTTCGCATGGCCCAAAACATCTGGTCCTTGAAAAATGGAATTTCGTTCATGTGGGGAATCGTTTCTTTGGAGGCAGGTTCGACGTAGAATAGTTTTTCTAACGGGCGGCCTTTAAGAAAGTGCTCTTCGACGAGATGCGGTACATCTTTGGGCTTCAGCTTCTGATAAAAGATACCTTCAGGCTGAACCAGCATAACCGGTCCGACAGCGCAAAAGCCGTTACAGCCGGTTTCAACAATTTTAATTTCATCAGAAAGCTCCCTGCGCTCCAGTTCTTTTTGAAGCGCTTCCTGAAATAATCCACTCGCACTTGCCTGACAGCCCGTGCCGCCGCACAACATCAAATGAGTTCTGACCTTATTCATGCTCGACTCCTGCATGCAATGATTGACTATCTTCGATATTGGATAAACCGTTGGCTATTCGTATTTTTCAATCGATTCGATGACTTTGTCGGCCTTCACATTGCCGTAAGTATCCTGATCCACTACCACCACCGGAGCCAACCCGCAGGCCCCCAAGCATCGAACGGCTTCCAAAGAAAAGCGCCGATCTTCGGTGGTGCCTCCCTCTTTCACCCGGTATTGGTTGTCGATGCGGCTGATTACTTCTTTGATGCCCTTGACGTAACAGGCGGTGCCCATGCAAACCTTAATCAGGTGCCTGCCTTTGGGCGTTAGGGAAAAAAGGGAATAAAAGGAAACAATTCCAAAAACTTCGCTGCGGGAAAGATTAAGACCATCACTGATATAGTCAATTAGCTCGACAGGCAGCCAGCCGACGACGTCCTGGCATTCACGCAAAACACCAATAATTGAACCCGGAACAGCTTTGTTGTCGGCAATGATTTTATCGATCTGGGACCACATTTCATCTGTGATATCGGGGTGTTCCGGATGGGTATCAGGTATCATTTGCAGATCTCCCTAATTTGCTCACGCCTGTGACGGGAATGCGCCGTAGTTATACAAAAAGGCCCTAAAGAGGGGGGGCAAGCATTTAAGGGAGTGGATATGTCACAATGTCATAAAAATGTCAATGGGAACATCTTGTTTCCAAGCTGGATACCTGCCGCCTTGACTGATGCATTTTAGTGAACTAAAATAATTTTTTCTAAAATTGATATGTTCGAGAGGACAGCCATGCGAAAAACCAAAGAGCAGTTAGCGCAAACCATTGATTTTATCAAAGGTAAGCTAAAACAAGCGCCTTATATCGGTTTGTTAACCGGAACCGGTTTGAGCGAAAGTGCGGAATCCATGGAAATCGACACGGCAATCGATTATAAAGATATTCCCCATTTCCCGCTCTCAACGGTTCAAACCCATATCGGCCGCATGCTCTGTGGCAATATGAACAGCTGCCCGCTTATGGCCATGCAAGGCCGCTTCCATCTATACGAAGGCTATAGTCCCCTGGAAGTCACCTACCCCATTCGGGTCATGCAGCAACTTGGCGTAAAGGTTCTGATCCTATCAAATGCAGCCGGCGGCCTGAATCCTGAATTTAGGGCCGGCGAGATCATGCTGATTACCGATCACATTAATCTGAGCGGCACAAACCCGCTCATCGGTCCCAATGAAGACAGCTGGGGCATGCGGTTTCCGGATATGAGCCGGGCCTATAATCAAGATCTAATTTCCGCGGCCGAAGGCATCGCCAAAACCGCCGGAGCACATCTGCAAAAAGGAATATATGCGGGGCTTGCAGGGCCTTCCCTCGAGACACCGGCGGAAGTAAAATTTTTACAAACCATCGGAGCAGATGCCGTCGGCTTTTCAACGGTGCAAGAAGTGATTGCTGCGGTCCATGGCAGCATGCGGGTGCTTGGGCTCTCGACGATTACCAACGTCCATAATCCGGACGATCCAATTCCGGCG
>JAQYWI010000009.1 GCA_030145015.1 Desulfobacterales bacterium
TATAAACGCAGAGGATGGACATCGGACGGTGTTCCGACCTCGAAAACCGCCAGGCGGCTCGGGATTGACTTTACGGAAGTGATAGAATTACTCAAAGCAAACGGAGCCAATTCGTGATTCAGGTGGCCGGCAAACAGATGGCCTGGCGGGAAGGCATGACGGTTTCAGACCTGCTCGATGCGCTTAAGGATCCGCACCCCTATGCCGTTGTCCGAATAAATGAGCAGTATGTAACCCGACCCAATTTCGCGCACACATTCGTTCCCGATGATGCCGAGGTCTTTTTGATTCCGATGATTGCCGGAGGATAAGCTCCAGATTTTGGATTTAAAAAAAGACTGACCCGTTTCAGGACCAGGCTCCAGTTTTTTCAATCGACTCGGCTGCCTTCGACAAGCTCAGGCCCCGAGCCTGCCGAGGGGAGCCCTTCGGCCGTGAGCCGTTCGACCCTGAACTCACGGCCGAAGGGCTCAGGGTCGAACGACTCGTCGCAGGCCAAAATCCAAAATCAACATGCCTCCGCCAACCCCCACCCGCTCTTAATGACCCCCTCAAGCAGATTTACACCCGGATATTTGCAATCCAGTTAAGGATGTGATATTCTTAATAATCATTAATATTCTGAAAATGGAGACCTTAAATACATCAGCAAAAACATTTGAATATCCGGGCTTAAGTTTTTGCCTTTGTGACCCGATATAAGCTTTGTAATAACAGGGTCTGAAACTCTTGCTCTTTGTCAAATAGGATCGCCTTCAGGCGGATAACGTTTCAATGGTTCACGATACGGCTTCTGTTCAAGGGGATAATCGCTCACCGACCGTTTGCAAAGTACCGCAGGATCTGTTGTGAAGACTTCGCCTGCCAGCGCTCGGGATAACGACTTACGCGTTGATTTCGCGTGAAATACCTTGACTTCTCTTGGATTTTGTAATTAATTTTAAACACCTACATCGATTTTGCCGGAAAATTTCGTTGTTAAATTAACCCAGAGGTCAGGATTAACATGTTTGCCGTAAGAAATCTTTTAATCGCGTTGGCAACGGTGATTGATATTGCGCTGGTTTCGTTTATGTTCATCACAATCGCTCGAGCTGTCCTGTCATGGGTCAGCCCGGATCCATACAATCCAATCGTGCGATTCATTCACAATGTCACGGAACCGGTACTTTATAGAATTCGCAGAAGGTTGCCGATGATGTTTGGCGGCATGGATTTTTCTCCGATTGCTGTGATTCTGATAATTATCTTTCTGCGAATATTTGTAGTCGAGAGTTTGAAAGGATTGGCTGCATCTTTCGGATGAAAAGAAAGGTTGGTGAAGACCTATGAAAATTACTCCCCTTGACATCCAACAACAGCAGTTTAAGACCCGATTCCGGGGATTTGATATCCGGGAGGTTGATGTGTTCCTTGAGCAAATGGCTGATGCCTTTGAGATGTTGCAAAAAGGCAACCTGGACCTGAGCGAAGAAGCCCGGCGTCTATCACTCGAAATCCAGGGGTACAAAAAGCGGGAGGAGACCTTCAAGCGTGCGCTACTTAATTCTCAAAAAGTATTGGACCAGATGAAGGACAACGCCCGTAAATCGGCCGAGCTGATCATTGCTGAGGCGGAAGTGAAAGCTGAAAAAATTCTAAACAAGGCCCACAATCGATTAGCGCAGCTGCATGAAGATATTGCAGAGTTGAAACGGCAACGTACTCAAATTGAAGTCCAGATCAGCTCGATCATCGAAGCGCATTCCAGACTGCTTGAAATCGGAAAAGAAGGCATGAAGGAATCTGACGAAGAAGATGCCAAGGTCAGATTGCTGAAAAAATCATCTTAAAGATCCGATTCCAAAGACATCGTGTAATCGTGTACTTGATTAAACCGCCTGAAACGAAAGCGGGGGGCAAAAGGCGCTTTGTGTGCAGTGCTTCCCGAAGCTGTGATCTTTAGGTTCGGCTTTCGTTTCAGGCGGTTTAATCAGAGCCTGGGACTCTTTTTTTAAAAATTCTGAAGCTGGAGTAGTTAATGGCAAAAATTGATGCGTTTTTTAAATTGATGAATGAACAGGGGGCTTCGGACCTGCATCTAATAGCGGGTCAGCCCCCGGCACTTAGAATCCGGGGTGATATTGAGAGGGTAAAGTATAAGGTCCTGAATAGCGATGATCTCAGAAGCATGCTCTACGAAATTTCTCCTGAGCACAAGGTTAAAAAATTTGAGGAAACGGGAGATATTGATTTTGCCTATGAAATCCCGGGCCTGGCCAGATATCGTGCCAATTTTTTTATGCAAAGAAATGGCGTGGGAGCCGTCTTCAGGGAAATTCCGAGCACCATCATGACCGCCGAACAACTGGGGCTGCCACCGGTGGTGTCAAAATTGGCCACCCTTCCCAGAGGTCTGGTTCTGGTGACCGGTCCGACCGGTAGCGGAAAATCTACCACCCTGGCATCCATCGTCGATGTCGCCAATCGTGTGCGCAAGGATCATATCATCACGGTCGAAGACCCCATCGAATTTGTCCACCAGAGTCATGGGTGTATTGTAAACCACCGCGAGGTGGGATTGCATACCGAAACATTTGCTGCGGCTCTGCGCGGCGCCTTACGTGAAGACCCGGACATTATCCTGGTTGGCGAAATGCGCGACCTTGAAACCATTGCGCTGGCCGTTGAAGCAGCTTCAACCGGGCACCTGGTTTTCTCCACCCTGCATACATCCAGCGCCTATAAAACTGTCGATCGAGTTATCGAAGTCTTCCCGTCCAGCGAGCAACCTTTGATTCGCTCGACCCTATCGGACGGACTTCGGGCCGTAATCGCTCAAACCCTATTTAAACGCATAGACAAAAAGGGTCGAATCGTCGCCCTTGAAATTTTAATCGCCAATCCAGCGGTCCGAAATCTAATACGTGAGGGCAAAACCCACCAGATTCCATCAATGATTCAAACCGGAAAAAAATACGGCATGATCTTATTGGATGACTATATCATGGATTTGTATAAATCTAATAAAATCAGTGCCGATGAAGCCTATGCGAAAGCCAATGAAAAAGCCAAATTCAGGCCATTGCTCAAGACGGCACCAACGGACTTTACCGAAGTCTGATAGAGACAAATTGAATAAACATAAATGGATCAGATAACCGATCATCCAAAACAAAAAAAGGTCACACTATGAAAAAACAAGAAATCGATCATATTCTTGTAAAAATGCTTGATTATCACAGGGAGGTATCAGACCTTAACTTTACTGTCGGCAAGCCGATGCAGGTGGAAAGCGCCGGTGAACTGATTCCCGTGGACCTCAAACCCAACTTTAAATCCCTGTCCCCGTTTCAGACCGAAGTCATTGCCATGAACCTCATCAATCAGGACCGCCGCCTGACGCATGCGCTACTTACTGCCGGCTCTTGCGACATGTCTTACAGTTTGCCCGGCAAAGCGCGTTTCAGGGTTAATATATTTTCCCAGGGTTCCAATTTTTCCATCGTTTTGCGAAAGCTGGAATCCAAAATACCGACGATTGACGAACGCGAGTTGCCGAAAACCATGTTCGCGATCGCCCAGGAAAAAAACGGCATTGTGTTCGTAACCGGTGCGACCGGGTCTGGAAAGACAACCACTCTGGCGGCAATTCTGGATGAGATCAATGAAAACAAATCGGTCCATATTATTACTTTGGAAGATCCGGTTGAATACCAGCACCCGCATAAAAAATCCACATTTAACCAGCGTGAGCTGGGAATGGATTTTGACAACTATGCCCACGGCTTGCGTGCGGCGTTGAGACAGGCTCCCAAGGTAATTCTGGTCGGTGAAATGCGCGACCGGGAAACCATCGAAATCGGCCTGCGCGCGGCGGAAACCGGCCATTTGGTTCTAACCACTTTGCACACCGTTGATGCCGGCTCCACGGTAAATCGTATTCTCGGTATGTTTTCCACCGAAGATGCGGAACAGATCCGCATCCGCCTGGCCGACACCATGCGCTTTATTGTATCCCAACGGCTGCTGCCCAAAGTCGGGGGCGGACGTGTTGCTACGTTTGAAATTTTAGGAACCAACCTGAGGGTCAAGGACTTAATTCTGCACCGTGAGTCAGAGGGCAAAACTTTCTACGAAATTATGGAAAACAGCAATGCATTTGGAATGATCACCTTCGATCAGCACATTATCGGGCTGTATGAACAGGGATTGATTACCCAAGAAACGGCTTTGGGTTATTGCTCCCATCGCGGCGTAGTGGGTCGCGGCATCGACTCCATCAAGAGTGCTCGCGGAGAGACCACCACCGACATCGGAAATCTTGAGATCGATCGAGGCTATGCCAGATCAAGGTGAGCCAATCATCCGCCAGATATAGGGATCTAAATATTTAAGCATTTTCAGGAAACCCTTAATTCAGGGAGGCTAATATATATCCGTCATGAATATTATCTGTGAAAATTGCCAAAGCAAGTTCAAAATACCGGATGAAAAAATCCCCGCCGGCAAAAGAACCACTGTTGCCTGCCCCAAATGTAAAGGTAAAATCTCACTGGGCAACAAAAGGGGTGCGGCGGCCACAAAGGTCAGCTTTGTCGATGCCAATTCAAACGGCAGCTATGATGCCAGCGAGAAGCCGTTTGACTTCATTGAAGAAGAAGGTCTGACCGCTCTGGTGTGTGAGTCGAACCCGTTGGTACAAACTACCATCACCGAGGCCTTGGAATTGATGGAATACCAGATTACGAAAGCCGAAAGCACCCGCGACGCCCTCAAGAGGATGCGCTATCACAATTACGATCTATTTGTTGTCAATGAAAATTTTGACACAGACAATCCGGAGTCCAACGGTATATTGCTGTATCTGGAAAGGCTCAACATGCTCGTGCGTCGCAACATGTTTATCGCTTTAGTCAGCGATAGATTTCGTACCATGGACAACATGATGGCGTTAAATAAAAGCGTCAATTTAATCATTAACATCAAAAATATTGAAGATATCGGCAAAATATTGAGCCGCGCAATCACCGATAATGAATTTTTCTACCGGGTGCTTAAAGGCGCGCTGAAGGAAGTCGGTAGAGCCTAGGCAGATATCTCCAAGTCCATTTAACGTACTGGAAATAATTTGTATTATTTGATCCACGAGTTTTTACCTCCAATATGGAATAATGGAATAGTGGAGTGTTGGGGGTAAAAGGATGTAAGCCATTTTTATTTTATCGCCAACACGAATTTAACCATTAACCCAACATTGCATTATTCCAGACCCCATTTTTCCATTATTCCATCATTCCAACATTCCAATTGCGGTGTCACCCCAAACTTCAAGTGACTGCCAAAACTCAAAAAATAGCAGACGATCTATTTTTAATCCCGCTGAATCTACCGGGAACCGGTTTTACCCAATTTATCAGTGCCTGGTTATACCGCGGGGAACAAACGTTTCTGGTTGACGTGGGCCCCTCGACAACGGCAACGGATTTACTGAGCGCGTTGCAAGAACTAAATGTGGGTCACCTTGATTACATTCTGCTAACCCATATTCATCTGGATCATGCCGGTGCCATTGGACAAATTGCGGGCGCATTTCCGCAAACTCCCATTATCTGTCATGAAGCCGGCATTCCCCACTTGATCGAACCTTCAAAACTGTGGGAAGGTACTAAAAAGACCCTAGGGTCAATGGCCCTGTCATACGGGCCGGTGCAAGCGGTTGCGGCCAACCGGCTTGCGGATGTGAACCAATTTCGGGCCGAAGGCGTCACACCGATCATCACACCGGGTCATGCACCCCACCATGTGAGTTTTCAGACGGACAACTACCTGTTTGCCGGTGAAACCGGCGGAATTTATATTTCACTACCTGAAAAGAAATTTTATTTGCGGCCGGCCACACCCCCCAGGTTCTTTCTGGATGTCGCCTTGCAAAGCGTGGATGCCCTCATAAGGTTTCAACCGAAAACAATCTGTTACTCACATTTCGGCATGAATGAGGACGCCTTGATGATGCTGGAGACACACCGCGGGCAGCTTTTGCGCTGGGAAGCGTTAATTAAAGACGAAATCCAGGGCGGCGCTGCAAAAGACAGGCCGGTTGCATGTTTGAAACGACTGTTAAAGGAAGACCCGCTGATGGCAACTTTCGATCAATTGCCGCCAGAAATTCAGGAGCGCGAAACATTTTTCTTGCTAAGCAGCATCAAGGGGTATTTGGGGTATCTGGATAAAAAAAAATAGGTAAGGTGTCAGGTGTCAGACCCCATCAAATGGGTTTCAGGTGTCAGTGTTCAGGTGTCAGGATTCTGGCCTCCAACTGCTGTATAATGACCGTTGGTCGCTGTATCAGTTGTTTGTGTTTTCTGAAACCTGACACCTGACACCCGAAACCTTAGCTTATGGCACCAAACCCGTAAGACCCCTCCAGAGAATGTTTAGGCCTGATCGGCGATAATTCGTAATCCTTCTAGCGTCAGCGCCGGTTCGACCGCTTCAATCGTCCCGGAGACATCAAATAAAAGCTCGGCCAGGCCACCGGTAGCAATAACTTTCGGATCGGTTCCCATCTCAGTTTTCATTCGCTGGACAATCCCATCCACAAGTCCGGCATAGCCAAAAATAATTCCCGATTTTATACTACCGATGGTATCTTTACCGATAACGTGTGCCGGTGGAACAAAAATTTCGACCCGCGGTAGCTTGGATGCTTTTCTGAATAATGCCTCGGAAGCAATCCCGATCCCCGGACTGATAGCACCGCCAAGATATTCTCCCTTTTCTGAAATCGCATCAAATGTGGTGGCAGTGCCGAAATCAACTACGATTAGACTGGTATTGTATTTGTGAAAGGCGGCCACGGCGTTGACAATACGATCTGCACCAACTTCGGCCGGATTTTTTATGCGGATGGGCATTCCGGCGCAATTTCGGGCATCGACCCATCGAGGCGCATGACCTAGATATTTTCGGCAGAAGGCATCCAATATGGTGACCATGGGAGGAACTACACAGGAGATATAGGTTCGATCAACATCATGCGGATGAATATTGTCAACGGAGAAAAGACTGTTAATCAATACATTAAACTCATCTTCGGTCGTACTTCGCTCCGTGTGGACCCGCCAATCTTTCAGCAATTGGCTGCCGGCATAAACTCCCAAAACCATGTTGGTATTGCCAACGTCGATTACCAGAAGCATAACAGTTATTCCTTATTAAGTTCCAATCCAGTTAAAAGGTTCAAGGACTTGTTAGATTCGTTTTATTTGTTTCATTGGTTGAATTGGTTGGTTTAAACCGAACCAATTGAACAAATTAAACCAATCAAACCAATTAAACAGCTGCCAGCCGACTGACACCTGAAACCTTATTTTTGACCTGTGTTTACTTGCTGAGCTTAACGGTAAATAATTTCGGTTCCACAATCACAAGCGATGTTTTCACCGGTAACGTAATTGTCGCGCGTCTGACATAAACGCCGGGGTTTAGATCTTTGAGTTCAACAAGCACCCGTATATCCTTTCCCGGGTGAAGGTTCTCGACGATCTTTTGAGGACCTTTGATTTCAATCGTAATGGTGGGGGGGGAAATGCTGAAATTAAAGGGCGTATCTTCGCCTTCAACCAAAATATCCGCAAATCGTCTTGTGACCTCTTTTTCAGCAATGTAAATCTCAGCAAGAACAATTCCCGATGAAGCGCAAACTTCAAGGCCTGTGCCTAAGTCCAGGGCAGTTTCTTTTTTAAAGGATTCCGACCGTCCGTTAACATCAATCGGTTGGGTCAAAACGGCATCAATGGGGCCCAATACCGTTTCAGGCCCACACATCATTACCGCCGAAGGTTTTGCCAGTAAATCGTCAACAAAAAAACTGGCCGCTGGTTTGCCGGAAACAGAAATCATAACCGGCACCTGTTTTTTCAGTCGGCGGTCGACCCTTACAATCAAATAGGCCGGATTGATACGGGTAATTTTAACCCCGTCAGGCATCTGAAGCATGTCAGGGTTTATCGGGATCGACTCAACACCAATGGTAACACCGGATAGGTCCAGGCTATACCTTGGTTTATTGAGCGCAAGATACTCCAGGGCCGCCAGCGCCCCCTGGACTCGAACCTCAATCTCTTTAAGCGGGGGACCGACCAGTGTCAAACCTTCCGGGAGTTTATATGGATTGATGGGAATCAGGATGTCGGCCTCCTGCTCATTGGCAGACCAGCCCGGCAGACAAAAACACACCAAGAGGCCCAGCAGAATCACAAATGAAAGCCCGAGGCGTCTTAGGTCATAAACACACCTTCTGTGGTTTTGATGGGTCATATTCGCTCAGCAACTTACATTGGAATGTTGGAATGCTGGAATATTGGAATAATGGGGTGATGGTCTTGTGGTAAAATCCTTTCTCATCCGCATCCGGCAGACCATTTTTCCATTATTCCATTTTTCCATTATTCCATTTCCAGGGCTATTGCGGAAGTCTATAAAAAATTTGATATTTTCAGATGGCTGTAGAAATTACGAAATATTTAATTATCTTGGGCGGCCTTCATGGCATCCAAAATCCGGATGGTTGCCCGTGTATTGGCAACATCATGCACCCGGACGATATGCGCACCCCGTAAAACAGCCGCGGCAACTGCGGCCTGTGTGCCGATTTCAACAATTGGCGAATCCGCAGAGATGTCTTCGCTTTGCTCATTTTTTAACAGTTTCCGAATAAAGGCTTTTCGAGAAGGACCAATCAGAATAGGCACCTCCAGTGAGGCAAACGCCGCAAGATGGTTTATTAATAAGAGATTATGAGATACCGTTTTCCCAAATCCGATTCCGGGATCAATGATGAGTTTTGATTTTGATATACCTTGACCCTCGGCTCGTCTAATCGCTTCCTCCAGAAAGTTCCGAATTTCGAAAATGAGGTCGTCATAGGAGGGTGATTTTTGCATGGTTTTGGGGTCACCCAGCATATGCATAAGCACCACCGGTGTGTCGAACGCCTTTGCCACTGCCGCCATATCGGGATCAAAGCGCAGTGCGGAAATGTCATTGATCATCGCTGCCCCCGCCTCAAGGGCCCGCCGAGCAACAGCGGCTTTCATCGTATCAATGGAAATAGGAATGGATAAGCGCTTGGCAAGGTTTTCGATGACCGGTATAACCCGTCGAATTTCCTCATCGTCAGGTATAGGCTCGGAGAAGGGCCGGGTCGATTCACCACCAATATCAAGGATATCGGCACCGTCGGCTGCCAGTTTTTCCCCCTGGGCGACCGCAGCGTCAGACGTAAAAAAATTCCCACCATCCGAAAACGAGTCCGGCGTGACATTGACGACGCCCATAATACACGTCTTGCGCCCGAACTCCATGTCATAACCGGCCCATGCAAGTCGATATGTTTTGGGGGAATCCGGCATATTAAGAGTGACCGGCGGCAGTTTCCTCGGTGGCTTCTTGATCTTCAGCGGATTTTGAAGGCAATTCGATACCGGGTCTTAGGGAATGAATCAATTCATCGAGCTCTTTGCCCATAACGGTTTCTTTTTCGAGCAGCACTTCCGCCAGTTTATGAAGAATATCCAAATTTTCATTTAAAACGATTTTGGCGCGTTCATATGAATTTTTAATCAGCTTGACGATCTCTTCATCAATTTTTTGAGCCGTGGCTTCGGAGTAATCCCTGTGCTGGGTAATTTCGCGCCCGAGAAAAACCTGTTCTTCACCTTTGGCATAGGAAAGCGGGCCGAGATCATCGCTCATGCCCCAGCTTCTGATCATCTTCTGCGCCAGATCTGTGGCTTGCTTGATATCATTGGCGGCACCGGTGCTGATGCGATTGAAAACGATCTCCTCCGCCACCCGGCCTCCGAATGCGACCGCCAACTCGCTTTCGAGTTGATCTTTAAACTTAAAATCACGCTCCTCAGGTAAAAACCAGGTGATTCCGGCTGCACTACCTCGCGGTACAATGGTAATCTTGTTGACCACATCGGTTTCGGGCAAGAAACGGGCGGCCAGGGCGTGCCCGCCTTCATGGTAAGCGGTAACTTTGCGATCTTCTTCCTTGATGACCTTGGATTTGCGTTCAAGCCCCATATAGACTTTGTCTTTTGAATCTTCAAAGTCCGCCATGCCGATTTTTTCTTTATTGCGCTTGGCCGCCAGCAATGCCGCTTCATTCACCAGGTTCTCAAGATCGGCGCCTGAAAATCCGGGAGTTCCTTTCGCCAGAATGACCACGTTGACATCATTGTCGATGGGGGATTTTTGCATGTGAACGCGCAATATTTTTTCACGACCGCGAATATCCGGCATCGAGACAACCACCTGCCGATCAAAACGACCGGGTCGCAACAAGGCCGGGTCCAAAACATCAGGCCGGTTCGTCGCCGAAATCAAAATCACGCCTTCATTGGATTCAAATCCGTCCATTTCAACCAGAAGCTGGTTCAGGGTCTGTTCTCTTTCATCGTGTCCGCCGCCGAGCCCGGCCCCGCGATGTCGGCCGACGGCATCGATCTCGTCAATAAAAATAATGCAGGGCGCATTCTTTTTGCCCTGGACGAACAGATCCCTCACCCGGGAAGCGCCCACACCGACGAACATTTCCACAAAATCCGAGCCGCTGATACTGAAGAAGGGCACTCCGGCTTCACCCGCAATGGCTCGGGCCAAAAGGGTTTTCCCGCAACCCGGCGGGCCGACCAGCAGGACGCCTTTGGGTATGCGACCGCCTAAACGGGTAAATTTTTTGGGGTCTCTGAGAAACTCAACAATTTCAATCAATTCTTCTTTGGCCTCATCGATACCCGCTACGTCTTCAAAGGTCACCCTTTCAGATTGATCCGACATCAAGCGGGCGCGGCTTTTACCAAAAGAAAGGGCTTTACCGCCACCCGACTGCATCTGACGCATGAAAAAAATCCATACCCCGATGAGCACAATCATCGGAAACCAGGAAACCAAAACCGACATATACCAGGGGTTTTCAGAAGGCGGTTTGGCGCTGATGACAACGCCTTTTTGTCGAAGGATCTTAATCAGATCGGCGTCCTGCGGGGCGTAAACCTTAAAACGGCCGTCGTTGACATCGCTTACGTAGAGCTCCTGGCCCTGAATGACGACATTTGCAACCCGCTCCTCATCTACCATGGCCAGAAATTGAGTATAACTAATAGAGGTTTCAGCCATGTGCTGTTTGCTGAAAAGTTGATAAAGCATGACCATCATCAACGTGATGACGAGCCATAATGCCAGGTTTTTATAAAATGGATTCAAAGACAATTACCTCCTGCCTAAAGATAAATTGAAGATTGTAAATTCAATATTCAATCTAAAATGATCAATTCTTTAGTATCGTGTATCTTGACCTAAATATCAAGTATCAATTGTGAAACAGAACGGCACAGGCCTTCAGGTGCAAAAGACTATAGTGAAATTAATCATCATAGCGCCTTAGGCAAGCAAAAGTTCAGCCTTAAGTATTCTGCGGGTTTGGAGACCTAATTTAGCGCAATTATCCAATCGGTGACCCGCAACCCAGATGATTCTGTGCTGACTGAGTACAATCGGGCATTTCGCTCTTTCGAGTCGGGATATTTTGTGATCAATAAAAAAATTTTTCAATTTCTGGGTTCCGTTCAAACCCAGCGGTGAAAAACGGTCACCTGGCCGAAAGTTCCGGATAACGAGCGGAAACCGTATTCGATCCATATCAAAAAATGCGATTCGATGTCCAGCCAGGTCTAAATCAGGCAATTGTGCTTTAGGGATTTCACTAAAGCGGATCTGCACCTCGGCCTCTTCAATAAAAATGTTACCGGGCTCTGGTAGGTGGTACTCGTAATCGCGCGTCTGCGATAGAAAAGAGGCTCTGTCAGAACACCTTCGGTTTAGGCCTTCTTTGGATATCGTCAGAACATTGTAGTCGCGCCGAATTCCAATGCGGTCGGGTAGATCCAGCAAACCGCAAATCGGCCCTGTTTGAGCCAATTGACATGCAGACTCAACATGCGCAAAGGTCAAACGCCTCAAGTTTCCCTTCACCCCTAAAATGGCTTTTCGAATCAAGCGTCTTCTAACGGCGACCGGCTGTTGATTCAGCTCTGCAATGGAAAGGCCAAGCTTGTTTTTTTCTTTTAAAACAATCGATTTCTCATAAATCGGTTGGATTAGATCTTCAATCCAGGCCTCTTCGGCGCTCACAATGGCGGTCAGCCGGTTGAGCGAATCGATTAATTTTGGGTTATATCCGTTTTTAAGTTGGGGTATCAGCCGAGCGCGAATCTTATTGCGATGGAATTTTAGATCCCGGTTCGATGAATCCGTAACATAATCCAATTTTTTCACGGCCACATAGTCCATAATTTCTGAGCGTCTCAGGTTAATCAGGGGCCGAACAATTCTATTATCGCGTACCGGCGCTATCCCGGATAAACCCAACGGGCCGCTTCCGCGCAAAAGATTCATCAAAACCAGTTCGGCATTATCATCACCATGATGCCCGAGCGCAATTTTGCCATACCCGTATTTGGCAGCAATGGAATCGTAGAAACGATAACGTACCTGTCTGGCCGCATCTTCAAGGGACAGATGGTGTCGTTTCTGATAACGGAAGACATCTTCCCTGCCAATATAAGAGGGCAATTCAAGTTGTTTGGCAAGAGCCGCCACAAATGCTTCGTCACGATCGGATTCCTGTTCGCGGAGGCAATGATTCAGGTGTGCAATGGCCATGCGAAGCGAATATTTCGGAGCCAACTCGAGCATAATATAAACAAGAGCTACAGAATCGGCACCACCGGATACCGCAACCAAAACGGCGTCTCCGTTTTGAACCATGCGATAGCTGCGAAGCGTACGATCAACCGCCCGGTGGATCTCTTTTTCAAGATGGGATTTTTTAGAACCGTTGTGTGTTTGTATCATGAAAGCATCATTATTTAAAAGATTCCGGCAGTGGATTTTATTAAAAATAGTCCGTCCACCAGCATAACTAGTTGGAAACTCCCGATATATTGCTGTTTATCTAAGGCAGCGACTCCAAAAAGTCAATAAAAAAAGATGGTTACTGGCTACTGGCATTAAGGTTTCGGGTTTTCCGCGGGAGGCGGATTCGGTGTCAATCGGTTCTCGAGGACGAGGACGATATTTTATTCTCCTCATCATACTCGTCCTCGTTCTCGTACTCGAGCGCAGTCCAATAATACCTCTGACACCTTTAGTATTTATCAGAGGCCAGGTGCCCGCAGCCAGGTGAGGGTGTAAATAGTGACTTTAAGAATTTTTTTTGTTGAAAAATACAGATTATGAAGTATGCTAGATTCGGTTGTGCTAGGCGGGGAGCTAGCGGTGCCCTATTCCCGAAATCCGCTTATGCGGGGCTGAACTCCCCCTGAAGGGTCTTACACGTAGAAAGCCGTAACACATTTTGATCGGACGCCACGCAACAGACGGTCACGAACCTCGTCAGATCCGGAAGGAAGCAGCGATAAGTGATGCGGTCCGTGTCGTGGACAGATTCCGGTCATGTCAATGGATTACGCTCTCTACAAAAGATTCGATAGGGGGTGCACAACCATCTTTTCCCATCAGAAAAAGCCTGCATAAATCCCGCCAGGCCGGATTCACATCTGAAAACTGAAAAAGGCATGAAAAATGACGGTAAACCCTTGCATTTTTAAGTATAAAACCTCGCTATTACCTTCTTGACAACCTTTCAAAGAGTCTTATTCTTCAGATCATTAATATTCCATGCCCTAAAACATTCTGGAGAGAAAACCAGCGTATGCCAAAAAAAAAGAAAATTAAAATCAACGTTAAGTCTGATGAAACCGCAGAAAATGAAAATAATGAAAAATCGGCTCCCGCTATCGATGAATATGGTGAGCCCAAAGATGAAACAGGAGACGATGGAGATACCGACGCTATAAATCCACTGAAGGAATTGGAAGCCAAGCTTGAATTCAAAGAGGAAGAGGTTAAGGAGACATACGACCGACTTCTGAGGGTTGCAGCTGATTTTGAGAATTACAAAAAACGATCGACACGTGAAATGGAGGAATTCAGAAAGTACGCCAATCAGTCTCTGCTCAAAGAGATGCTCTCGGTCATCGATAATTTAGAATTGGCCATCAATTCATCAAAAGACGAACAAGACGCCGATAAAAATTTAATCGAAGGCCTGAACCTGACCCTCAATGAGATCCTGCGGGTACTTGAAAAATTCGATGTCAAGCCTATAGAGGCGCAAGGCAAGACTTTTGATCCCGCATTCCATGAAGCCGTCATGCGGGAAGAAACCAACGATTTTCCCGAAAAAACCGTGATTAGCGAATTTCAGAAAGGATACCTGATCCATGACAGGCTGCTGCGGCCGGCCATGGTGGTGGTTGCTGTGCCTAAAACAACCCAAAAAGATTAAAAAACCTGAGAAAACAGATTAACAAACATATAACTTCATACAGAATAAAAGACTTGCAAAGCTAAGGAGGTAATCGAAAATGGCTAAGGTTATTGGAATTGATCTCGGCACCACGAACTCATGTTTAGCGGTTATGGAAGGTGGTGAGGCCAAGGTGATCACAAATCCGGAAGGCGGGCGTACGACACCATCAATTGTTGCTATTTCGGAAAATGACGAGAGGTTAGTGGGCCAGATCGCAAAACGGCAAGCAATCACAAATCCGGAAAATACGGTTTTCGGAGTCAAACGGCTGATCGGCCGCAAATTTAAATCAAAAGAAGTCCAAAATGACCTTAAGATTCTGCCTTTCAAAATCGAGCAAGCGTCTAATGGCGATATCCGCATCAGTTTGAAAGGCAAAAAGTATAGCCCGGCGGAGATATCCTCATTTGTGCTGGCCGACATCAAAAATTCCGCCGAGGAATATCTTGGAGAAAAAGTGACGGATGCGGTCATCACGGTACCGGCTTATTTTGATGACAGCCAGCGCCAGGCGACCAAGGATGCCGGCAAAATCGCGGGCCTCAACGTATTGAGAATTATCAATGAGCCCACGGCGGCCTCACTCGCTTACGGTCTGGACAAAAAAGGCGAGGAAAAAATCGCCGTCTTTGATCTGGGTGGCGGCACATTTGATATCTCCATCCTTGAAATCGGTGAAGGGGTCTTTGAAGTTAAATCCACCCATGGTGATACCCATCTGGGTGGGGAAGATTTCGATTTGCGGCTTATTGATTACCTGGCAGATGAATTTAAAAAGGATCAGGGAATCGACCTTCGCAGTGATAAAATGGCTCTGCAGCGGCTCAAAGAAGCGGCCGAAAAGGCCAAGATGGAACTGTCGACATCAGTTGAAACTGATGTGAATCTGCCCTTTATCACCGCCGATGCCAGCGGCCCCAAACATCTGAACATTAAACTCACCCGGGCTAAATTGGAAGCGTTAGTCGGCGATCTGTTGGACAATCTGGAACTGCCCTGCCGAACTGCTTTGAAAGACGCCGGCCTGAATCCCAAAGAGATCAATGAGGTGATACTGGTTGGCGGCATGACCCGGATGCCGGCTGTTCAGGAACGCGTTAAGAAAATTTTTGAAAAGGATCCGCACAAAGGCGTGAACCCCGATGAAGTGGTCGCTCTCGGTGCCGCCATCCAGGGCGGAGTGCTCAAAGGGGATGTCAAGGATGTATTGTTGCTGGACGTGACCCCCCTGTCTTTAGGTATCGAAACGCTGGGCGGTGTTATGACCCGCCTGATTGACAAGAACACCACCATCCCGACCAAAAAAAGCCAGGTATTTTCGACAGCAGCGGACAGTCAACCGGCGGTGTCGATTCATGTGCTTCAGGGTGAACGCGAAATGGCATCCAATAACAAGACGCTGGGTCGCTTTGAACTGGTCGGCATACCGCCCGCACCAAGGGGTGTGCCCCAGATTGAAGTCACCTTTGACATCGATGCCAACGGAATTGTCAACGTTTCGGCAAAGGACCATGCCACCGGTAAGGAGCAATCCATCCAGATAACCGCATCTTCCGGTTTGTCACAGGAGGAAATCGACCAGTTGATTAAAGATGCCGAAATGCATGCCGAGGATGATAAAAAGAAAAAAGATCTGGTCGAAGCCCGCAATTCCGCTGATGCACTCATTTATTCAAGCGAAAAATCAATCAAGGAACTCGGCGATAAAGTTGATAGCGACACGAAAACCAAAATAGAGGATTCGATTGCCGCGTTGCGAAAGACCATGGAGGGAGAGGATGCTGATGAGATTAAACGGGTTAGTGATGAACTCACCCAGGCTTCCCACAAGCTGGCTGAAGCCATGTATCAGCAGGCCGCCCAAAACGAGCAGCAAGCAGGAGCAGGCGCCGAATCCACCGGGCAGTCCGCCGGTGGCACCGGTGCAGCAGATGAGGATGTGGTTGATGCCGATTTTGAAGAGGTAAAAGACGAAGACAAAAAGTAAAATACTTCCGCTCGTTCATTTATACCGTTTTCCATAACAATGTTCCGAAATGCGGAAGGACGGCATAAAAGAATGTACGGTTGTAGCAAAAAAACGTTTGAATACTGGAACGTTTTTTTGACAACCACTATAAAATCCCGCAGAAGTTAGCGCTTAGGCGGGATTTTTTTTGATGAGATTAAATATAAAATGCACCCGCGCATTTTTAGCTCCGGCGAATTTGACAGGGGGTCGATTTCGCTGTAGTGGCTGTATTCAAAATAAATCCAGAACCGTAAACGGACGCTGAACCTGTCAAGCCGCGTTAACGCGTTACCGCATTAACTGGACCTGTAGATGAGCAACTACGCTGAGATCATCAAACATAATCTAGACCGGCTATACAACCCAATTCCGGTGGATCTGGCAGAGAAACTGCCCGCTCAACAAAACGGAAAAAATTATATCTTCCGCGCATTCGGTGAATCTTGCCGAATGGGTCCGGAGGGCATTCAACTCGCAGATAAAGATGAGAACGGACCCAGGGGCGTCATCATCTCTCTGTACGCATTGCAGGCACAACTGATTTCATGCAAATTAACGCCGTTTCGGGCGTTTCGGGAGATGCCCGACAGCATGCCCTACGTCGGTGCGTTTGCTTCGCACGTGGAACGGGAATTGGTCAATCACATTGAACAGATTGAAAACCATATCGACCGGGTCACGCGTCATTTCGAAGGTTCGCAGGGATCAAGTGACGGAGCCGGTGATTTTTCAATCCGGGTCTACCCATTGCCTAAGATCGCTCTAAATTTTATATTTTACCGGGCGGATGATGAATTCCCGGCTTCAGCGACCTGCCTTTTCTCCCACAATGCCGCCACTTTTTTGCCAACTGATGCACTGGCCGATACCGGTGAATATACCTCTAAAAAAATACTCGATATCCTTTTTAAAATTTGAAACACTCAATTCAGGTTTTAATGTTTACAACCAGCAAAGAATCCGTATTATAGAATAGAAGTGGATTTTATACCGCTGTTCAGAACGAAATGAGGCGATAAAAAAAGGAGGAATGCGCATGGAAGTGAAGAAAATACTCTGGCCGACTGATTTTTCAAACAGTGCGGAAAAGGCATTGCCGTATGTGACTTCGCTAACTCAAAAATATCAGGCCGAAATCCATGTCCTTTATGTAATCGAGGATATTGCCCACCATGAATCCTGGTATGGTGATTTTGATCGATCCCATGTGGACAAATTAATGGAATGGGCGGATAAATCAGCCAGCAAGAGACTGGAACAGGTATGTGAAAAATATCTGGACGGCTGTCCGTTGTATATCAAACATATTTCCGTCGGCGACCCGGCCCAGGAAATCTTAAAGCTGATCGATAATGAAAAAGTGGATATGGTCGTCATGGCCAGCCATGGCGAGAAAGGGCATTATCGCTTTGGCAGTGTAACGGAAAAAGTGGTTAAAAACTCCCCGATTCCGGTCACCACCATCCCCATCGAAGCGCGCTAAGCGCGCTTCATGGTTCAAAAGTTCAGGGTTCAAGGGTTCTTACCTTTGGCGGCTCAGCCGTTAATTTCGTCGATTCGTTAATTGGTCGAATGGTCAAATAGTTTAGAACGGATTGAATCCAATGACAAATTGACCATTTAACCAATCAACTATTTAACTCTTCCCGATGGCTTTTACTTTCTGTAATCTAACCTCTGAACCTTTGAACGGAGAACCTTGGAACCGGACATCCGGGGCTACCCACCGGATGTCTGCGGAAAGGCCGTATTGGCGTAGAGATATTCCATCTTCTCTTTATGCTTCAGTTCTTCGTTGGCCATTTTCAGCAACATTTCCTGCGGCTCACCATCTGCATGCAGGTTGGCCAACTCCGTATAGAAAAGATAAGATCTCTGTTCCCTGTGGGAGGCCACCAGATAAACATCCTCGGGTTTCATATTCTCAGCTACCTCAGGTTCTTCTAAATACGCTGCAATTTTATAATCAACCACAGCGCTCATCCTCAAAGCCTTATCACCGAAATTGCCATCGCGATAGCTCACCAAAAAGGCCTTATGCTTTTTCTCTTCGCCGGCGATAAATTCCAGAGTGTCTTTGACACCCGGGTCACCGACCTTTGAATGGATATCCATATAGAAGTCGTAAGCGTCTTCCTCCCTTTTGATCGCAATCTCAATAATATCGGAAACTCTTTTGTGCATTGATGTGCCTCCTCATTTCATTATTCGTTTATTCTGATCTTGGGGTGTTTATTCTAAATGTCTTGTTTTTTTCTGGCCGCTGGTCAATTACAGGCTACTTGCTTCGACTCGGCTGTCTTCGACAAGCTCGGGCCCCGAGCCTGCCGAAGGGAGCCTCTCGGCCGTGAGCTCGAAGCCGAACAGCTCGTCGCAGGCTGGCAACTGGCGGCTGGCTAAATCGATTCGTGCGACATTCATAAAAAACTTGTAACCAGGAGCCAAAGGCCAGCGGCCTGCTGGTAAATTCATAACACAAAATAGATATTAATTAAATTGCGTCAACTATTCTAAATCTCCGATTTGCCGTCAAAACGTTTAAGGCCGTCGGGTTTTAGAGACCCCTTCCAGACCCGGGGTAGTTGCCAGCGCTTCCTAAACGTTATATATACCCGATTGATATTCCAATTTCCGCGATTTTAAATCATTGAGAGGTGAACAACCATGGATAAAAACATAAAAATATCAACCGCGATTTTGGACGCTTTTGATGACGGCATTTATGTCATGAGTCATGATCTGGTGGTTGAATATATGAACAACGCCATGATTGCCGAATTTGGCGATGGCATCGGTAAAAAATGCCACGAATTGGTAAATCAAAAAGGTGAAAAATGTCCCTGGTGCCGATCAGATGAAGTATTTGAAGGCAAAAGAATCAGCCGGGAAGTATTTATACCGCTGGTAAACAAGACATACTACCTGACGGAAATACCGATTGAAAATGAGGACGGTACCATATCGATGCTGAGTATTTATCGTGATGTGACCGAGAGCAAAAAGCGCGAAGAAATGCTCAGGGCCTCGGAAGAGGATTTTACCAATTTGTTTGAACACGTGGCCTGCGGGGTGTTCATCAGCAGCAAGGAAGGAAAATTTTTAAACGCCAACCGTGCGCTTTTGGATATGCTGGGCTATGATAGTAAAGAAGAATTTCTAAACATCGATATCGCCAACGATCTGTATGTCGGGCCGCAGGATCGGCAAAAATTCAAAAAATTAATTGAACGCCACGGCCGTGTGATTGATTACGAAGTCGAATTCAAACGCAAAGACGGCAGCACGGTGCCCGTGTTGCTTACCGGGCATGTCCGTTATGATCAACAGGGGAATGTGATCGGTTATGAAGGACTCAATATCGATATCTCCCGCAGAAAGCTGATGGAGCGTCAGCTAAAGGAAGCCCATGATTTTATCAATAAAATCATTCAAAGCTCACCCAATGCGATCATGGCCGCCGATATAAAAGGCAATATTCTGATCTGGAATCGCGCGGCTGAAGAAACCCTCGGATACACCGCCACCAATGTCATCGGTAAAATGAACATCGATCGGATTTATCCCGAAGGGACAGCCCGCAAGGTTATGCAAATGGTGCGAAGCCCGGAGCATGGCGGGGTGGGCCGGCTGAAGGCGTATCCGATGGTGTATGTGAGACACGACGGCACGGTGGTTGAAGGCAACCTTTCGGCAGCGATGATTTATGACGCTGACGGCAAAGAAATCGCTACAGTGGGCTCTTTTGTTGATCTAAAGGAACGATTGGAAATGGAACGGGCGCTCAGGCGAACCCAGGAGCAATTGCTGCAGTCCGAGAAGCTGGCAGCTATGGGGCGTTTGACCTCCCAGATCGCGCACGAGTTAAACAATCCGCTTTACGGAATCATGAACACCCTTGAACTGCTCAAGACCGAGATTTCCCCCCAGAGCAAGCGCCGTAAGGTTCTGGATATGGCGCTGTCTGAAACGGTCAGACTTAGCGATATGTTGCGAAAAATGCTTTCATTTTCCAAACCCGACCAGCAAGAAAAACAGGCCGTCGACCTCAATACGGCGCTTGATGAAATCCTGCTTTTGCACGAAAAACAATTACAGGAAAATGATATAAAAATTAAAACATCTTTTAACGAAAGGCTTCCGAAAATCAACGCCTCAAAAGATCAATTGCGGCAGGTTTTTCTAAACCTGGTCGCCAACGCCCGGGACGCCATGCCCGACGGCGGCACGTTGAGCGTGACAACCGCTGCCGACGATGAAAATGTCAGAATCGAAATAGCCGACACCGGCAGCGGTATCGAGGAAGAGCATCTTAAAAAGATTTTTGACAGCTTTTTTACCACCAAAGACAGTGTCAAAGGGGTTGGCTTGGGTCTATCCGTATGCTACGGCTTCATTAAGGATCACGGCGGGGATATTGACGTAAAAAGCAAGGTGGGGTCCGGAACCACTTTTACCATAACCTTTCCAATCTTCCAGCAATCAGCTGAAAAAAACGAAGCCCATACCTAATGATCACACCTTCCAGCTCTTAGGTCGGTCCGCCTAGGGCGGATTGAACCCGTCTGCCCGTTGTCGGTTACCATATTATCTTTAAATTCTATAAAATCTATAATTTCTATAATCCCCAGTTCAGCCCAGATTAAATTTTTTATCCTATATTTCTAGTAGATTATATTAAAATCCACCCTAAAATAAAAAAATACTTGACAAACTGATAAAACTATATTTATTAGAATAACTGTAATAACTGTAATTGGCCGCTTTCCATAATAATGTCCCGCAATTCGGAAGGGCGGCATCAGTGGTTGTAGAAAAAAACGTTCGAATACCGCAATGTTTTTTTGACAACCACTAAAGGGAAAGGAGCGTTTCTATGGAAGACGTATTGACCGTTTTCAAAGCCAGTCAAATCTGCAACGTGTCGGCTAAAACCATTATTAATTGGATCGACTCCGGTCATATCAAAGCATACAAAACCGTGGGCGGACACCGCCGCATCAACCGTTCGGATCTGGAAGCTTTTATGAAAAAGCAGGGCATTCCGATACCGGCGCAGGAAATGAACGGCCTCAAAAAGAAGATTCTGGTAGTCGACGATGACCCCATCATTGTTGAAACCATCGTGCAGGCGCTGGAAGAGGACGAATTTGATTATGAGGTTATCTCAGCCTCCGATGGATTTGAAGCCGGGCTGCAAGTCAATCACTTCGTGCCCGATCTGCTGATACTGGACATTATGATGCCGGATATAAAAGGTTATGAAGTTTGCAAAAAAATTAAAGAAAATCCCGACACAGAGAACACCAAGATCATCGTGCTATCCGCCTATCTGGACGAAGATAAGTTTAAAAAAATGAAAGCGTACGGCGCGGATGCCTGTTTTTCAAAACCGTTTCCGTTGCCCCAGCTAAAAGAGGAAGTGGCCCGTTTACTCGAGTTGCGTTAAACGCACGCATGCAAACAGGCGGCCACACAGCCAGCCAAGGAGGCATCATGAAACTAAAGGAAGCCTTAAACAAAAAGCAATTTGTCGTGACCTCGGAAATCCAGGCGCCCATCGATCAGGAGCCGGAAGATCTGGTCCAGAGTCTATCCAAGGTGCGCGGGCGTGTTGATGGCGTCTCATTGTCCGAAGTGGAATTCGAAGGGGTCGTCGGAGATACCATAAAAACCTGCCGGCTTTTAGATCAAAATCAATTCGAACCCATTTACCAGACCACAACCCGGGATAAAAATCGCCCCCAGCTGCAAAAAGATCTGATCGAAGCGCATGAGGCCGGGATTGAAAATCTGCTGGTGTTTACCGAGGATTACCGCATCACCGGCGACAGCTTGCAGGAAATGATGTTTTTCCATGTTGATTCCGGCAAACTGCAATCCGTGCTGCAGCATATTAAGGAGGGACAGACCGTTGAAGGCGATTCCCTGAAGTCCAAAGCCGAATTTCTGGTGGGCTCCGGCGTGGAATCCGCCTGGGGTAAGAATGTGCCCGATCTGGAAATGAAGGAAATGGAGGAAATGACCAAAATCGGCACCGGGTATTTTCTGACAACCCCGATTTTTGATGTCGACCAATTCGCAAAATTTATTAAACGCGTCGATACATTTGGCGTACCGGTCATCGCAGAGGTGATGATCCTGCGCACCGCCGGCATGGGAAGCTTTCTCAACCGGCATTTGAAATCCGGGTTGGTCCCGGAATGGATTATCCAAAAATTGGCCCAAGCCCCGGACAAACAAAAAGCCAGCACTGAAATATTTGCGGATATCGTCAAGGCCTTGAAGGATCTCTGTCAGGGCGTTCACATCATCACGATCGGTGGCGAAGCAAAGCTGAAATATTATTTGGATGCAGCAAAACTAAAATAGGTTCACCCGTTTGCCGGTTGCCCCGTTGAGCCCGTTTGTCCATCATTTCATCTCTTTTAACAAGCCAACCGGTTAACGGGTTAACGGGCCCACCGGCCAACCTTCAGAAAAGGAGTCAGCCGCTTGGAGAACATGGTTTTAACTATTGATGACAAAAGGATCAGCTGTCCGCCCGGAACTTCGATACTGGAGGCTGCTGCGCAAGATGGCATCAAAATTCCCCACCTTTGCTATCATCCGGACCTGAAACCCTTTGGCGCCTGCCGGCTGTGCCTGGTGGAAGATGGAAAAACCGGACGTCTGATGGCCGCCTGTGTCACACCGGTGGCCCCGGAAATGACCATTCGAACCCAAACTCCGCGCATCCTGAGCCATCGCCGCAACATTGTGCGTCTGATGATCGCCGAACATCCGGAGTCCTGTATCGTCTGCAGCAAGGGCAACCGCTGTCAGCTGCGCTGGTTCGCCGCTCAAATGGGCGTCGGCGAAACGGACCTTTATCCGATGCCCAATTACAAACCCCTGGAGCAGGCCAATCCGTTTATTATTCGGGATCTGAGCAAATGCATCCTGTGCGGAAAATGCATCCGGGCGGACCATGAACTCGTTGGTGTGGGTGCCATCGATTACAACCTGCGCGGTTTTCCCTCCCGCCCGGCAACCGTTCATGAACAGGGTTTAGAGCAATCAAACTGCACTTTCTGCGGCACCTGCGTTTCCATGTGTCCCACCGGTGCGCTCTCCGCTAAAAACACCCGGTACGTCGGCAGCCCGGAGAAGGAATCGTTTTCGATCTGCGGCTTTTGCGGCGTCGGTTGCAGCCTGGCAATGGGCCAATCGGCCGGCAAAATTATCGACGTCAACCCTGCGCATCTACCGGATACCGTCAATAAAGCGACCCTGTGTGTGCGCGGCCATTTCGCCCATGATTTTTTGAATTCAAGCGACCGCTTAATCGCACCCTTGATGCCCAAAAAGGGCGAAGATGAAAGCATCCGCATGGCGCCGGTTCCCTGGGAAGAGGCCCTGGATGAGGTGGCCGGGCGCTTGAATCAAATTAAAGCCGAAAACGGCCCCCAGAGCATCGCTTTTCTGGGTTCATCAAAGTGCAGCAATGAAGAAAACTATCTTTTCCAAAAGATCGCCCGCGTACTCATCGGCACAAACAATATCGATAACGGCGGATATATCTCCGGGCAGTTCCTGTCGACATCTTTAGATCAAAAAACCGGCGGTGGATGTCGCTTAAATCCGCTCAGCGACCTCGAAAATGCAGAAGTCATACTCGTGCTGGGAGCGGATCCCAACCACTCCCTTCCGGTGGTCAGCTACTATCTCAAGCGTACGGCCAGGCAGGGTACGCCGCTGATCGTGGTGGACCCGCGCAAAACAGAGCTGGTCAGTTTCGCATCGTCGTGGCTGCCGATTAACCCCCGGACCGATCTGGAACTGCTCAACGCCCTGGCCGCTTTGCTGCATGCAAAAAATGCCTACGACTCTGAATTTATCAATCGGTATGCCGAGGCATTCAACATCTTCACTTATAGCCTGTCTGCGCTCGATGTGGATAAAGTCAGCCGCGTCACCGGCCTGGAGATGCAACGCTTGAATGCAACTGCTGAACTTTTAAAAGGAAAGCGGATCGCTTTTGTCATCGGCCATGGTATTTTGCAGCAGCGATACGCCATTCATACCATGGACGCGATTCTCAATCTGTCATTGATGACCGGGAGCCTGGGAACTGAAGGTGCCGGTATTTATGTCCTTGCCAGAGAAAACAACCAGGCCGGCGCCATGGACATGGGCGCGGTACCGAACCTGCTCCCCGGTCGGATGCCCCTGGATGAAGATGCGGCCAGGACAACCTGGGAAAAGAACTGGAAGGCACAAATTTCGCCGGACCCCGGTCTCAATATGAGCCGTGTCATTGAAGCAGCCGAAAGCGGTGGGCTCAAAGCGCTGTATATCATGGGCGAAAACCCGCTGCGGTCTTTGCCTCAACCTGAACGGGTTAAAGCCGCGCTTGAAAAGCTGGAGTTTGTCGTAGTGCAGGATATTCTTAATAATGAAATCGTCAAGCTGGCCGATGTGGCTTTGCCGGGAGCTGCTGTCAGTGAAAAAAGTGGTTCTTTTACAAATCTGGAAGGAAGAATCCAGAGTTTTTCACCCGCGGTGCCGCCGCCCGGTGAAGCCAAACCCGACTGGGAGATCTTAGATTTGCTGTCCACCCGGCTGGGCGCTCCTGAACGCTACGGCAATGTAGAAAAAATCCGTGAGGAGATTCGCAGACGTATTCCAACCTATGCTGAAATGAACGGCCATGGACAAAGCTGGGTAAAAGCGTCCAGCCCGATGGCCGCCTTTCATGCCGATGGCGCCAGCGAGATGATATCCTTTGCACCGGTGGTTTCAACCTCAAATGGGCCCGGCGATACCGACTACCCCTTTACGGCCATATTGGGATCTTTACGATACCACCTGGGAAGCGGCACCCGTACGAGTGCCTCCGGGCGCATTCAGGATCTCGATTTAGACGGGGATATTGCCATTGGTTCCGCGGATGCCGCCAAACTGAAATTAAAAGACGGTGATACGGTAAGCGTAGAATCCCGCTGGGGAGTGATCAAACGAAAAATTGGCCGGAGCAGCCGCATGCGACCCGGCCAGGTATTTGTTCCCCTGGCGGTCAATGCCAATGACGCCATGAACCTTTTCGACCTAACCGACCTGGCCGACCCGAACGCAACCGGCTGGAAAACCTGTGCGGTTAGGATAAAAAAAATATAAAGGTTCAAGGTACAAGGTTTAAGGTTTAAGGCTCAAAACGATCAATATCAAGAAATTCAACCTTCAACCCTAAACCTTGAATCCTGAACCCTAAACCTGATTTCAAACAGCACCTTATCGAAGTAATCGACCTAACACAAAACACCAACCACCAAACACTGGGACAACAGATATGAAACCACCGGAGATTGATTGGGACAAGATCCACGAAATCATTGAGAAGCATAAAGGTGACAGATGGGGTCTCATACCCCTGCTGCAGGAAGTACAGGAGCATACCGGTTATATTCCGCCTGAAGCGATCGAACCGATCGCCGAGGCCATGAATATATTTCCGTCTGAAGTTCAGGGGGTTATCACCTTTTATTCGGGATTTACCCTGAAGCCCAAAGGGAAATACGTTCTGAGGGTCTGCCGCGGCACTGCCTGCCACGTCAAAGGCAGCCGCAGTGTTCTTCGATTGATGCAAAAAGAGCTGGGACTCAAAGAAGGTGAAACCAGCCCGGACTATCAATTTACACTGGAAACGGTTGCCTGTCTGGGGGCCTGTTTTCTGGCACCCACCATGATGATCAACCGGGATTATTTCGGTAAACTTTCCCCGACCAAGGTAACCAGCGTCCTGGGGGAGTATCACAAAAAATAAGGGAGAAAGTGCCAAATGGAGAAGCTTTCATCCATTGGAAAGCTGGAGTGGCTCCGCAACAAGATATTGTCCCGCAAAAAAGAAGGGACTGTCGAAGTGCATGTGTGTATGACCGGCTGCCGGGCATACGGTGCCGCCGCAGTACTGGAATCTTTAAAAGACGAGGTCAAGAGCCAGAAGCTTTCGAGCCAGGTTGAAATCCGTGCCACCGGCTGTCACGGTTTTTGCGCCAAGGCGCCGGTGATTGCCATTGAGCCCATGGGGGTTCAATACCAGGAAGTGGAACCGGACGATGCAGCCGAGATCGTCGCCCAGACCTTGAAACGCGGCCAGCTCATCGACCGCCTGGCCTATCGCCCGCCCAAAACCCTGCAGCCGATATTTTACCGCAACCAGATCCCCTTTTATGCCAAACAGGAGCGCCGGGTGCTGGCCAATTGCGGCCGTATCGATCCCACCCGTATCGAACACTACATTGCCGCCGGCGGCTACCAGGCGCTGGTCAAAGCATTGTCGAAGCTGACGCCCGAACAGGTGATCGATGAGGTTCAGTCTGCCAAACTCAGAGGCCGCGGCGGCGCCGGATTTCCCACCGGCCTTAAATGGAAATTCGCCCGCCAGGCCGCCGGTCGGCCCAAGTATACCGTCTGCAACGCGGACGAAGGCGACCCCGGCGCATTTATGGATCGCGCCATTCTGGAAGGCGACCCCCATGCCGTGGTGGAGGGTATGCTGCTCGGCGCCTATGCCATGGGCAGCGAGTACGGCTACATCTATGTCCGCGAAGAGTATCCGATCGCGATCGAACATCTCACCATCGCCATCGAGCAGGCCAATGAACTGGGGCTTCTGGGCGAAAACATTCTGGGCACCGGATTTAACTTCGATCTCTCGCTGCGACTGGGCGCCGGCGCGTTTGTGTGCGGTGAGGAAACCGCCCTGATGGCCTCCATCGAGGGCAAGCGCGGCATGCCCCGGGCCCGGCCGCCCTTTCCGGCGCAGGCCGGCATCGACGCCAAACCCACCAACATCAATAACGTGGAAACCTGGGCCAATGTCCCCCTCATCATCAAAAATGGAGCGGGCTGGTACGGGGAGGTCGGTACCGAAGACAGCAAGGGCACCAAAATCTTTTCCCTGGCCGGCAAGGTCAATAACACCGGGCTGGTAGAAGTGCCCATCGGATCCACCGTCAAAGAGGTCATCTATGATATCGGCGGCGGCATACCCAAGGGCCGGGCGTTTAAAGCGGTCCAGATGGGCGGGCCGGCCGGCGGCTGTGTGCCCCCCCAGTTTTTGAATCTGTCCATCGATTACGACACGGTCCAGCGCATCGGGGCCATCATGGGATCGGGCGGTATGGTGGTCATGGATGAAAACAACTGTATGGTTGAAATCGCGCGATTCTTTTTGAGTTTTACCCAGTCGGAATCCTGCGGTAAATGCGCACCCTGCCGTCTGGGCACCACCCAGCTGCTGGAAATCCTCACCCGCATCACCCGCGGCGAAGGCCGCATGGAGGATATTGACACCATCCGCGAGCTGGGGGAGACCATAACCGAGGCATCCCTGTGCGGCCTGGGCCAGGCCTGTTCCAAACCGGCCCTTTCCACCATGAAATACTTCATCAAAGAATATGAGGACCACATCAAGGAACATCGCTGTGCCGGGGCGGTGTGCGATTCGATGGTCATCTCCGCCTGTCAGCATGCCTGCCCGGCCGGCATTGATGTGCCCAACTATGTGGCCGCCATCGCCGACGGGGATTACGCCAAGTCTGTGGAGATCATCCGCGAGCGCAATCCGTTTCCGGCGGTCTGCGGGCGTATCTGTATCCATCCCTGCGAATACAAATGCCGGCGGGGTGAGCTCGATCAGCCGGTTGCCATTCGGGCTCTCAAACGCGTCGCTTCGGACTGGTATTTTGAAAATATCGGGCCGCAAAGAGAGCCGTTTGCGGTAACCCGTCCTCAAAAAGTCGCTGTTGTCGGCGCCGGTCCGGCCGGCTTAACCTGCGCCTATTTTCTGGCCAAAATGGGTTATCAGACCACGGTTTTCGAAGCCCAGCCCGTGGCGGGCGGCATGCTCGGAATTGCCGTACCCGAGTTCAGGCTGCCGCGTGAGGTCATCGAAGAGGAGATCCAGTATATTCAAAACTGCGGGGTTGAAATCCGCTACAATTCGCCCATTGACGCCAAACACACCTTTAACGACCTGCTCGATGAGGGCTTCAGTGCCGTCTTTATTGCCGCCGGGGCCCAGGCCAGCAAACAAATCGGCATTCCCGGCGAAGAAGAGAGCCTGGCGGGCCTCTACTACGGCCTTGAATTTTTAACCCAGGTCCGCACAGGCAAAAAGGTGCCCCTTAGCGGCAAAACGGTGATTGTCGGCGGCGGCAATGTGGCCGTGGACGTTGCCCGCACCGCTTTAAGAGCCGGCGCGCAGGAAGCGCAATTATTCTGTCTGGAGCCCCGTGATGAGATGCCGGCCTGGGAAAAAGACGTGGAAGAGGCCATCGATGAGGGCATCGTCATCAACCCCGACCTGGCGCCCGGTAAAATCACCCACGAAAAGGGGCGCGTGACTGGAATTGAATTTTCGCGCTGTGTAAGCGTGTTTGACGATGAGGGTGGTTTCAACCCCACCTGTGATCTCGACGACACCCGCTTTGTGGATGCCGACAATGTGATAATCTCCATCGGCCAGGCCGCCGACATGTCTTTTCTGGACGCCGACAGCAAGCTGGAGCGCGAACTCTGGGGCACCCTGGTGGTGGACACCAATACGCTGGCCACCAATGTGCCGGGCATTTTTGCCGGCGGGGACTTTACCACCGGCCCGACGTTTGTCATCCGCGCCATTGCATCCGGCAGACGTGCCGCCATCGCCATCGACAAATACCTGGGTGGCGACAAGAGTCGCGTGTATATCCCGGATGAAAAGTCCTCCAGGCATACAGGCACTAAACTGGCGCTTGAAAAAGAAAGCACCGAAGACAAACCCCGGGTCGACGTCGAGTTCGAGGATGCCAAAGAACGGATAAAGGATTTCCGCGAAGTTGAAAAAGGATTTAACGAAGAGGAGGCTTACAGCGAAGCCATACGCTGCCTCCGATGCGATCTTGAAAAAGAGGAGAATGGGATATGATTCGATCCATAACGCAAAAAAAGCCGGAAGAAGAAATTGAGCGCCTTCTGAAGGGATTCAACCGGATTTTCATCATTGGATGCGGAACCTGCGTGACGCTCACACGCACCGGCGGCGAGCCTGAAGTACGTGCAATGAAAGAGGAGCTATCCGAAAAAGGCAAAATGGTCACCGGTCAGACGGTGGTACCGGTGGCCTGCGACAATTTAACCCGCGAATTTCTGAGCGATTTCGGCGAGCAGATCAACCAGGCCGATGCCCTGCTGATCATGACATGTGCTTTTGGTGTTCAAACCATCGCCCGGCAGCTAAAAAAAATGGTGGTCCCGGCCCTGGACACCCTGTTTATCGGCAAGGAGACGGCTGTGGGCTTATTTGATGAGATCTGCACCCAGTGCGGCACCTGCATCATCGGTGAAACCGGCGGCATCTGTCCGGTGACCAACTGTCACAAAGGCCTGGTCAACGGCCCCTGCGGCGGGACCAACCACGGCAAGTGCGAAATTGACGTGGCCAAAGACTGCGTCTGGACGTTGATTTATAACCGCCTCCAGGAGCTGGGACGGCTGGATTCCATGCGAATATATCAAAAACCCCGTAATCATCAGGGAGAGCCCAAGCCGGGTAAATTCAAGCTTCAGGAAGCTTGAATTTAGTTATTGGTTATTGGTTAATTCGTAAAAAAAGAAAAATAAAAGAATTTCCGTGATTTATCGATGGACCTAAAATAGAAGGGAAGTTTTACGATGGCAACGAAATTCAAACAGGCTCTTGAATCCGGTAAATTTGTGGTCACCAGCGAGGTCGCCCCTCCCAAAGGGACGAACCTTGAAAAATTTGAACACCACATCGCGCTTTTAAAAGATAAGGTCGACGCCATGAATGTGACCGATCATCAAAGCTCGGTGATGCGCTACCCTTCTCTGGGAGGCTGCCTGAAGGTCATAGAAGGGGGCGGAGAGGTCATCTTGCAGATGACCTGTCGGGACCGGAACCGGCTGGCGCTGCAGGCCGATCTTCTCTTTGCATCGTCTGTGGGAATTCAAAACCTTTTGTGTTTAACCGGTGACTCGATTATCCTGGGCGATCACAAAGATGCCAAAAGTGTTTTCGACCTGGATTCCAGCCAGCTCCTGAAAACCGTGCGAATTTTAGAAAAAGGCAAAGATCTTGGCGGTAACGAACTGGACGGTGCGGTTTCATTCTGTGCGGGCGCCATCGTCACGCCCGAGGCGGACCCGCTTGAACCGCAACTGATCAAATTTGAAAAAAAGATCGAGGCCGGCGCCGAGTTTATTCAGACCCAGGCCGTTTATGACCTGGACCGGTTTAAAGAATTCATGGACTACGCCCGACAGTTTAAGGTAAAAATTCTGGCCGGCGTCATTCTGTTAACATCCGCCCCCATGGCCCGTTTCATGAATAAAAATATCGCCGGGGTTTTTGTCCCTCAGAATTTGATCGATGAAATGGCATCGGCACCCAAAGGCCAGGCAATAACCAAAGGCATCGAAATTGCCGGCCGCATGATCAAACGCATCCATGAAGAGCAGATATGTGATGGCGTGCATATCATGGCCATCGGCAAAGAAGAATTGGTGCCGGATATCATGGCAGCCGCAGGAATAATTTAAATAAATTAATTAACCATATTCATCTATCGGAACTATTTCCTAAATAGAAACTCAAAAAGATTAGATTTTGAATATCGAATATCGATCAAGGAATTTCGAACAGCAGAAGCTTCTGAAAAAATAAGACAACATTATCCACTTCGACATTCTGTCCGCCTCCGGCGGATTCTGCGGTTCTGCGGTTTGAAATATTCGGGAACCCCGTTCTTTTCTTCACCCACCAACCCCTTTCGCGTGTCATTCCGGGATACCAAATTTTTTGGTCTTGTTATCTTTTTTGGGAAACAAATCCTGAAACCCCAAATTGTGACTAAATCAGTAACACTCTTTACACTCTGGCCCCTTTTTTGCTATTCAGAGCCAGAGCACAAAACCAATACTCTATTAAAAGGTGAAAACATGATACCAAAAATACAATTCAGAAAATCGGTTGTCATCGGTCTGCTGATGGTCCTGCTGATGGTCCTGCTGATAATGCCGAGTTTGCCGACAAACCTCTTTGCCCAAAAGGCCCAATCGGCTACTTCTCTAAAGGTTGCACTGTTGCCAATTTTGGATACCCTGCCCTTTCATGTCGCCCAGGCAAAGGGTTATTTTGAACGGCATGGCGTTATCGTCACGGCAGTGCCGGTGGGCAGCGGCCTGGAAAGAGATCAGCTCATGCAATCCGGCGCCATTGACGGAATGCTCAACGAAATGGGCACGACGGCCAACTTCAATCGGGAGCGGGTCCAGGTTCAGATCATTGTCTCCGCCCGCAAAGCCTATCCGCATTATCCCCTGTTTCGCCTGTTATCCGCACCCGGAAGCGGCCTAAAAACCCCGGCCGACTTGAAAGGGATCCCAATCGGCGTCTCAAAAAACACCATCATCGAATACGTAACGGACCGCTTGCTGGCGGCCGGTGGATTGGCGCCAGATCAGATTGCTAAAAAATCCGTCCCGGTCATTCCGGAGCGGTATCAATTATTACTACAGGGCCAGTTAAAGGCAGCCACCCTGCCGGATCCGTTGGCCAAAAGCGCTTTGGAAGCCGGCGCCGGTGCGGTAGTCGATGATTCCACCCATCCCCAGTACAGCGTCAGCGTGTTGAGCTTTAGTGTTCAGGCTTTAAAAACCAAAGCCGCTGCCGTTCGCCAGTTTTTAAAGGCCTGGAATCAGGCTGCACAGGATATCAACGCCGACCCGGAATCATATCGGGGCCTTTTACTTAAAAAAATCAGAGTGCCGAAAAACATTCAGCAAACCTACCGCATTCCGCCTTTCCCCCTTCGGGAGGTACCCAGTGCAGAACAATGGGCAGATGTGATGAACTGGATGGTGTCAAAAGGGTTGCTAAAGGCACCGCTTCCATATAAAGAATCCATCACTACCGACTACCTGCCATGAAGGAAAAAATAAATACCTGGAAAACTCTGTCTGATGATTGCAATCAACGATTTAACTTTTGCTTACAGCGGGCATCCGCCTGTTTTTCAAGGGTATAGTTTGGATGTCAGCCGCGGTGAAGCGCTTTCGATCATCGGTCCTTCAGGCTGCGGCAAGACAACCCTGCTGTATTTACTGGCCGGCTTGCGCCAGCCGCAATCAGGCACCATCAACATCGACCGTAAGCCGATTTCCCGTGCGCGACCTCGCAGCGGGCTGGTGCTGCAGGATCACGGCTTATTGCCCTGGCAGACGGTTAGAGAAAATGCCCGCCTGGGCCTTACCATCTGGGGATTTTACGGATCCGACGGCCGACACGCCCCGGCCGACCAACAGCTGCTGCCGGGTCAAGCCGATCAACGCGTTGACGATTGGCTCAAAAAATTGGGAATTGAGGGCCTTCAAAATCAATATCCGCTGCACCTGTCCCGCGGACAGCGCCAACGAACGGCCATCGCGCGAACGCTGGCAATGCAACCGGATTTACTGTTGATGGATGAGCCCTTTTCCGCCTTAGATGTCCCTACCCGCGAAGATCTGCAAAACTTCATTATCACTTTACACCATGAATCGGATTTAACCTATGTTATCGTCACACATGATATTGAAGTTGCCGTCGTCATGGGCAAAAAAATATTGGTGTTACAGAAAGGCTGTAACCAGGAAGCCCAAATTATGGACAATGCATGTGCCGGGTTCCCCGATGCCCGCATGCAAGATGAGTTTCAACACAAATGCGAAGCGTTACGCAATTTACTGGGGTCGCTGAAATGAGACGCAGGTTAAATACCCAAGCAGCCATCATCGGCCTGTTGATGTTCTTTGCAATATGGCAGGTGCTGGCCTGGATTATCCGCCGGCCTATCATGCCCTCACCGCTTGAGGTACTACCGATATTCGGCGCCTCTTTGTTCGGCAACCTGGGGATTCACTTTTTGGCCAGCAGCGGTCGTGTCCTGGCCGCCATCGGGGTGGCGGTTGTCACCGCGGTGCCGATCGGATTGGGGCTGGGGCAGCTTCCCAAAGTAAATCGCATCTTCGCACCCCTGATCGCCATTGTTTATCCGATCCCCAAAATTGTGTTTTTGCCGGTCATCTATGTTTTAATGGGCATCACGGATATTTCAAAAATATTTCTGATCGCTTTAATCATCTTTTTCCATATTCTGGTTGTGGTCAGGGATGAAGCGGCCAATCTTCATCCGGAATTGATTCTATCGGTGCGATCGCTGGGTGCCGGCCGCCGGGCGCTTTTCAGATATGTTTACTTTCCGGCATCCCTGCCCGCCGTGCTGACGGCGCTGCGCGTATCTGTCGGAACCGCAATTGCCGTGTTGTTTATCGCCGAGCAGTCTTTAACGACCTATGGCCTGGGGTATTATATCGTTGTCGAAACTTACCAGGTGTTGCGATACCCTGAAATGTATGCGGGTATCCTGGCCATGAGTCTGTTGGGATTGGTACTCTATTTTGTGATCTACAATCTGGAGCTGAAGGTGAATCGATATCGGACGGAAGAACCAAATTAAACAATAACTAGAACCTATCTCAAAATTAGGAGTTCATCCTGGAAGACGGAGAAAAAAAGTCCCAAAGGTGCTCTAAAGTTAGAAGTGCCTAAAATGCCTAAAGTGATCTAAAGTGCCTAAAGTTGTGGCGTCGCTCGCGCTCCATCTTTTATAAAAATGACAGAATTCATTAACTTTAGTCACTTTAGTTCACTTGTCACTTTAGCGCACGTGCTGTTATAAGCACTTTTTATAGGTTTAAAACTGCACCGTCGGGTGTTAAATGCATTTTTGAGATAGGTTCTAATAACAACCAATTGGTTTTTAACTCAATTGGGGTATAAATTTGAACGCTATAGAAGCTGAAGATAAAACGAATATTAATGCCTGGATGCTTGCTGCCCGCCCCCGCACGCTGCCGGCGGCGATAGCCCCGGTGGTGTTGGGATCGGCAGTCGCGGTCGCGGACCATAGCTTTGTGTGGCTTCCGGCGTTTGCCGCTTTGATGGTCGCCCTGCTTCTGCAAATCGGCGTCAATCTGGCAAATGATTATTTCGATTACCTCAAGGGCATTGATACGCAGGATCGCCTGGGGCCGCCTCGGGTGACGCAAAGCGGGCTTATTCCGGCGAAACAGGTAAAAGCAGGGATGGTTCTAACATTAATCCTGAGTTTCATCCCGGGCATCTATCTGTTAATCATAGGCGGCTTGCCGGTTCTCATCATCGGATTGGCCTGTATCTGTGCGGCGCTGGCCTATAGCGGCGGCCCCTTTCCCCTGGCTTCCCACGGACTGGGCGATCTATTTGTTTTTATTTTCTTCGGTCTGGTTGCCGTCTGCGGCACGTATTATGTTCAAGCGCTGCATCTAACGCCGCTGGTCTGGTTAATGGGCGTAATCGAAGGATTATTGATCACCGCTATACTGGTGGTGAACAATCTGAGAGATATCCAATCGGATCGTCAGACCGGCAAACGCACCCTGGCGGTCATCATCGGGAAGCGCGGATCAAGACTAGAGTATGTGTTGTTGCTTGCCGGCGCATACGCCATTCCAATAATCCTGTGGATGAGCGGTCGGATGTCAGCCTGGGTGATGCTGCCGTTTCTTTCCCTGCCGACGGCGCTCTCTCTAATGCACCTTATTTGGAAAAATCCAGCTGGCCGCATATTAAATCAAGCGCTGGCAAAAACCGCCAAGCTTGCACTGATCTACAGCCTGCTTTTATCGATTGGATTAATCCTTATAAATTACAGTGGATTATAGCCGCATCCCGAGGCTTTTTCCCCTTGACAAAGACAGCCGCTTCCATTTTAATAAGGGGTTACAGCCCTAACCCCGGGCTGTTCCAAAAAGCCTCTCAAATAGCCATTTAGAGTCTTAGTTGTGAATTCTTTGCATTTTATGGCAAAACATTTACGCCACCAAGACACAAAGACGCAAAGATGAATATTAACCAAAGGTTTCGCTTTGTGTCTTGGTGCCTTTGTGGCAATTTGTTCCGGCTTGTCCGAGTTAGGGTAGTCCACAAGCAGGTTCGGCAAACGCTGGGGGAAGTGGGTCAAAATCCATGTCTCAGAAAACGTTAACACCTGATTATCATTTTTTAGAACAGCTTGAAGCCGTCGGGCCCTATCAGGCGGGCGCATGTTTTCAATGCCGCAAGTGCACCAACGGCTGTCCGGTCACCTTTGCCATGGATCTTTATCCGGACGAGGTGATTCGCCTGGTGATTATCGGGCAACCGCAGACCGTGTTAAGTTGTAATACGATCTGGGTATGCGCCGCCTGCGAAACATGCACAACGCGTTGTCCGAATGATGTTAAAATTGCCGAACTCATGGATTGTCTCAAAGAAATGGCCGTCCAAAAGGGCATTCCCTGCCCCCAGCCGCAGATTTTAACCTTGCATGACGCCTTCTTAAAAGATGTGAAGAGATGGGGCCGGGCATTTGAGACAACCTTTCTGCCGCAATATTTCCTGCGAAGCGGTGAGCTCCTGCGGTTATGGCAGGCAGGCGCCTGGCGGAATGAAGTCAAGCTGGGCTGGCAGATGACGCGCAAAAGACGATTTCCGATGCTTCCCAAATCAATCAAAGGGAAAAAAGAGGTCCGCAAAATACTGGGTCGTCATTAACGCTTCGCTCAAAATCGGAATAATGGAATCCTGGGCACGGAGTGAAACTTCAGCACTATGATGGGATAATGAATTTGGGGAAGATGGGATAATGGGCTATTGGTATACCTTTCACTTGACGGAACTATTAAGATGACAAACTTGTATATAATCCAACATTCCAATATTCCACCATTCCATCATTCCATATGTGAGGCAAATATCGGAGCCTCAAAAAACCAGCTTATTTGTAACAAATTTTAGAAATTCCAAGGCGAAAATTACGTCATGAAGGTAACCTATTATCCCGGCTGCTCACTGGAGGGAACCGCAAGAGATTACGCCGAATCTATTCTAGGAATTTGCGCTTCTTTGGACATTCAATTAGAAGAGATCCCCGATTGGAATTGTTGCGGAGCAACCGCCGCCCACAGCATTGATCATTTGGCAGGCATCGAACTGGCCGGTCGAACGCTGAATTTGGCAGCCAAGCTTCCGCATCCGGATATGCTGGTTCCCTGCCCCATGTGTTTCAATCGACTCAAAACGGCCGCCTGGACACTCAATCAGGATTCCGCACAGCGCTACGGTATTCACCTGGAAGCTTCCCTGCCCAAAGTATGGGATCTGGCGAATTTTCTGGCCAGCGACCCTATGCTAAAAACAATCGCCCAGAACATCAGCAAACCGCTGGAGGGATTAAAGGTTGTGAGTTACTACGGCTGTATGGCCAACCGTCCGCCGGAGATCACCGAGGCAACCGACTTTGAAAATCCCCAGGCGCTGGATCGCATCATTCAGAATCTGGGTGGTTGCGCGATTTCCTGGCCATACAAAACCGACTGTTGTGGCGCCAGTCAGGTGTTTTCGCGCCGGGACATTGTTTCTCGCCTGGTGGGAAAGCTGTATGAGATGGCGCAGCGGGTCGGTGCCCAGGCCATTGTCGTATCCTGCCAGATGTGCCAGGCGAATCTGGATATGCATCAAGAAGCGATCGGAGCGGATTGGGGAAAACAATTTTCTTTCCCGATCTATTATTTTACCGAGCTGATTGGACTGGCGCATAACGTCGCCGGAGTCGAAAAATGGCTCTCGCGACATATTACAGATCCTTTTTCTCTTCTCCGGCAACTCAACCTCTGGAATCGCTCATGACCCCAAACCAATTAACACCACATACAGAAAAGATCGGATCCATTGCAATTGTCGGCAGCGGCATAGCCGGTATCCAGACAGCACTGGATATTGCCAATTCCGGCTTTAAAGTGCATCTGATAGAAGAAAGGCCCAATGTGGGGGGTGTCATGGCGCAGCTGGACAAAACCTTTCCCACCAATGATTGCTCCTCTTGCATGATGGGCCCCAAGCTGGCGGAATTGGCCAATCATCCCAATATTGATATTTTGGCGTATACCGATGTTCTCAGTTTAGACGGTGAGCCGGGTCGGTTTCAATTAACCCTTAAAAAGAAGGCCCGCGCCGTTGATCCGGAAAGGTGCGTGGCCTGCAACATTTGCGCTGAAAAATGTCCTCAAAAAGTTGCCGATCCATTCAATTTAAATCTAAATCAGCGTAAAGCCATTTATATACCCTATCCTCAGGCTGTTCCCCTTGTTTACACCATTGATAAAGAACACTGCACCTATTTTACAAAAGGAAAGTGCCGGATCTGCGAAAAAGTTTGTAAAAATGAGGCGGTTATATTTGACCAGCAAGATGAAATCGTCACCTTGGACACCGGGGCGCTGATTTGGGCCGGGGGGTTTGAACCTTTTGACGCGCGCCGGAAAGGAGAGTATGGTTACGGACGGTGGCCCAATGTCATCACCAGTCTGGAATACGAACGCATCCTTTCCGCAGCCGGTCCTTTCCAGGGCCACATCCAACGCCTCTCTGACGGCCAAATGCCGCGCCGTATCGCCTGGATCCAGTGTGTGGGATCCCGTGACACCCATATGGGAAACGATTATTGTTCGGCCGTATGCTGCATGTCCGCCACCAAGCAGGCCATGATCACCAAAGAACATGCCCGGGACATCGACACCGTCATTTTTTTCATTGATATTCGGGCCCACGGTAAAGGGTTCGATCGGTTTTACGAGAGGTCCGAATCAGAAAATGACGTCCGCTACGTGCGGTCCTTGATCTCCAGAGTGATTCCAAACCCCGAAGATGATACCTTGAGCATTTCTTACGCCGGGCCGGACCATCACCTCCAGGAAGAAACATATGATATGGTCGTTCTTTCCGTCGGTCTTTGTCCGAACGCTTCCACTGTGCCATTGGCAAAACGCCTTGACTTAAGATTAAATGAGTATGGTTTCTGCGCCTCCGAACCGTTGGACGTGGTCGCCACCTCAAAGCCCGGAATCTATGTCTGTGGTGCCGCTCAGGGGCCCAAAGATATTCCGGACTCCGTCCAACAGGGCAGCAGCGCAGCCGCCCGGGCAACCGCCCTGTTGGCCGAAACAAGAGGCTCTCTGGTGACGGCCCCGCCCACCCTGGTGGAACGCAACGTCAGTGGAGAAGAACCTTGTCTGGGTGTTTTTGTCTGTCATTGCGGTATCAATATTGCCGGTGTGGTCGATGTGGAGGCCGTTGCCGAGTTTGCCCGCACCCTGCCGAACGTAAAATATGCAACCGACTGCATGTTTGCCTGCTCCACCGATCAACTCCAGGAAATTAAACAGGCGATTAAAGACTATAACCTCAATCGGGTGGTGGTGGCATCCTGCACACCGCGAACCCATGAGCCGCTTTTCCGCAACACCCTGCGAGAAGCCGGCCTCAATCCCTATCTCTTTGAACTCGCCAATATTCGCGAGCAGGATGCCTGGGTGCATCAGGCAGAACCGGAAGCCGCAACGCATAAGGCCAAAGAACTGGTGCGAATGTCTGTTTCCCGCGCACGCCTTTTGGAACCGCTTTACGAAACTGCTTATGAGGTGATTCAAAAAGCGTTGGTGATCGGGGGCGGGCTCGCCGGTCTTAGCGCCGCCCAAGCCTTTGCGGAACAGGGATTCAAGTCCACGCTGGTGGAACAAAGCGCTGAATTAGGCGGTAATGCCCGCACGCTTTATTACACCGAAGACGGCGCCAATCCGGCCCAATATGTTCAAGATCTTATTCAGAAAGTTGAAAATCAACCCTTGATCACTGTTTACACGGAAGCGCAGGTGGTATCCATTACCGGAAGTTGCGGCAACTATACTTCTAATATTGCGGTCAAAGATCAGTCCCAGGCCATCTCGCATGGTGTCGTGGTTGTGGCGACGGGCGGACAGGAACATACCCCCTCGGAATATCTTTATGGCCAGCATCCCCGGGTGATCACCCAAAAAGAATTTGAAGATCTGTTGAAATCAAAGCCTGACAAAGCCAAGCAACTGCAGCGCGTCACCATGATTCAATGTGTCGGTTCGCGTGAACCCGAATATCTTTATTGCAGCCGGGTGTGCTGTACGGCTGCCATCAAGAACAGTTTGAAGTTAAAAAGCATTAACCCGCAGGCGCAGATATCGGTCCTGTACCGGGATATCCGCACCTTCGGTTTTAAGGAAACCTACTATTTAAAAGCGCGCCGGCACGGCGTTCGTTTTTATCGATTCGAGCTTGATCACAAACCCCGGGTAAACAATCAGGACGGCACCCTCGGTGTTTCCGTTTTTGATGCGCAATTGCAGGCAACGGTTCAGCTGCAAGCCGACCTGGTGGTTTTGAGTGCCGCCATTCGTCCCCACGAAGAAAGCCAACAGCTGACTGATGCAGTCCGTCTGCCTCTGGATGAAGATGGGTTTTTTATGGAAGCCCATCCGAAACTCAGACCGCTTGATTTTGCAACACCCGGCTTTTATCTCTGCGGACTGGCCCAGGGCCCCAAATTCGCCAATGAAAGCATCGCTCAAGCCCGCGGTGCAGTCTCCCGGGCAGTCACCGTGCTTTCCAAAAAGGAAATTGTTGCTGAAGGCATGATCAATCGGGTGGATGCCGAACTTTGCCGGGCGTGCGGTGAATGTGAAAAGGCCTGCTGTTTTGAGGCCATCAATGTAACAGAAGTTACCGAAGGTCGGCAGCGGGCTATGGTGACAGAAGCACTATGCACCGGTTGTGGGGTCTGCAACGTGGCCTGCCCCACCGGAGCGGCCTCCTTATCTCATTTCAAAGATGAACAAATCAATACGATGATTAAAGATCGTTCTCAATTGAATAGTGAAGATTGAATACCTTTCGCAATTGAATATTGAAAATTGAAGATTGAATATTTTATGACAAGCGAGGAGTTGATAAAAAGGACAAAAGCGTTTGCACATCGCTGCGTTAAGTTAGCGACTGCTTTGCCGGAAAACACCTTGGGAAAGCATATCCGGAGACAGCTCATCAAGTGTTCAACGTCTGTTGCTGCTAACTATCGCGCCACTTGCCTTTCACAATCAAAAGCCCGCTTTATAGCGAAGATAAGTATCGTTTTGGAGGAAACAGATGAGGCTGCATTCTGGTTGGAATTTATCATCGATGAAACACTTTTGAAAAAGAATATAGTTGAACCATTGCTACAGGAGGCCGAAGAGTTAACCGCAATTTTCGCGTCCTCCAGAAAAACAGCAACCACAAAAAATAAAATGGACAGAATTCCATAAATATTCAATTTTCAATTTTCAATTTTTAATAGGGAATCCCCATGGCTTCCGATGAACAACCGCAAATCTTAGCCTTTGTCTGCAACTGGTGCGCTTATGCCGGAGCCGATCTGGCAGGGGTGTCCCGCATCCAGTATCCGACCGATGTACGCCTGATCCGCGTGATGTGTACCGGCAGAATCAATCACGGCTTCCTGTTGAAGGCTTTCCTTAAAGGGGCAGACGGTTTAATGGTATCCGGCTGACATATCGGCGACTGTCATTACCTGGAAGGTAATGTGAGATGCCAGAAGGTCGTTGAGGAGACCTGGGAAATCCTCAGGCTGCTGGGGATTGACGAGCGCCGCCTGCGGCTGAAATGGATTTCAGCATCGGAGGGAGCAGCGTTTGCGGAAGAGATCCACCATTTTGTTGAATTACTTAAAACGCTTGGGGAAAAACCGGTAATTGAAAATTGAATATTGAATAATGAATATTTAAGGTCCGCCTGCGGCGGGTCAATTATAAAAATGACAGAGCGAAGCGACATCCACAAATATTCAATATTCAATTTTCATTCTTCAATCATATAAGGATATGGATCTTACCCAAAAACAAATTGACTATTGTATGGAATGCGGCCTGTGTACCGGAAGCTGTCCCATCAGCCGTGAACTGTCTAAATTTTCACCGCGACAGCTTATCAAGCAGGCCGTGCTGGATCCGGACGGTGGCCTGGTTCAGAGTCGCGAAATTTGGGCCTGCTTGAGCTGTGCGAGTTGCAGCGAACGCTGCCCGGCAGAGATTGATTTCCCTGAATTCATCAGCGCCCACCGCCAGGAGGCCCGTATCGCCGGAAATTTTCCTCAAGAAAGCCATCACGGTATCCTGCAGGCAGTCGCCGGCTTACAAACCTGTGACTTAAAACAGCAGCGTACACAGTGGGCCCGTGAAGCGGGGGCTTTTGGAGACACCGGGGAATATTTTTATTTTGTGGGGTGCCTGCCTTTCTTTGACGTGACCTTCCGATATTTGAATCTGTCTCCCCTTGAGACCGGCCGAAGTGTGCTCACGTTGCTAAATAAAATGGGAATCGAACCCGTCATCAGCAATCATGAACGCTGTTGCGGACACGATGCCTTATGGTGCGGAGACCATACCACCTTCCGCAAGCTGGCCGGCTGGAATCTTGAAGTGATTAAATCTTCCGGTGCCAAGACCGTGCTCTTCAGTTGCCCGGAGGGTTATGTCACCTTTAAAAAATATTACCCAAAATATTTTGGCGAGCTTCCTTTTGAAGTGTTGCACATGACGGAATTTCTGGCGCGCGAACTCCCGGGTGCAGGCTTATCCTTCCAGCCGGCTTCTGCCGGCAGCATCACCTATCATGACCCGTGTCGATTGGGTCGCCTGGCAGGGGTATATGAACCGCCCCGTGAGCTTTTAAAATCACTTCCCGGTACTGAACTGGTGGAGATGGAGCGTAACCGCCAAAATGCGCTTTGCTGCGGGACCAGCGCCTGGATGGCATGCTCAAGCTATTCAAAAGCCATTCAGGATGAACGCCTGCAGGAAGCCGTCCTAACCGGAGCCCAAACCCTTATCACCGCCTGTCCCAAGTGCCAGATTCATTTTTCATGTGCCCAGAGCGGCACGGGTTCAGATCTTAAGGTGATCGATCTTTACACGTATCTCAGGCAAAGGTTAAGCGCTTAACAATGATTTTCATCCATTAAACATAATCCCAACTTCTCATTAATTTTCATGAGGAGCTCCTTCGTATCATAAAATTAGACGCTTCATCCCGCGACGCGGGGCAAGATTCAGGTCTTACCTGGATTTTGCACGAGTCGGAGGCTTTCATCTGCAAGGCACTTAAGGCTGAGGCTATAGTGAACTATGCCTCTGCCTTAATAACGCAGCAGATGGAAGCCTCCGGCTCGCCCGTAGGGTGAAAAGTAATGAGATAAAATGATTTTCATCCTTTAATCATAATCCCAACTTCTCATTACTTTTCATGCAATATTCAGGTATTATACCAACCCCTGATCCAGCATGGCATTGACAACACGCACAAAACCGGCACTGTTGGCGCCCACCAGATAGTTGCCCGGCGCGTCGTAGCGTGCCGCCACATCCAGGCAGTTTTGATGGATGTTCTGCATGATGGTTTTAAGACGGCGATCGACCTCCTCTGCAGACCAGTTCAGGAGCATTCTGTTCTGGGCCATTTCTAATCCGGATACAGCCACCCCGCCTGCATTGGCGGCCTTGCCCGGTGCATAGAGAATCTTTTTATCCGAAAAGATTTTGACAGCCTGCGGCGATGAGGGCATGTCGGCACCTTCGCAGATCAATTTGATGCCATTGTTGAGAAGATTGTAGGCATCATTCTCCGAAATTTCGTTTTCCACGGCACAGGGAAATGCACAATCGGCCCTTTGGTTCCACAAAGGATTGTTATCCAGTGAGGTGTCGGCTTCCGTATAAACCGTTTCGGAATATTTATCGACATATTCTTTGATTCTTCCCCGTTTGAGATTTTTTAAGCGCTTGACGAAATCCAGCTTTTGTTTATCGATACCTTCCGGATCATGGATATAGCCGGACGAATCAGAGAGGGTCAGAACTTTGCCGCCCAGTTCAATAAGTTTTTCAGCCGTGTGTTGCGCCACGTTCCCGGACCCGGACACCAGACAGGTTTTGCCTTCCAGGGTATCATTGCGGGCTGCGAGCATCTCGGCTGCAAAATAGACAACGCCGTAGCCGGTTGCTTCGGGACGAATATAACTTCCGCCCCACTGCAAGCCTTTGCCGGTCAATACGCCGCTAAATTCATTGCGTTGTTTTTTATACATGCCAAAGAGATACCCGATCTCTCTGGCCCCTACACCCAGACCACCGTCAGGGATGTCCGTATCCTGGCCGATGTGATGGGCCAGCTCGCTCATAAAACTCTGACAGAAGCGCATAATCTCATTATCTGATTTTCCTTTGGGTTCAAAATCCGATCCTCCCTGGGCACCGCCCATGGGCAGCGTTGTCAGGGCGTTTTTAAAGGTTTGCTCGAAGGCCAAAAATTTTAGAATGCCAAGACTGACCGAAGGGTGAAATCGCAACGCGCCTTTGAAGGGCCCCAGAGCGCTGTTCATTTCTATCTGGTACCCACGATTTACGCGCACATAGCCTTCGTCATCCATCCAGGGCACCCGAAACAGGATCACGCGCTCGGGTTCCGTGATTCGCTCGAGAACACCCAGCTGGCGATATTCCGGGTGGCGGTCTAAAACCGGCTTTATGGAGTCAATGACCTCCTTTACAGCCTGGTGAAATTCTTTCTCCTCCGGATCTCTTGCCAAAATCCGCTTTAAAGTAGTATCTGCCATCTCTTACCTCCTTCAATTGGGTCACTGAGCTATAAGTGGTTTCAAAACCCCATCTGAGGCCCAATGGCTGCGTTGCAGGCCTCCGATAAATGCTCACATACCCATGTATGCTGCGCGTTATCGATCGGCCTGCGCCTTGCCCTTGAACCTGATCTGAGGTTTTGAAATCACTTCTAAATAAAAACCATTTCTAAAAGTTTAAGCATCGATGATCTCTAAAGCTTCCTGCCGATACGCATCCATAACATACTTGATGCCGGTGATGTTGGCACATTCTTCCGTCAAGGAGAATAGATCGTCCCGGCCGATATAGCCCACTTCCCAGTTGCGAGATCCTGCCATCAGCTGCTGAAGCCCCACTTTGATTTTATCCACGACATTGTAGAGCCCAACAGCGCCCAATGGTATGTTGTCCATCTCTGATCCGTATTTGGCCTTTAGAACTTCATAGTTCATAAAGATTTCTTCTTTGGTATATCCGAATTTCGATACGGTCGACGGCAGGCCCCCATCTTCGTCCCGCAGCCATTTTTCGGTATTCTTGCCGACCATGCCCGGAATCATCAATGCCCGGCCCATGCAAATCGCTTTGCAATACGGTGCGCCCAGAGCCAGGGCTTTGAAAACATGGTCTTCAGAGGAAAAGCCGCCTGCAAAAGCGAGATCCGGAACGCGCTTGCCGCTTTTTGCAAGCCGTTCGCTTAACTCATAGGCCATGGAATGAAGGTAAATAGCAGGAATGCCCCATTCGGTCATCATTCGCCAGGGGCTCATTCCGGTTCCGCCCGGGGCCCCATCAATGGTCAGCAGATCAATTTCGGCATCGCTGCACCAGCGGATGGCCATGGCCAGCTCTCTCATCGGATAGGCGCCGGTCTTGAGGGTAATGCGTTTGGCGCCCAGTTTGCGCAAACGCTGCACCTCGTTCATGAAGCTTTCCTGATCGATGAAACCGAGGCGCGAATGCCTTTCAAATTGTTTCAGAGGTCCGGCCTTAAAAGAGGCCTGATGCGCAGGGTCTTCCGGATCCGGAGTTACGATGTAGCCTCGCTTTTTTAATTCAATGGCGCGCTCCAGAGAGTTCACTTTGATTTCGCCCCCGATACATTTGGCACCCTGGCCCCACTTTAATTCAATGGTTTCCACCCCATGCTTCTCAATGACATATTCGGCCACGCCATTACGGGTATCCTCCACATTCATCTGAATCATTATATCGCCATAGCCTTCGTGGTAGCGGCGATATTCCTTGATGCGGCGATCCATCTCCGGCGAGCTTTTGATCAGACCGTTGTCGCCAAATTCCAATTCGGGATCAATCCCGCAAACATTTTCCCCGCACACCAGACTGATCCCGCTGATGGCGGCACCGATGGCGAAATGATCCCAGTTTATGCGCGCAATATCCGTGCTGCCGAGAGCACCCGTGAATATCGGCACTTTCATCTTGACCTTATTCGTAACGCCATATTCGGTCTCGGTATTGACGTTTGGAAAGGTGGCCTTATCGGGATCGGCTTCAACCCCTTTGGCGCCAAGGGCATACCCCATAATATTTAAATGGGAGTAATCCACCGGATAGTCCTTGTCCGCCCCGGCGGTAACACTGCCGAAGGGCTGCGGGTAAAGAAGCTCCCGCCCCCGGAAAGTGGCTTTGAACATATCGCAATTTCCTTTGCAACCATCCAAACATCTGCTGCAGATACCGGATTGGGGTGCAACGTCGCGAGATCTGTTTTTGGTTTGAAGCGCTTCGTTTGCATTGGGTCGATTGAGATTCATCTTTCACTCCTTGCCTGACATAGTCTATGGTTAATAAATCCGTCTCACGCTGATCGGTTACAGGTTGTTATTACCTGGATTTTGCACGAGTTGGAGGGTGAAAATTAATGAGATAAAATGATCCTCATCCATTAAACATAATCCCAACTTCTCATTACTTTTCATGCAAGATTCAGGTATTAAACCGGATGCTTTGCAAGGAAACGATTTCAACCGCAAAGTTTAAAGCGCTGACGGGCTTTTGCCTTCGGGGGGTCGATGGTCGAAAATTCAAGCCACCCGCCAGGCGGGTGGTTGTTAACACTCCCATCGCCAAAGAATTAAAAATCGTATCGTACTGTTTAATCGATTTTCGGGATAAAAATCAAGCATCAATTGATAAAGGAATTAACGGCCCCGAATGCGGTGGCGATGGCAAGGCCGGCACCGCATTTCATGCGTTTCCAGTCATTGTGTGCCAGAATCGAACCGGCCGCAAAAAGCGACTCGAAAGCAGGTTGACGGGAATGATTTAGCGGACGAAATTTGTCATCAATTTCCAGGCCGCTTTGATTAATTAAATGTCCACGGGGATCCAGAAAATTGCGGCGATGCCACTTTGCCCTGCTGTCGGGCTGGTAAACTGGCAAACCAAAGAGGGTTTCGTGAATACGCTTGCGGTCGGCATGCAGCCCGCCTCCGATAAATCGTCCACTTGCCAGGACGATTCCCCTGGAGTGAATGATGTGTTCGACATCGTTGCTGCCGATATGGGTTTCAAAATGCCCGCCTGCCGGTTGCCGGACCTGTAAAGCTCGCTTTAAAGAAAAATAGTGAACGCCTTTCGAGCGTAGCCCTCTTTCAAATGCTTCCTTGAGCCGCAGTCCGGGAACCGAGGGGGGGATGGTGGGAATTTCAAAGAGCGGTATGCCGATCAACGCCTCAAGGTGGGAGAGCACCTCATGCGTTCGATACAGCCCCAGAATAGCCGGCAGCCCCACAATTTTTGATTTTTTTATAAGAGGACGCACGACCGCTGCCAGTTTCTCCCGGTTGTGCGGCAACAGCAAAGCATTGGCCATATGTTCCGCATACACCTCGCTTAAATGGTCGCTACCCGGAAACGAGGTCCGGGCGGCACGTAAATCACTCCATCCATTTTGTAAAGACGCTGCAATCTGGCGCGCACTGAATCCTTTCAAACCCCGGATATCGATAATCAGAGCGGGCGGTTTTTCTTCCAGCGCCCGAACCCCGTTCCACATGGTATGCGGGACACCGTATGTCGGTTTGATCGTACCCAAGGCGGTCAACACGCGGCTGTTATGATCCATGCGTCTGTGATAGGCAAGACCGGCTTCTTCCAAGAAGGTTAAGATTTCATCAAAAGCGGCTTTGATATCATCTTTTTTTAACCGCGCATAAGGGTGATCGGGAATATCCCGTTTGAGCGCATCTAAAGCGGCCCAGGGATCACTCCAGAGCCGCTTTTCACTCACCGGGTGCACGCCCAGCAGATCCAGCAAACCGCTGGCAAAAACAATTTCTCCGATATGACCGGTCTGCACAACGGATAAACCTCTGGTGGCAGCAAAAAGGGCCGCCGCCATACCCGCCAGGCCGGTGCCGATGATGCACAGATCACATTTGATGGGTTTAAAGTCTGAAATCATATAAGAACATTTTCAACATTGATGATTTAAATTTAATGTTACCTTTGCCAATTAAATCCGAAATCCGAAGCACGAAGCACGAAACAAATCCGAATATCAAATGACCTAATTTCTAAACGCTTGCAAAAGTGCATTGCTCTTTGAATGCAGAATAAGAAATTTCTTGTTATTTTTAATTTTGAATTTTTGTTATTCGAAATTGTTTCGTATTTCGAAATTCGATATTCGAATTTTATATTGTAACCGCATGAGATTATGTCATTCCAACTATTATTGTCGAATGCATCCAGTGCGCTTAAGGGCACCTTTACAATTCCAACCCAAACAACCCGCAATGCAACGCTTCCAACAGCTCCGATTGCACAAGCTGTTTGTTCCAGAGCGTAGGGTGCTGCCCGTTCCAACGCCTGCCGAAAAACTCTTTGAGACTGGTTAGGCACTGTTCCGGCTGCAGTTCTCCCTGATCATATAAGTAGGCGGTTACGCGTACCCCGCAAAATGTGCCCTGACAGGCGCCTTTGCCGATTCGGCTGCGCAGGGCGATGGCGTTGAGATCCGGCTGCCCTTGCTGCTCACGAATGGCATCCACAAGGGCATCCACAGCGCTTTTGGGCACCATTTCGCATTCACATAGCAAAATGTCTTGCGAATCATGTTGCGCCATCCACAGTTTAGATGCCAGCCCGGCTTCGGTCCATCTTGCGGGCTGGGTTTCCGGAAGGGGGTCGGTTCCGGTTAGACAGGGTTTGGAAACACCCAGTCGGCTGCAGACCAGATCGGCTGTTTTTTCGGCCATTAACCGAAAGGTGGTCAGCTTGCCGCCGGAAATCGTCACAAAGTTCTCGAGACCCTCTTCAGCATGATCGATGAGAGCAAACCCCCGGCTGACATCGCGGTCATCGGACGAAGACTTCGATCCAACCAGCGGTCTGACACCCGCATACGCCCGAATATATCGAGCCGATTCCAGAGCCGGTATCATCTTGGTCGCTTCACCCACCATGGTGTCGACCTCCTCGACCGTAGGATACACCTGGTCCATGCTGTCTATGCGGATAGAAGTGGTCCCCAGAATGGACACCGTGCCCCCCGGAACCAGAATATCGGCATTGGCGGAAGGGCGCATTCGGTTCACAACCCTGTCCGTAATTCGGTTGTGGGTGATGATCAGACTACCTTTGGAATTAATAATATCAATCTCGGTCCCTGCCAGACCGGCAATTATACCGGCCCAGGCACCGGTGGCGTTGACCACCTGTTCGGACTCAATCTTAAATTCTTCGCCGGTCGTAAGGTTTTTCAGGCGGGTCGCCTGGATTTTTTCCCTGCTTTTCTCAAACCCAACTACTTTGGTAAATCGCAGCAGGCTGCTTCCCAGCGCCTGAGCCTGAGCCATGTTTTCCATTGAAAGTTTAAACGGGTCGATGGAGGCATCCCTGACCGAATAGGCCGCAATCAATTTTTCGGAAAGGGCCGGTTCAAGTTCGCGTGCCTCCTTAACGTCCAAGGCCTGCACCGGAATCTGGCAGCGGGAACACAGATGGGGAAAATCGGCCACGTATTTCTCATCATCGCCTTCAACTGCCACAAACAGACCACCGGTGTCTTCGATACAATGCGGCGCCAGCTGTTTTAAAAGTGTTCCTTCTGTATGACATTCTGCGGCACTGCCCGGATCCGAAGAGACATAGCGGGCGCCGCTGTGCAGCAGACCATGATTGGCACCGGAGGCCCCGGCGTTGATGTCGCCCTGTTCGACGAGCGCACAGGTTACGCCGCGCAAAGCCAGATCCCGGGCTAACCCGGTTCCCGTAACCCCGCCTCCGATGATCAATACCTGAGCCTTTAAATTTTTCATAATAAGTTCTTTTTATATAATTCGGAAAAATACAAATTAACGGCTTAAATGAATCTCATTTACAAATTGACAATAATACAGCAAGCAGGTAACTAATAAAGTCTCATGTAATCCATTAAACCGTTGCTTGTCAAAAAAAATCGCATGTTCGCAAAAGGAATTCGGCCGGGTATTGTTCGTGAAAAGCCGCATTTAAGAATGCTCGCCGAGCTAGATGGGGTTCATAACACTCTCAGAAAGGAGGAACGTATGGTTAACTTGCCCTTTTTTTATCGTAAAGGCTTTTGTGGAGCTATTTTTCTAATAATACTGGCATTGGTCCTTGGTCTATCAGCCCCGGCAATAGCTACTGAATGCAAAAACCGCGGCGATTTGGATGTTCAATATTGTGACGACAACGGTGATCTTCTCGCCGATACGCCGACGGCCGCCGGTGAATGGCTCGACCCGGATATGCTCGTTTTCTCCTACACCGCGGTTGAGGATCCTTCGGTTTATGAAAACGTTTTCAAAGAGTTGATGGATCATATTGCGAAAAAAACCGGAAAGCAGGTGAAATGGTACGGGCCGGAGTCATATGCCGCCCAGGTGGAAGCCATGCGTTCCGGCCGGCTACACATTTCCGGATTTGCGGCCGGCGCCACTGTATACGGTGTCAACCTTGCCGGATTTCACCCTGCGGCCATGATGGGCAACAAAGACGGCACCTTCAGAGGCTACCAGCTGTGGTTGATCACCCCCAAGAATTCCGATATTAAAACCGTACAGGACTTGAAGGGACGCAAGGTCGCGCATGTGACCCCTTCATCCAACTCGGGCAATCAGGCACCCCGGGCCTTATTCAAGGATATGGGTGTTGTGCCGGACGTGGACTACAAGGTGATTTACTCGGGCAAGCACGACAACTCCATCATGGGGGTCGTAAACGGAGATTATGACGCCGCTCCGGTTGCCTCCACCGTGATGCAGCGTATGGTCGAGCGCGGGGTGTTTGATGAATCGGAAGTGCGCATCATCTGGAAATCGGATCAATTTCCCGGCACCTCCTATGGGTATATTTACAATCTGCACCCAAAACTTCAAAAGCAGATCAGTGAGGCCTTTCTGACCTTCGACTGGACGGGCACGGGACTGGCTAAGGACTTCGGAAAACGCGCCAACTGCTTTATTCCGGTTGACTACGCAAAACACTGGCAGGTCATCCGTACCATCCAGAAGGCCAATAACGTGGCTTACACCCAGGAAGCCATCAAGGAATTAAAAGCCGGCAAAGCGAAAAAGAAGAAAAAGAAATAACACTTTCATTTGCGAGAAGGGCCGCCGCCTGTCACAGGGTGGGGGTGGCGGCCTGATCCGCGAGATTGGGTTTTCCAAACCGGGTGGTTGTTTGTATACCGACCGGGTGCTGCGCACCCGATCACAAACACAATGATTGCGAACTGACGTTCGCTTGTTTTCCCGTCCTAAGGCCGGAAATCCAAGCCATCCCGCTCACAGAGCGGTATGGTCATTGAAGCGCACCCGGTTCCACCGCGTTGTTTTCAACGATTGGGGCACTTTGCGCCCCTGTCTTTTACCGCCTTTGGCGCTAAAATCCAAGCCACCCGCTTTGCGGGTGGACGTTGACTCAAGATGCTTGAAATTATCCGTCTTTCGAAAGTCTATCCCACCGGGACCGCTGCACTGCAAGAAGTCAGCTTCGCGGTTGATGAGCCCCAGGTGGTAACGATCATTGGCCCCTCCGGTGCCGGCAAAAGCACCCTGATCCGCTGTATCAATCGACTGGTTGAACCCACCTCCGGAAAAGTCATGCTCGATGACATTGACGTGCGGCGATTGAACCGGCGTGAGCTGCGCAAAGTGCGCCGGCGCATGGGTATGATTTTTCAAGAGTATAACCTGGTGGAGCGCCTGACGGTGATGGAGAATTTGCTCTCAGGCCGTTTAGGCTACGTCGGTTTCTGGAAGACCTATCGCCGCAAATTCCCCCCCGCAGATGTTGTTGCCGCCTTCAAACTTCTCGACCGCGTCGGACTCTCCGGCTATCAGGACACACGCGCCGACGCATTGTCCGGGGGCGAACGCCAACGCGTCGGGATTTCGCGGGCGCTCATGCAGCAGCCGGATCTTTTGCTGGTCGATGAACCCACCGCCAGCCTTGACCCCAAAACCTCACGCCAGATCATGCGGCTTCTGGTGGAGCTTGCCCATGAGCATGGAACCCCGGCACTGGTGAACATCCATGACGTAGGTCTGGCCCAGTCGTTTGCCGATCGCATCATCGGGCTATCCGCAGGTCAGATTGTCTTTGACGGAACCTCCCAGCAGGTTACCGCCGAAGTGCTTACTGAAATTTATGGTGAGGAGGACTGGAGCACAACCATCCGCAAGATCGAAGAAGACAACGACCAGGATACGGGAAAAGGGCTCTCTAAACACAAAGACAGAATAACGAGGGAGACAGCCGCCGGATGAAGGTGTCGGCCGAAATTCAGGGGAGTGCCGGACTTCAATGGCACCGAATCCGATTGATTGAAAACCCGCTGATACGAAACGCGCTTGCGATGCTGGCGCTGGCCTACATTTTTTGGTCGGTCAGTAGCCTTGGGATCGAATGGACCAGAGTGGCCAATGGTCTGCCACGTGCGCTGAGAATGATCACGCGTATGGTGCCCCCGGATTTTGGGCGCTGGGAACTGTTGACCAGAGGTCTGCTCGAAAGTGTCCAAATGGCGCTGGCTGCCAGTTTTCTGGGTATGGGCCTGGCGGTGCCGCTGGGCATCTGCGGTGCCGGCAATCTCGTACCTAAGCCGGTCTACCTGGTAGCGCGAACGATGATCATTCTATCCCGCACGTTCCACGAAATCATCGTGGCGATTCTTTTCGTTAAGATATTCGGTTTTGGACCCCTGGCAGGGATTTTGACACTCACCGTCGGCAGCACCAGCTTTATTTCCAAAATGATCGCCGAAGATATCGAAAACATGGCTCCGGGGCAATTGGAAGCGATCCGCGCTACGGGTGCCAGCTTCCCCAAGCTATTAATCTATTGCGTCTCGCCGCAAACGCTGCCGCGCTATCTCGGTGTTTCAATCTACAGACTGGACGCCAATATTCGCCACTCTACAGTGGTCGGGATTGTCGGTGCCGGGGGCATTGGTCAGGTACTGGCCGCTTCCTTCAGCCGTTACGACTACGATTTCAGTCTCGCCATCCTGTTAACCATTATCGCCCTTGTTTTCCTCGGTGAATTTTTTTCCAATTGGGTGCGGGGCCAGCTGCGATGACGGTCAAACAAAACATCGCTAAATACCCGGAAGTGTGGCGCCGTTTCAACCCGCGCGAGACCCTGATGCGTTATCTCTGGTATCTGGGGGCTGTCTTTGTAGCCGTATGGTCGATCAGCAACTTAGACATCCCATGGTTCTATTTTCTCGATGCTCACGTGCAGGCCAAAGATTTAGCGGTGCGCATGTGGCCGCCGGATTGGGAATTCGCCAGCCAACTCGTGAAACCGTTGATCGAAACGATCCACATCGCAACGCTGGGTACACTCGTCACTATTTTGATTGCTTTTCCGGTGGCATTTCTGGCAGCCCGCAATACGACATTTAACGCCATAACGTGGTTTGTGGGACGCTTTATCTTAGTCGCTTCACGTTCCGTCAACACGGTTGTATGGGGGCTTCTGTTTGTCGCCATCTTCGGGCCTGGACCGTTAGCCGGAATATGGGCGATTGCTTTCCGTTCAATCGGCTTTATGGGCAAGCTTGTGGCCGAAGCCATCGAGGAAATCGATGAAGGGACGGTTGAGGCCATCGAGGCCACCGGGGCTTCGCGCTTACAGGTGCTTTGGATGGGAATCTTACCCCAGGTATTGCCGGTCATTTACGGCACCACCGTGTACCGCTGGGATATCAATATCCGCGAATCCTCCGTTCTCGGTTTCGTTGGCGCCGGTGGAATCGGCATCCTGCTTTACTCTTCAATCAACCAGTTCTTGTGGCAGGAAGTGACGGTGATCCTGATAACCGTATTTGGCGTGGTCATTGCCAGCGAATTTATATCGGCCACCGTTCGCCGGCGCATAACCTAAGTGCATTTCAAAAGAAATGACCGTTTTGTCAGGTCAAGACCACGCATTTTTGCGGATCTAGCAACAGATAGAGTTCTTGACCCTCTTCTTGCGGCAGGTGATGCGGGACCTGCACCCGGATCATGGTGTCATTTACGCTGACAAAAAAGAATAAAAAGTTGCCCAAATAGGCCTTGTGGACAATCTTGCCTTTGAACACGTTTTCTGCGGCCTGGGGCGGTTCCGTAAACACTTCCACATCCTCGGGTCTTATTGAAGCATAAACTTTTGTGCCGGGTGTTGCGGCCGTGCTGTCCGGTGATCTACACACCATCTTGTCGCTGAATTCGGTCCGTACCGAAACCGCATCCTGATCCTCCAAGACTTCGACGACCTCGCCGGACATAAAGTTCATGGTGCCGATGAAATCGGCGACAAATCTATTGGCGGGCTGTTTATAAATCTCCTGCGCAGTGCCGATTTGCACCACGTTGCCCGAGTCCATGACGGCGATTCGATCCGAGATCACCATGGCCTCTGCCTGGTCGTGGGTGACGTAGACCGCTGTGATGCCCATGCGTCTGACCAGGCTTTTGATTTCAAATCTTAACTCTTCTCTCAGCTTGGCATCAAGATTGCTCAGGGGTTCATCCAATAGCAATACTTTGGGATTGGTCACCAGCGCCCGCGCAAGTGCTACTCGTTGCTGCTGGCCGCCGCTTAATTGGGACGGGTATCTGTCTTCCAGGCCGGCCAAACCCACCAGCTCCAAGACCTGCTCGGCCCGTTCCCGGATTTTTTGCCTGGGTATCTTCTGAAGTTTCAAACCGTAAACAATGTTATTGAATACCTTCATGTGCGGCCAGACGGCATAGTTTTGGAACACCATACCGATGCCCCTTTTTGCGGGTTGGACGAATCCTTGCGAAAGCATCGGCTGGCCGTCAATAACGATGTCGCCTTCTTCCGGTTTCTCCAATCCGGCGACGCAGCGCAGGGTGGTTGTTTTGCCGCATCCGCTGGGCCCCAGCAGCGTCAACATTTCTCCTTTGTTGACTTCAAGCTGTATGCGATTAATGGCCACAACCTCCTTAAAGCGTTTGAACAGGTTTTGGATCTCTATAAATGCCATCGTTTTTTACTCCTTAAACAGTCGTTCCAAGGTTCCGTCAGACGCGGTTCCGGTGTCAGTCAGCTTGCAGCTGTTTCATCTGTTGAATTGGTTTGATTGATGAAACTGTTTTATTGGTTTGATTGGTTAAATTAGTTGTATTTGTTAAAGCGAACCAATTGAACCAATTGAACCAATTGAACAAATCGCTTTTCCTTGAACCTTTATTTTTCCCCCGCCCCCCAGGCGGCTTTGAGGACGCCTCCGCCGATTTTGGATATGATCAACAGAAGGATAAAGGTGATCACAATCATCAAAAAAGCCATGGCGGCGGCGATGCCGAACTCCATGCCGCGATGCCAGTTCAAATAGATTCCAATGGGCAGGGTTTCCCATCCGCCTTTATAGAGGAATACTGCAGTAGAAATCTCCTGGAACGCCATGATGAAAAACATCACTACGCCTACCAGCACCCCTTTGAGCAGCAACGGCAGTGATATAAGAAAAAAAGTTCGAATTTTACCCGCGCCCGATACCTCGGATGCTTCCTCGAGCGAAGGATCCAGCTGCAGGTAGGAGGAATGCGCCATGCGTAAAAAATACGGCAGCCGTCGTGCAAACAGGGCCAGAGGCATAATGATCCAATAATGGGCCAAGGGTATGCCTTTCCAAAATGCCAGAAGATAACTCACACCGATGGCAATACCCGGGAACGCCAGCATCAGTGTGATCACAAAGTCGAGCGCATCTTTGCCCGGGACACGAGTGCGGACGATGAGATAGGCGACCGGAAGCCCGAAGGCAATCCCGAAAACCAGGGCGATCCCGCTGAAAAGGAAGGAGTTTTTTATCAGACCCGGGCTTTCCAGTAAGATTAGCCTGAAATTTTCGAGGGTCCAATAGGTTGGAAATACCTCAAAGGTCCATCTCCTGGAAAAAGCGGATAACCCCAGCACGATCGGAATGAGCAGGACAAGAATGGCGATAAAAATCATGTACACATAGGCGCCCGATTTCACCAGTGCGCTCGGTTCGATCACACGGCCTTCAGAGGTTGTTCCTTTCGAGAGACCGGTATACTTTCTCCGCTCGACCCACCACCGGGCGAACAAAAATAGGGAAATGCAAACGATGGAAGAAACGACCACCGCCACGATGCCCATGTACTTGCGGTGCACATCAGTAAAGTGATAGGAGATGTTGATATACGAAACCGATGGAAGAAAGTCCACCTGTCCCAAAATCAGCGGCGTCAGCCAATCGGTAAAGGGCCACAGGAATACGAGGACGGCGCCCGCCAGATAGCTTGGCGTGCAAAGCGGTAAGGTGACGGTGAAAAATCTCCGAAAGCCGCTGGCTCCCTCGACTTCGGCGGCTTCCTCAAAGGAGGGGTCGATGTTGGTGAATCCGGCCGAAAGACCGAGGACGATAAAAGGGAGCATATGCAGAGATTGTATAAATACCAGACCGTGCAGCCCGTAGATAAAATTGATGGGCTTCTCGATCAACCCCGTGTCCATAAGGAGCAGATTCATAGTTCCATATTTGCCAAAAAAGATGATGAATGCAAATACACCGGCGAAAGCGGGCAAAACAATCGGCAAAAGGATCAGGGCTGTGAAAACCGTCTTGCCCCGGTGCTGGTATCTCGCCAAAATGTATGCCAGCGGCACCCCGAACACGGTAGTCGTCACGAGCACCAGCGTACTCAGAAACAGGGTATTCCAAAAGCATTTAAGATAATACGTATCCTGGAAAAATTCCAGGTAATTACCGATGCCCCAGCCGCCCGTTTCGGCGATTTTGAAGCTTTCCACCACCAGAATTGACAGCGGATAAAGCACAAGAAAGGCAATCACCAACCACAGGAGTGCTGCCAGAGAAATACTGCCGCGTGACATATCACATCCTTTACTTTATGAAACCATTTCGAAATGTCTCGCCCCTCAGGACAAGGACGAATGTTGCTGGCTTGTTTCGTTGTTAAGTTGTGGGAGCGGCTTCCAGCCGCGATCAATGCTACTGTAAGATAAAACCTATCGCGGCTGGAAGCCGCTCCCACAAGAAAAGCAACTCCAAAAAAATGAATTCTTAGGCCAACAGCATTGGTTTAACCCCTCCCCCATAAAAGGGGGAGGAGATAATTCTTAAACCCAATTGAGCAGTTCTGCGCTGAAGCGCAGGGAGTCACCGACCACCCGCGGAGCGGGTGGCTTGGGTTTTTCCGCCAAAGGCGGGAAAAAACAAAGGCACGGCAGTGCCTTAATCGGTGCGGGTGGAAC